>NZ_JALPRH010000015.1:0-194149 GCF_030464795.1 Paraburkholderia sp. SECH2
CTTTGTCACTAACGCCGAATGTGCGAGAGCACGGATTCCAGTCGCACCACTACCCTGTGCAGACCACGGCGCCCACTTAGCAGGGGCTTCTAGCCGCTTTCTTTGCTTACTTTCTTTGCGGCGGCAAAGAAAGTAAGTGCCGCCCCGCACAGGGGCAACACTAATAGACCACTAACAAAACAAGGAAAGGCACCAAGGCCAGAACAAGGAAACCCCAACACCCCGAGCAAACAAAAACCCAACCGCCAAGCAGGCAAAGAAACGTCACTTCACCCGCCGCCGCCCCAACCCCCGCACCGCGAGCAAACACAAAACCATAACCGTAAGCGACAAAACCGTAGTCATCGTCCCAAGCGCATAAATGACAGGCGTCGTCACCGACGTGGTAAGCCCTTGCAATTCGAGCGGCAAGGTATTCTGATCTCCAATCGCTTGCGAGGTACGCGCAATCTCATCCCATGAAAGCGTGAACCCAAACATCGCGACGCCGACAACCGAAGGTCCGATAATAGGCAAAACAACGTGCCGGAAGCTCTGCCACGGCGTTGCACCCAGATCCCGCGAAGCCTCTTCATAAGCAGGATTAAAGCGGTTGAACACAGCAAACATCACGAGCAAACCGAATGGCAGCGTCCACGTCAAATGCGCGCCCAGCGCCGACGTGAACAAGCCCATCGACGTCGTATAGGTATCGGCAAACGACTGATACCCCCACGCGGAAGCGAGAAACTTCACACCGTTATCGAGCAACCGGAACGTCAACCCGATCCCCAGCGAAACGATAATGGACGGCATGATCAGACTGGCAACCGACACGTAAAAGACGGCAGTATCCCCGCGAAATCGCCGGCGAAATGCCAATCCGGCCGCCACCGAGAACAGCACGGTCAACACCGTTACGGCCAATGCGAGCCGCACGGATCGCCCAAATGCGCCCCAGATATCGACATCGCCCACACCGTCACGCAGCGCGGCAAACCAGTGCAACGACACACCGCGCATCGGAAACGTCAGGCCGCCCTCGGGTCCCTGAAACGAAAGAATGAAAATCGTAATGACCGGTCCATACAGGAACAGCACGAACAAACCAAACAGCAGCGCGAGCCAGTAAAAGCTGGCCGGCCGACGCTCCCGATGTTTGAGGCGAATGGCCTGCATCTTCACAGCTCCTTGCGGATGTCGACCACCCGCGTCAAACCCCACACGATCATCAACACGACAGCCAGCAGAATGATCGCGTTGGCCGCCGCGGCGGGAAATTGCAGGTAGCCGGTCTGCACCTGGATGATCTTGCCGACAGATGCGATCTGCTGGCCACCCATCACGCCGACGGTCAGGAAGTCGCCCATTACGATCGTGATCACGAAGATCGAGCCGATCACAATGCCGGTCTTCGACAGCGGCAACACCACGTCGCGAATCACTTGCCAGCCGCTTGCGCCGGCATCGCGCGCGGCCTCTAGCAACGAACGGTCGATCCGCATCATCGCGTTGAAAATCGGCACGATCATGAAGAACGTGTAGAGGTGCACGAACGCCAGCACGACCGAGAAATTCGAATACAACAACCATTCGAGTGGCTGGTCGATCAGATGTGCGCCCAGCAGGGCCTGATTGACGAGCCCGTTACGGCCGAGCAATGGCATCCACGAAATCATGCGGATCACGTTCGACGTCCAGAAGGGAATCGTGCAGACGAGGAACAGGATTGTCTGCATGCTCGTCGTGCGTACGTGAAACGCCAGGAAGTAAGCAATCGAAAAACCCAGCAGCAAGGTCACGGTCCATACGATCGCGCAGAACTTGAGCGTCGACCAGTATGTTTTCAAGGTCACGCAGACGTCCGTCATCGACGAACAGCCGTTGAAAATCGCCGCGTAGTTTTTGAGCGTGAAAGCCGGAATGATCTGGTACTCGTTGAAGTCCCAGAAACTGACGATCAACGTGATGACCAGCGGCACGATAAAAAACAGCAGGAACGTGAGCGAAAGCGGCGTCGCCTGCAACCATGCCGGCGCGCGCCGGTGTTTGACGGGCTCATCCTGCGCGTGAGAAGGAAGGTCGATCGTTGCCATGGGCGGATATCAGTGGAAGCACTTTTGCGGCATAACCGCGTCATCGAAGAACTGCCGGCCGGTCATGCACCGGCAGTCCGGCATGCGATTCAGTCGCTCAGGTCACGTTCAAGCCACATTTAAGCCGCGATGAACTCGTTCCACTTCTGAACCATGTAGATGTTCTCGTCCATCACGGCATTCCAGCAGGCAATCGCCCCCATGCGCTGGTTGTACGAGCCGCCGTCACGCACGGTGCCGGCTTTTTCGAGCAACTGGCCATCGGGTGCCTTGATGTCCTGCGCGGCAGCTTTGCCTTCGATCCAGTAGTCCCATTCGTAAGGCTGCATGTGCGTCTTTGCCGTCTCGAGCACACCCGAGTAATAGCCCTGACGCATCAGGTAGGCGCCGGCCCAACCGTCCTGGAACCAGTTGACGAACTCGTACGCAGCGTCGAGCTTCTTCCCTTGCAGGGAGCGCGGAAAGCCAAAACCTGACGCCCACGAGCGATAGCCTTCCTTGAGCGGTTGGAACTTACAGGCGACACCCATGGTGCGCACCTTGGTCACGGCTGGCGACCACATCGACTGGATCACCACCTCGCCTGACGCCATCAGGTTCACGCTTTCGTTGAAGTCCTTCCAGAACGCGCGGAACTGGCCGGCGCGCTTGGCTTCGATCAGGATCTTGATGGTCTGGTCGATTTCGGCCTTGGTCATATTGCCTTTGTCGCCATACTTCACGTGACCCATCGCCTCGATCGCCATTGCCGAATCCATGATGCCGATCGCGGGAATGTTCAACAGCGCCGCCTTGCCCTTGAATTGCGGATTGAGCAATTCGGCCCAACTGTCGATCGGCCGCTTGATGAGGTCGGGACGGATGCCGAGCGTGTCCGCGTTGTATGTGGTCGGGATCAGCGTCATCCATTCGGTCGGCGTTGCGGAGAATTCCGTGGAGCGCGGGCCGGTCAGGAACATCACCTTTTTCGGCGCGGTGCCCTGATCGCCGATCTTCTTGCCGTTCACTTCACCGCGTGTCAGCACCGGCGTGATCTTGTCGGCGAGCTTGATACGTTTCGCGTCCATGCCCGCGAGCGTGCCGGCCGGAATCAGTTTCTTGAGCGCGAAATATTCGGTGTCGACAATGTCGAACGAGTTGGGCTGCGTGATGATGCGCTTGGCCACGTCGTCAGTCGTCACCGGCACATATTGAATGTCGATGCCTGTGTCTTCCTTGAATTTCTTCGCGATGTCGGCGCTCTGATTCACCGCCGTGCCGAGGTAGCGCAACGTGATCTTCTCCTGCGCATGCACGTACGGAAAACCGGCAATGCCGGCCGCCGCCACAGCGCCCTTGATGAACGTGCGGCGCGACAGGCCCTTTTCCTTCAGATCGGATGCGGCCGCTGCCGGGCTCTCGTTCGCTTCACTCATTGCCTTCTCCTCAGTTGACGTTCGTTTGGTCTGCGCCTGATGTTCGGTCAGCGCCTGTTTGTCGTTCAGTTAAAACTCGGTTCACGTTTCTCGTTCAGAGACCTTCTTTGCGCCACCGTGTCGCGCAGGCAGAACACAACCGCGCACCCGCTCAGGCCGCCAGCGGATGCGCATCCTGCTCGTTCCACCAGACCACCACACGCGCGTCGGGGCCGAGCCGTGCCGGGTCATAATCGCCGTCGCTCACCAACGAGATCAGTTCCGGCGAGCCGTCGAGCGGATCGAGCGTCATGCGTAAATGGGTGCCCTGGTATTCCGCTTCGCGCACCTTGCAGGGCACGCCGCCGATTCGCGCCAAGCCACTCTCACCGGTTGCCGTCTGAACTGGCGTGACGCCGTGCGGCACCACTCGCAGATGATCGGCGCGCACGGTAAACGAGCGGCCATTCGTGTTGAATACGTTGTGACCACCGAGAAAACGCGCGACGAACTCGGTACGCGGACGGTTGAAGACTTCGTGCGGCGTGCCGCTTTGTTCGATGCGCCCGTGGCTCATCACGACCACCAGATCGGCAAGCGCCATCGCTTCTTCCTGCGAGTGCGTGACGTGCACGAACGTGATACCGAGTTCTTTCTGCCAGCGCTTGAGTTCCGCACGCATCTGCACGCGCAGGAAGGGGTCGAGCGCTGAAAGCGGTTCGTCGAGCAAAAGGCAGCCCGGTTGATTCAACAACGCCCGAGCGAGCGCCACACGCTGCTGCTGGCCGCCCGATAGTTGCGCCGGTTTACGTTCGGCATACGCGGACATCGCGACCAGCTCCAGCAGCTCGCCGGCACGCTTGCGGCGCACATCCTTCGCTATGCCGCGCATCTTCAGGCTGAACGCGACGTTATCGAGCGCGCTCAGATGCGGGAACAGCGCGTAGTTCTGAAAGACCATCGCCGTGCCGCGGGCAGCGGGTTCTTCGCGCGTTACATTGCGTCCCGCGATCAGAATGTCACCCTCGGTGACCGATTCATGCCCGGCGATCATGCGCAGGGTCGAGGTCTTGCCGCATCCCGAGGGCCCGAGCAGGCAGCAATACTGACCGCCGGCAATGCGAAGATCGATGGCGTCGACGGCAAGCGAGTCGCCGTATTGCTTCGACACGTGCACCAGTTCGATATCGGCGGCTGTGGTTTCTAGCACCGTTGAAGCAGGCTGAATCATGGAGTGGATGTCCTCGTGAACGGCGAAGTGCTGACGCACGCAAAACCGTGCGCGATGCCTCGGCGAAGCCATCCAAATGCAAGACATGTGCCATCCGTCCATTCGCGAGGTCCGGCGATTGCAAACGCGCCGGTGTGCTTAACGTCGACGAATTGGCTCACATATTGCAAACGATCTGCGGCGTCGATCGTCAGCGATCAAAGCGTTTCTTTTTGCGCAATCGCGGTGCGTCTTCGGTCCGTCCCGGGGCATGATCCGGCCAACTCGGTTCATGCGGGGCCTAGCGCGTCGCCTTTCGTCACTCACGGCTTCTTTACATGAACGACACACGGAACATGCCCGCAGCAGAGAATCGCGCCCGTCAACCGATCGCCACCCATGGCCGCTTTGCGTATCGCCCGATCACGGATAGCGACGCGTTCCGCTGGCCCGGCGATAGCGGGCTTGCGGTCTATCTCGGCTTCAATATCGAGCACTTTGCATTCGGCGAGGGACTAGGCGCCGCGCTCGGCCCGATTTCGCCGCAACCGGATGTGCTGAACCACAGCTGGCGCGAATACGGCAACCGCGTGGGCGCGTGGCGCTGTATCGAACTGTTCGACCAGCTGGAAATGCCTGCGGGCACGCTCATCAATACCGCGCTCTACGACCATTGCCCGGAGTTGATCGCTGCGTGCGTGGCGCGTGGCGACGAACTGATCGGTCACGGGCACACCAACGCACATCGGCAAAGCGACCTCGACGAAAATGGCGAACGCGAGCTGCTTCTGCATTGCCGCGAACGTATCGCCGAAGCGTCCGGCGCGCCGCCGCAGGGCTGGCTCTCACCGTGGATCTCCGAATCGCACCTGACGCCCGACCTGCTGGCCGAGACGGATTATCGCTATACGCTGAACTGGTGTCACGATGATCGTCCGGTACGTATGGCGACACGCAGCGGACCGTTATGGTCGATTCCGTACCCGCAGGAACTCAACGATCTGCCGATGATGGTGGGCCGCCATATGGACGGCCGCGCGTTCGCCGACATGATCGTCGATCAGTTCGACGAGATGCTCGAGCAGGCGAATCGCGGCACGCAACCGCAGGCGCTCGTAATGGGCATCGCGCTGCATCCTTATCTGGTGGGGCAGCCATATCGACTACGGCATCTGCGCCGCGCGCTCGAACACATCGCCGCGGCACGAGCGAAAGGCGATGTGTGGATCACGACGCCGGGCGCAATCGCGCATCACATGGACGAACTGGAGCGGGACGGCGTGCTGCGCCCGGAGGCTGCATGAGCACGAGTACGACCACCAAGCCGAAAACCGCCGCGGCCATCGCCAGAAAAACGCCGAAGGAAGAAGCGGACGACGACGCGCGCATCTATCAATCAATCTTCGACGGCGTGCTGAACCATCGTTTGACCCCCGGCACGAAGCTGCCGGAGCCCGAGTTGTGCCAACTGTTCGGTGTGGGCCGCGCGGTCGTGCGGCGAGTTCTGGAAAAGCTTGCCTACGACGGCATCGTCGTGCTGCGGCCGAACAAGGGCGCAGTGATCGCTGAGCCGACGCCGGAGGAAACGCGCGAGATTTTCGAGGCGCGGCGCTCCGTCGAACGCATGCTGGTCGAACTTGCCGTACAGCGCGCGAGCGCTCAGGACATCAAAGCCTTGCGCCAGCAACTGGCGAGCGAGCATGAGGCGATGCATCGCTTCGACCAGCCTTCGTGGGCCACGCTCGCGAGCGGTTTTCATATGCGCATCGCCGCGCTCGCGGGCAACTCGATCCTGCAAAACTACCTGAAGGAACTGGTTTCGCGCTGCTCGCTCATTGTCGGCGTGTATGAGCCGCCGGGGCACGCGCCATGCGAGCATGCTGAGCATGCGACGATTGTCGATTGCATCGAGGCGCGCGATGCAGCGGGCGCAATGGCTCATATGGAAGCGCACCTTCGCGATATCCAGGAGCGAATCGAAACCTCGCGGATGCGCGGCGAGAAAAGCCTCGGCCAGTTGCTCGGCATCACTGGCTACGCCAATGCGTCAGCACGGGAAACTACGTGAATGGCGACGCGTGACCGCTTGACGCCCGGCCGACTCAAACCCCAAGTGCACGGCCGTCGCTACGTGGATCGTGCGCGCCCGATGCAGCACCGTCCGGCTCGATGCGAATCACGCCTGGATGGCCGGCCAAAGGACTCTGCGCTGGAATGGCGCTCACTTCATGCCCACGTGCAGCAAGTTCGGCAAACACGTCGGCGCCGACGTCCTCTTCGAGCTTCAACGCATCGCGTGTATCGGAGAATGTCTTGCCAAGCAGAAAGCGCGGACGGGCGAGGGCAGTGAGCGGGTCCATCCCGTAGTCGATCAGCCGCGTGAGAATCGCGGCCAGCGTTTGTGGCTGACCGTCGGCGCCTTGCGTGCCGAACAGCAGATGTGGCCGGCCATCCTTCAGATACATGCCGGGGTTGAGCGTGTGGAACGGCCGCTTGCCCGGTTGCACCGCATTGTGATGCCGGGGATTCGTGCTGAATGAAGCGCCGCGGTTGTGCCACAGAATTCCCGTGTCGCCCGCCACTACGCCGCTACCCCAGTCGAAGTAAACCGTTTGCAGAACACTGACGCTGCGGCCTTCGCTATCCGTCGCGCCGATAAACACCGTGTCGCCCGGGCGAAACACGTGGGGCCATGCGCGCGCTTCACGCAGATTGATCGAGCGTGCATGCGCATCGAGTGCGGTGGGCGACAGCATGTCATCGACGGGCACCCAGTTGAACTCAGGATCGGATACGAAGCGGTCGCGGTCCACGAACGCGCATTTCACCGCTTCCACCAGCAGGTGGTAGTAGTCGGCGCTGCCCTCGGCAATCTGCGCAATATCGAAACGATCGAGCATGCCCATGATCTGCAGGGTCGTCACTCCTTGAGTCGGCGGCCGCATGCTGACCAGTTCGCCGCCACGATAGGCCACACGCAATGGCGCCTCGTCGCGTGCTTGCGTTCGCGCCAGATCGCTCAACGTCAGCGGCGAGCCGGCTTCGCGCAAACCGAGTGCGATCCGCTCTGCAAGCTCGCCCTCATAGAACTCGCGCGCGCCGAAGCGGGCAATCCGCTCCAGGCTCTTCGCCAGCGCGGGTTGCACGAAAGGTTCGGCGATGGCAGGAATGTGGCCGTGTGGCGCGAAAGTTGCCGCAAAGCCGGGCAGGGAACGCAACTCATCCGCGCGTAGTGTTTGCCAGAAATGCTGCGAAGGCGTGACGGGAAACCCATTCGCTGCATAGTCGAGCGCGTGATCGAACAGCGATGCCCATGATTGCTGCCCGCCCCATGAGGTCCGGCTGATCTGATAAGCCTGATTCCACGTGTCGACGGTCGCTGCCGTGGTGATCGCAGACGCAGCACCGCGCAAAGGAATCGCGCCGCTGTACGGTGGCAGTTGCTGCGCGGCCTGGCCAATGCCCGACACCGTGCGCAACATCCCGTGCCGGTCGCCGATCACCCAGAAAGCGTCGCCGCCGAGCCCAGTGAAATGCGGATACGTCACGCATAGCGCCGCGCCGATGGCGATCGCGGCTTCGATCGCGTTGCCGCCCGCACGCAGTATGTCGAGGCCCGCGGCGCTGGCAACGGCGTGCGGACTGGTGACCATGCCGCTGGTGCTGCTGGCGAGTTTCAGGTTGTGCATCAATGCTCCGCTACCGAAGGTTCGCCAAAGTGTGTTGCGAGTATAGATCGCGCGCGAGGGCAAGCAACCCGCGATCGCTGCCGCGCGCGCCGATGAACGACAGCGCAAGCGGACGATCGATTTCGTCAGTAAAAGGGAGCGTGATTTGCGGCAGGCCGCCAAGTGCGGCGATCGAGTTCATCGTGAGCGCAGCTTCATAGAAACCGCCGATTGCGGTGTCCGACGCGTCTTTCGTCAACAGCGCGACGGGCGTGGTCGGCATGAGCAGCACGCGATCGGGTTCGAACGTCGCATCGAGCACGCTGCGTAGTTCGCGCTGAGTGGTGCGCCATTTTTCGGCCTGGTTTCGATCGAGCGTCTGCAGCCGTGCAAAGCGGGTCGCAATGGATGGGCCGAAACGTGGCTGCGCCGAACGGATCCAGTCGCCGAGCGAGGCGTCGATTTCAAGGTCCTGCACGGCCTGATAACACGCAAGCCAGCGAGCTTCGTCCCCGGCGAACAGATCGAGCGACGTGTCCGCGCCTAACGATTCAGCTAGCGCCTCAAGGCGTAAAGCATCGTCGGACTCGTTGCGCGCACGAGCGGCGAACGCTTCGGCGACACGAACCAGGCGCAGCGGCTGCCCGGACGAGGAAGCCGCAGAGGGCGCTTCCGGCAGCAGTACGTCGCCCACCGCGGCAAGCACATCGATCGAGCGCGCGAACCAGCCGACCGTGTCGAAGCACGGGGCGAAGGGCAACACGCCCTCGAGCGAGATCGCATCGTGACTCGGCCGCATACCCCACAACCCGCAGAACGCTGCGGGAACGCGCACCGAGCCACCGGTATCAGTGCCTAACGCAAAGTCCACCTCACCGCTGGCCACTGCCGACGCAGCGCCGCTAGACGATCCGCCTGGCAAGGCATGCGGCCAACGCGGATTGAGCGGCGTCCCGTCATGATGGTTGGCGCCTTCGAGGCTATAGGCGAGTTCGTCGGTAATCGTCTTGCCGTCGAGCGTCGCGCCGGCAGCCAGCAGCGCGCCGACACTGGGCGCATGACGGTGCGCCGGCACATGACTTTCCCGCCAGTCAGGATTGCCGCCACCGGTCGTCACGCCCGCGACGTCGATCAGATCCTTCACCGCAAAGCGCAGACCATCGAGCGGCCCGCTCGCCGTCGCAGCGACACGTACGCGTGGGCCAGAGATAAACGCACTCATGTGGCATCCGCCAAGGCATCGACGATGCGCGCCGAATCCGTGACGAAGCCAAAGCACTTCTTCACGTTCCAGACGGCCGCCTCCGTGCAGAACGCCGGCGACGACGTCGCGCAGCAGTCTTCCACCAGCACGCAGCCATAGCCGAGAAAGTTGGCGTCGGTCAGCGAATGCAGCACGCACTGATCGGTGTTCACGCCCGCGAACATCACCGTACGAATGCCGAGGTTGCGCAGGATGCTGTCGAGCGGCGTGTCCCAGAAGCCGCTGATGCGGTACTTGTCCACGCAGATGTCCTCGGGCAGCGGCTTGAGTTCGTCGACCACTGCAGCTGCCCAGGAATCCTTCTCAAGCACATGCGAACCGTTGCTCGCGAGCGGTTCGCCGAGGCCTGTGCCGGTTCCGGTCGGCTTATATAGATGCAACTGGTTCGGCGGCATGTTGGCGAGGTCGGGCCGGTTTCCCCAATTGACCCAGACAACCGGCACGCCGCGGTGACGCAGAGCCGGCAGCAGGCGCTGCAATGGTGCAATCGGCGCGCGGTCCACCGCGAAATCGCCCCCAATCTGGGCAACCCATCCTCCGTTGGTGCAGAAATCATTCTGCATGTCGATGACGACGATCGCCGTGCTGCGCAGGTCGATGCGCACGTTTTGCGGTTCGCACGACAGCGTCGCGACGATTGGTTCGGGCGTGGGCAAGGACATGTCGACCAGTTTCTCGCTGGCACTCCAGCTATAGCGGCCGTCGCGGCCCAACTGGCCGGAAACGCTTGTGCCATATGCGTCGTGTTGTTTCATCGGAGGTTCTCCATCGTGTCTGAATCGCCATAAAAAGGGTGTTGCCCGGACCTCGACGCGCGGTGCGTTTGCCGTGCGCAGTCCGTTGTCTCGAGCAGATCGGAACGAAGTCCGGCGCCTGTCAAAAGCACGGCATGGCACCGAAGTTGCATCTGTTTCGTTCATGAATAACCTACTTACCCAAACCAAACGCAAGAGGAATGCCAGAATGCCGATCGCCAAGTTCAAAACCCTCGCCACCTGCGTCGTGGCGCTCGCCGTATCCACCAGCGCGGTTCATGCCTTCGCTGCCGATCCGTTACGGGTCGGCGTGCTGATTCCCGGCTCGAAATCGGACAAGGGCTGGATGGAATCCGGCTACGACGGGCTCGTTGCCGCGCAGAAGGAACTGGGTCCGAAGCTCAAGACGCAGATGATCGAAAACATCAATTACGCCGACATGGAACAGGCGCTGACCAACCTCGCGTCGAAGAACCAGTTGGTGATCGGTGTAGGCGGGCAGACCCAGGCGTCGGTGCTGAAGATCGCCAAGCGCTTTCCCAATGTGAAGTTCGCAATCGTCGGCGGTAACAAGGGGCAGGACATGCCGCCGAATGTGGCGGGATATGACGTCAAGCAGGCGGAGATCGCTTACGTCGCCGGCGCGGCCGCGGCGATGCTGTCGAAGAACGGCGCGGTCAGCTACGTGGGCGGCATGGAAATTCCGTCAATCGTCAACGCCGGCAAGGAGTTCGGCAACGGCGCGCGCTCCATCAATCCGAAGATCAAGTACTTCGAGAGCTACACGGGCGATTTCGACAATGTCTCGAAGGCGAAGGAAGCCACGCTGGCGGCCATCTCCCAGGGCGCGGACGTCCACTATCACATTCTCAATCTCGGCTTGCGTGGCATGGAGCAGGCGGCCAACGAAAAGCACACGCATGTGATCGGCAGCTATACCGACCGGTGCGGCACGGACCCGCTGTATATCGCGTATTCGATTACCGGCGTCGGCTATCAGGTGCAGTACGCAATCGACCAGATGGCGGCTGGCACGTGGCAGCCGGGCTATAAGGCGTTCGGCCTGGCAATGGGACCGAAGGCGTCGGGCATGGTTGTCTGCAAGGCGACGCCGGAGATGTCGACGAAAATCAGGCAGATCGAGCAGGACATCGAGAGCGGCAAGATCAAGGTATCGGAAGGCTGATATGGACGCAACTCCAGCTTCTGCCGCTTGCACAACGGCGTTGGCCGGTGAGGGCGCCACGGCCCGCGCGAGTCACGACGCGCCGCGCACCGCGGTACTGCGCATGGACGGCATCGGCAAGCGCTTCGGCCCGTTTCAGGCGTTGAGCGACGTGTCGCTCGAACTCTTTGCGGGAGAAGTGCATTGCCTGCTCGGTGAGAACGGCGCCGGCAAATCGACACTCTGCAACGTGGTGTTCGGCGTGCATCAGCCCGACGCGGGATCAATGTGGCTGGATGGCGAGCCGTATCAGCCCCACAGTCCGCGCGACGCTCTTGCGCACGGCATCGCGATGGTGCATCAGCATTTCAGTCTCGTCGAAGACGTGAGCGTGCTCGACAACCTGCTGCTCGGCCAGGTACGCGGCTGGCTCGATCGCAAGCGCGAGGCGCAACGGGTGCGCGCGCTGGTGGCTGATCTGGGGCTCGCGCTTGAACCGGATGCGCGGGTCGCGGATCTGTCGGTCGGCGAAAAACAGCGCGTCGAGATCGTCAAGTGTCTGATCCGTGAGCCTCGGCTTCTCGTGCTGGACGAGCCGACCGCCGTGTTGCTGCCGGCTGAAATCGATGCGTTGCTCGACACCTGTGCGCGGGTTGTCGCGCGCGGTTGCGCGGTTGTACTCGTGACGCACAAGCTGGCGGAGATCCGCCGGATCGCAAGCCGTGCGACGGTGCTGCAAAGCGGCCGCGTGGTCGCTCGTTCGAGCACGCCGTCGGCCGATGTCGATACGCTCGTGCGGGCCATGATTCAACGGCCGGGGAATGAGGGCCATGAAGCGAATCACAACGCAGATCACAGCGCGAAGCCCGCGCCGCCGAAACCCCGCAGCGCGTCCCCTTACGGCCGGCCACTCGCCGACGAAGCCTTGCAGATTGACGGCCTGACGGTGCGTGATGCCGACGGTGTCACGCGTCTCGAAGACTGCACGCTGGTGGTCAACCGCAGCGAGATCGTCGGCATCGCGGGCGTGGAGGGCAACGGTCAGAGCGAACTCGGTGCGGTGCTCGCTGGCTTGCAGCGCGCAAGTGCAGGGCGCTTTTTCGTGCAGGGCAAAGATTGCACACAGGCTGCGCCGCAGACATTGACGAAGGCGGGTGTCGGCGTGGTGCCGGAAGACCGGCACGCGGTCGGCTGCGTGCCCGACATGAGCCTGACCGAAAACCTCTTTCTCAACCGCCTCGACGACTACGCGCGGCACGGCTTCATGCGCCGACGCGCGATGCGGCGCGACGCCCGTGCGCTGATGCAGCGTTTCGACGTGCGTGCCGCGAGTCCCGACGTTGCGTTTCGCGGCCTCTCGGGCGGCAACCAGCAAAAAGCGGTGCTGGCGCGCGAGCTCACGCTCGAGGGCCTCGCCGTGCTGGTCGCGGCGCAGCCTACGCGAGGTCTCGATGTCGGCGCGGTCGCGGCAGTGTATGAGCACATTCGCGCCGCGCGCGACCAGGGCGTCGGCGTATTGCTGATCTCGTCCGAACTTGACGAACTGATGGCGGTGGCCGACCGCGTCCTCGTCATGTATCGCGGCCGCATCATGGGCACCTGTGTGCCGGATGCGTCGCAAATCAATCTTCAACGCGAGCGCATTGGCGCATGGATGGCAGGCCAGACAGCATGACTCCCACGACCTCTTCGACTTCTTTGTCTCTTGTCTCATGGCACGGTTCGCGGCGCGTGCGAACCGCGGCCGTGCTGGGAGGCGCCGCGCTCTTCGCGGTTGCAGCGGCGCTGGCGCTGATCGCAATCGTTCATGTGCCGCTCGGCGACGCGCTTGCCGCCTTCGCCGACGGTGCGTGGGGCTCGCCTTACGCGATCGGCGCATCGATCAATCGCAGCCTCGTGTTCGCGCTGGTCGGCAGCGGCTTCGTGCTGGCGAACCGCGCGCAGCTGACTAACGTCGGCGGTGAAGGGCAGATCGCGATGGGCGGCATCGCCGCCACCGCGGTCAGCCTC
The DNA here is from genome assembly GCF_030464795.1 of Paraburkholderia sp. SECH2. NCBI lineage: Bacteria > Pseudomonadati > Pseudomonadota > Betaproteobacteria > Burkholderiales > Burkholderiaceae > Paraburkholderia > Paraburkholderia sp. SECH2. Next base: position 13,542 of record NZ_JALPRH010000015.1, read on the forward strand.
TATGGCCACGTCGCTCACTTGCCATTCGGTCTGTCGTTCATCATGCCGATGCTGGCAGCCGCGCTGGCCGGCGCGGCATGGGGCGCGCTTCCCGGTTGGCTGAAAGCGCGCGCCGGCACCAACGAAGTGATCAGCACCTTGCTGATGACGTTCATCGCGGTGTGGTTCCTCTACTGGTGCGTGCAATCCGAAACGCTGCTGCGCCAGCCGATGACCAACGCCGCCACGCTGCCCGAGTCGCTGGATATCCCCGATTCGACCAAACTTCCGCTGCTGTCGAGTGCCAGCTCCACGGGGCTGCATATCGGTTTGCCGATCACGCTCGTGCTGTGCATCGTGGTGGCGCTGGTACTGGTGTACAGCCGCTTCGGCATGTATCTGCGCGCCGTCGGCCTGAACGCGCTGGCAGCGCGCCGCGCCGGCATGCCGATCACGTCGACAATCGTCGGCGCGCTGGCATTGGCCGGTGCGCTCGGCGGTCTCGCCGGCGCATTGATGCTGCAAGGCGATCAATATTCGCTGAAAGCCGGCTTCTCGTCGGGCTACGGCTTTGACGGTCTCGTGGTCGGTTTGCTCGCGCGTGGCTCGATAACCGGCGTGTGCGCGGCGGCGTTGCTGTTCGGCTTTCTGCGCTCGGGCGGCATCAATATGGAAATGGTCGCATCCGTGCCGTCGGCGCTGGTGCTGGTGGTGCAGGGCGTCGTGATCGTCGCGCTGGCCGGCGGATCGCTGTGGCTCGAGCCGAAAGGAGCACGTTGATGAACGCGGAATTCGTAGCGGTTTTCGTCGGCTCCTCGATCCGGTTTGCCGCCCCGCTGATGCTGGCTTCGACCGGTGAACTGATCAGCGAACGGGCCGGCGTGCTCAACATGAGCGTGGAGGGCATGATGCTGTCGGGCGCGTTTCTCGGCGCGGCGGGTGCATGGGCGACCGGCAATGCGGCGCTGGGTCTCGCGATCGGCATGCTCGGCGTGCTGCCGATCGCTTTGCTGCAAGCGTTCCTGAGCGTGACGTTGCGCGCCAATCAGATCGTGACAGGCATCGGCATCAACATCCTGGCGCTCGGCGCGACGACGCTCGCCTATCGCGAGCTGTTCGGCGAACGTTCGAGTGCGGTGATTCCGGGCCTCGCGCGCTGGTCGCCCCCCGGTCTGGGTGCAATTCCGGTCATCGGTGAGCCCGTGTTTCATCAGGTGTGGCTCGTCTATCTCGGCCTCGCGATTCTGCTGGCAACCTCGCTCGTGATGCGGCGGACCGCGCTCGGTGTGGCGCTGCACGCGGTGGGCGCCGCGCCAAGGTCGGTTGATCAGTCGGGGCTTTCGGTGACGCGGCTGCGTTATGGCGCTGTGCTGTTTTCAGGTGTGATGTCGGGCGCCGCAGGTTGTTTCATTTCGATCGGCGACATTCACACCTTTACCGAAGGGATGACTGGTGGCGCCGGCTACCTCGCAATCGCGGCGATCATCTTCGGCAACTGGAAGATCGGCCGCACAGTCGGCGCGTGTTTGCTGTTCGGCGCCGCGAGCGCGTTGCAGTTCCAATTGCCCTTGATCGGTGTGCATGTGCCGACCGCGTTGCTGGTGATGCTGCCTTATCTGCTTGCGCTGATCGCGGTGGCGGGGCTGATTGGCCGGCAAACCGCGCCGCTTGCGCTAACCCAGCCGTTCCGGCGCTGAGGCCGCGCTTACAATCCCGTGAAGTCACGCAACCCTGACGCATCCATTTGACACAACCCCGCCACCGCCAGGCTTTCCATCGATATGAAACGTGCTTCCGCCCGATCGACCTCCGCTGCATCGACCGCGCCCACAACCCAGCGTCAGAAGCTCGCTGCGGCGACCCGCCAGCGCATCTTCAAGATTGCGATCGCCGAGTTTTCCGACAAGGGGCTAAGCGGCGCGCGCGTGGAGACGATTGCGAGCCGCTCGAAGGTCAACATCCGGATGATTTACCACTACTTCGGCGGCAAGGAGGCGCTTTATCTGGAAGTGCTCGAGTTCGTGCTGGGGCGCCTGCGGGAAGCCGAACTCAAACTCAAGCTCGATGTCGACCAGATCGAGCCGGTCACGGCCATCGTGCAGCTTTACGATTTCATCGAGGGGCACTTCGCGGCCCATCCTGAACTGTCGAAGCTCCTGTCGTTCGAAAATCTGAACCGCGCCCGGGTGATGAAGCGCTCGAGCGCGATTCCGGAAATGTCATCGCCGGTGTTGAGCCTGCTGCGCACGGTGATCGCGCGTGGCGAAGACGACGGCTCGTTGCGCAAGGACATGGACCCGCTTCATCTGTATGTCGCTCTGGTGAGTCTGTGTTCATTTCACAAGTCGAACGCTTTTACGTTGTCGCGGATTTTCAACACCGACATGCTCGCCACGCAGTGGCAGGAAGATCACAAGGCGCAGGCACATGAGATGGTGCGCGCGTTTGTCTCCGCCGGCGCGTCGTAAGCGCCAGGCTCGAATGCAGGGCGCAGGAGCCCCGAGTTGGGGAGCGCTGCACCATGACGCATTGATCGAAAGGCGGCAACGCGGACCGTCTTCGCCGCCGGGAAATCGGCGCGAAACCAAACCTGGTAAGGCTGACAGCATGTTCGGGTGAACCTGAAAGTCACCTGGCATAGCTCCTGCTAATTTGAGTTCAAACTTGTATTCAAGATTGAACTCAAGGAAAAACCAGTGCCAATTTCGTCGCCCCTGAAGGTCCGTAGTCTCCTCTCGGCTTATGCCGCCAAACGTCTTACGCCCACTGAAGTCGTGGCGTCGGCGCTTGCTCGTATCGCCGAAATCGACCGGCCGGAAGTCTGGATCCTGCGTGTGCCTGCTGCAGACCTGGAGGCCCGCGCCCACGCGCTCGAAGCGCTTTACGAAGCGCAGGGCAGTGCCGTGTTCGAACGGATGCCGCTCTTTGGCGTGCCGTTCGCGGTCAAAGACAATATCGACGTTGCCGGCTTGCCGACCACCGCCGCGTGCGAGCCTTTCAGCTATACGCCGGACACCTCCGCATTCGCCGTGCAGCGCCTCATCGACGCCGGCGCGATCCTGATCGGCAAGACCAATCTCGACCAGTTCGCAACCGGCCTCGTCGGCACGCGTTCGCCTTACGGCGCGGTGCGGAACACCGAGTTTCCAGAGCGTGTGTCGGGCGGGTCGAGTTCAGGCTCGGCGGTTGCGGTAGCCGCGGGTTGCGTGGCCTTTTCGCTCGGCACCGACACGGCCGGCTCAGGGCGCGTGCCGGCTGGATTCAACGGGTTGGTCGGCCTGAAGCCGTCGCTTGGACTCGTCAGCAAGCGCGGTGTCGTGCCGGCGTGCCGCAGCCTCGACACGATCTCGGTGTTCGCGCACGACGTCGACGACGCATGGTGCGTGTTCAATGAAATCGCGTGTTTCGATCCGCTCGACGGCTACTCGCGCAAGGTCCCGGGTCTCGGTCTCCTGCGTGGCGCGCCGCGGATCGGCGTGCCGGATCATCTCGAGTTCTATGGTGACGCAGCGGCGAATCAGGCCTTCTCGGCCGCACTCGATACGCTCTCTACCCATCTGCATCTCGCGCCCACGCCGATCGACTTCCAGCCGCTCAAGCAGGTCTCCGCGCTGCTCTACGACGGCCCCTGGGTGGCGGAAAGGCGCGCCGCGCTCGGTTCATTCTTCGAGACGCGTCACGAAGCGGTCCATCCGGTCGTCGCCACAGTGATCGGCAAAGCGGATCGCTACAGTGCCGCTGACGCGTTCAATGGCCAGTACGCGCTCGCCGATCTGAAGCGGCACGCCGAGCAACTCTTCGAGACGATCGACATCCTGATCGTCCCGACCACGCCGACGCATCCGTTGATCACCGACGTGCAGGCCAATCCTGTCGAGTTGAACAGCCAGCTTGGCTACTACACGAACTTCGTCAACCTGCTCGACCTGTGCGCGTTGGCCGTGCCATGTCAGCGTCGCCACGACGGCTTGCCAGCGGGCGTCACACTGATCGCGCCGAGCGGCGCGGACCGGCGTCTCGCCGAGTTGGGCGCGCGGATCCAGGGGCTGTTCGCTACCGAGGCTGCGGACGTGGCCGGGACGGTGACTGAAAAGAAACCCGCGGCCGCGGCAAACACGATCGCGCCATTGCCGTTTCAGGAGCCGACGGTCGCGCTTGCCGTGGTCGGTGCGCATCTGCGTGGCCAGCCGCTGAACTGGCAGCTTCAGGAAGCCGGCGCGCGTTTTGTCACGGCGACGCAAACCGCCACCGGCTACACGCTATACGCGCTTGCGAACACGCAGCCGCCGAAACCAGGCCTCGTGCGCGTTACCGACCAGCAAGGCGCACCGATCGCCGTGGAAGTCTGGGACATGCCGCTGCGCAGCTTCGGCAAATTTGTTGCCGACGTGCCCGCACCGCTCGGTATCGGCTCCGTGCAACTCGCCAACGGCCTCACGGTGAAGGGCTTCATCTGCGAGCCGTCGGCAGTCAGTAACGGTAGTGGCGCACTAGACATCACCTCGTTTGGCGGCTGGCTCGCTTATCTCGACAGCCTGAACGTCAACTGAGGGCCAACGCTCTTCACCCCCAACCAGGAATTGGACACCATGACCAGTCGCCGCAAGTTCATCAAGAGCGCCAGCCTGTTGACGCTCGGCAATATCCTGCCGATTCAATCGGTGTTTGCCGCGCCGAAGACGACGGTCGGCGTGATCTACGTCGGTGCACGCAGCGACTACGGGTACAACCAGGCTCAGGCAACCGCTGCTGCCGTCATCAAGAAGATGCCTGACGTGAAGGTGGTGGAAGAGGAAAACGTGCCCGAAACCATTGCCGTGCAGAAAACCATGGAAGCGATGATCGAACAGGACGGCGCCACGCTGATTTTCGCGACCTCGTTCGGTTACTTCGATCCGCACGTGCTGAAGATGGCGGCCAAATATCCGAAGGTGCGATTCGCGCATTGCGGCGGTTTGTGGAAGCAGGGCAACCCGTCGAATATCACCAGCTACTTCGGGTATATCGACGAATGCCAGTACCTGAACGGTGTCGTCGCGGGCCACATGACAAAGAGCAAGAAACTTGGCTTCGTCGCCGCCAAACCGATTCCGCAGGTGCTGCGCAACATCAACTCGTTCACGCTCGGCGCGCAGTCCGTCGATCCGTCGATCACCACGCAGGTGATTTTCACGGGCGACTGGTCGATGCCCGTGAAGGAAGCGGAAGCCACCAACAGTCTCATCGATCAGGGTTGCGATGTGCTGACCTGCCACGTCGATGGCCCGAAGGTTGTTGTCGAAACGGCGGAAAAGCGCGGCGCGATGAGTTGCGGCTACCACGCGAGCCAGGCGGCGCTCGCGCCGAAAGGCTATCTGACCGGCGCGGAGTGGGACTGGGCGACGCCATACAAGCAACTGGTCATGGGCGCACAGGCCGGCACGCCGCAACCGAATGTGTTGCGCGGCGGCTTGAAAGAGGGCTTCGTGAAGATGTCGCCGTACGGCGCGAAAGTCACCGCGCAGGCGAAGCAGAACGCCGACTCGATCAAAGGCAGCATGGTGGCCGGCAATTTCGTGATCTTCAAAGGGCCGATGAAGGACAACAAAGGCGGCACGGCGATCGCCTCCGGTGCGAGCCACATACAGACCGATTACACACTCGAAAGCATGAACTATCTGGTGGCAGGCGTCGTCGGCCAGATCTGAACCTGGCCTGCGTGATTGTGTGAGTGTGCATGAGCGAAGGAGCCGTGATGCGCCCCAATGCCCCTACCGCGAGAGTGATGCTGTCGCTCTTGCCCGCGCTGCCGACCGCGTTGGCGGTGCTCGGCACGCTGCTGCTGTTTTCGTTGTTCCTGCTGGTGCAGGGGCAGCCGGCGCTCGATGCGATCGGGCTGATTTTTGAGGGCGCTTTCGGCTCGTCGTTCGCGTGGCAGAGCACCTTGCTGCGTGCGTCGCCGTTAATGCTGACCGCGTTGTGCGTCGCGCTGCCCGCACAGGTCGGCTTGATCGTGATTGGCGGCGAGGGCGCGCTCGCACTCGGCGGCATGTGCGCGGCAATCGTCCCGCAGATGCTGCCACACGGCACGCCGTGGCTCGTAGCCACACCGTTGATGGCGGTGGCGGGCATGCTGGCCGGCGGGTTCTGGATCGGCGCGGTGGGCGCATTGCGGCAGTGGCGTGGCGTCAACGAGACGATCAGCAGCCTGTTGATGTCGTATATCGCGATCGCGCTTTTCAAACATCTGGTGGAAGGACCGTTGCGAGACCCCGCAAGCCTGAATAAGCCGTCCACCTATCCGGTGCCCGACGCGATGATGATCGGCTCGATCCCCGGACTCGACACGCACTGGGGACTGTTCTGGGGCGTCGTCGCCTGCATCGCGGCGTGGGTGTTCGTGAAGTTCAGCACCAAGGGCTTTGCGATGCGCGTGGTGGGTGGCAGTCATCGCGCGGCACGTCTGGTCGGCTTGCCGGTCAATCTGCTGGCGCTTGCCGCGTGCGTATTGGGCGGTGCAGCGGCAGGACTCGGCGGCATGTTCGAAGTGGCGGCGGTGCAGGGCAGCGCAAATGCGTCTTTGCTCGCGGGTTATGGCTACGCGGGCATCCTCGTGGCGTTCGCCGCACGGCAGAATCCGCTCGCGATCATCGCCTGTGCGCTGATGATCGGCGGCATCGAGGCGAGCGGTTCGCTGCTGCAACGCCGGCTCGATCTCCCCGATGCCACCACGCTCGTCCTGCAAGGTCTGCTGTTCGCCAACCTGCTCGCGTGGGAAGCGCTTGGCGGGCGTATCGCCGCATGGCGCGTCAAATTGCAGGCCGCCGCGCAGACCGATCTTCCCGTGCAACTGGAGCAGACCCATGCCTGATATGCACTCGCCCATCGTGATCCTGTTGCTGTCGCTGTTCGCCGGTGCGATCCGCGTCAGCACGCCTTATCTGTTCGTCAGTCTCGGCGAGTGTCTGACCGAGAAGGGCGGGCGCGTGAATCTCGGCCTCGAAGGCATCCTCGTGTCAGGCGCGATGAGCGGCTATGCCGGTGCTTTTCTGACTGGTTCGCCGTGGGCCGGTGTGCTTGCGGCCGGTTTCGTCGGCTTGCTGCTCGGCTGCCTGCATGGCCTCGTGTGCTCGTTGCCGCGCGTGTCGGACATTGCGTTCGGCATCGCGTTGATGCTGCTCGGCACCGGGCTCGCGTTCTACCTCGGCAAGCCGTTCATCGAACCGCAAGCGCCAATGCTGCCGTTCATCGATCTTGGCACATGGACCTCATCGCCCCAATTGCATAACGCGCTGCATATCAACCTGCTGTTCGTGATCGGCGTGGTGCTGTCCTTCGTTTTGCAATGGGGCTTGCGCAATACCCGTTGGGGGATGGTGTTACGGCTTGTCGGCGATCACGCCGAGACGGCGCGCGCCATGGGCTACCCGTTGACGCGCGTGCGCATCGCCGCGACGGCGGTGGGCGGTGTGTTCGCGGGCATCGGCGGTGCGTACCTTTCGCTGGTATATCCAGGCAGCTGGAATGAAGGGCTCTCCAGCGGACAAGGACTGATGGCGGTCGCGCTGGTGATCTTCGCGCGCTGGCAGCCCTTGCGCTGCCTATGGGCCGCGTTGCTGTTCGGTGCGGCCGGCGCGCTCGGGCCGGCGTTGCAGGCGATCGGCGTGACGAGCGGCTACTACCTCTACAACGCGGCGCCGTATGTGCTGACGCTCGCGATCATGATCGTCAATTGCCGTCCGGATCGCACGCTGGCTGGCGCGCCGGGTGAGTTGAGCCTGACTCGCTGATTTTCCCCACTGAGCTTGCCTCACCATGCGAGCCTTCAAAGACCTCGCCAGGACCTAACAAGGATCTCACCGCCATGAACCGATTCATTGAAGCAAAACCCTACCCGTGGCCCTACGACGGCGACCTGCGCCCGGACAACACGGCACTCGTGATCATCGACATGCAGACGGATTTCTGCGGCCACGGCGGCTATGTCGACAAAATGGGCTACGACCTGTCGCTGACGCGCGCGCCGATCGAGCCGATCAAAAGCGTGCTGAAACCAATGCGTGAACTGGGCTTCACGATCATTCACACGCGTGAAGGGCATCGACCGGACCTCTCCGACCTGCCCGCGAATAAACGCTGGCGCAGCCGGCGTGCGGGCACCGACGGCGTAGGCATCGGCGACGACGGCCCCTGCGGCAAGATCCTCGTGCGCGGCGAACCCGGCTGGGAAATCATCGACGAACTGAAGCCGCTGCCAGGCGAGATCATCATCGACAAACCCGGCAAGGGTTCCTTCTGCGCGACGGATCTCGAACTGATCCTGCGTACGCGCGGCATCGTCAATCTGGTGCTGACCGGCATCACCACCGACGTCTGCGTCCACACGACGATGCGCGAAGCCAACGATCGCGGTTTCGAATGCACGGTGCTGGCCGATTGCTGCGGCGCTACCGACAAGGGCAATCACGACGCCGCGCTGCACATGATCACCATGCAAGGCGGCGTGTTCGGCACGGTGTCGGATTCGCACGCGCTGCTGGCTACGCTACTGGCCAAGACGGCTGCGCCAGCAGCGGCGCTCGCCACTTCAGGCAGATAAATCATGACCACGGCGCCGAAGGCATTGGGTGTGGAAGTGCTGAACGCAAGCAAATCGTTCGGCGCGTTTCGCGCATTGGATAGCGTCTCGATCAAGGTCAAAGCCGGCACGATTCACGCGCTGCTCGGCGAGAACGGCGCGGGCAAGAGCACGCTCGTGAAGGGACTGGTCGGTTATGGCGTGCTCGACGACGGACAGATCGCCGCCGACGATCGTGAGGTCCACATCGCGTCGCCGCGTGATGCACAGGCGCTCGGCATTGGCATGGTGTATCAGCATTTCACATTAGCGTCCGGCCTTTCGGTCGAAGAAAATCTGCTGCTCGCGCGCGGGCGGATGCCGTGGAAAATCGACTGGAAGGGCGAGCGCGCCGCGCTTGCTGCCTTCATGCAGCGCATGCCGTTCCGCTTGCCGCTCGACGCGCCTGTGGCCATGCTCGCTGCCGGTGAAAAGCAGAAACTCGAGATCCTGAAGCAGCTTTATTTGCAGCAGCGCTTCCTGATTCTCGACGAACCCACCTCGGTCTTGACACCGCAGGAAGCGGACGAAGTGCTAGGCCTGATGCGCGACCTGACCTCACGCGGCGAGCTGACGGTGCTGATGATCACGCACAAGTTCCGCGAAGTGATGGCCTATGCGGACGACGTCACCGTGTTGCGTAAGGGCAGACAAGTCGGCACGAGCGCGGTTGCCAACACCAGCCGCGATGAACTCGCAGCGTGGATGATGGGCACCGTCGCTACGCATGCGCCGAACGAGGTCTCTTTGAAGGACGAAGCGCCGGTGATGGCCGCGGTGACCGTGGAGCGCCTGCCACGCAAACCCGTCGACGACACTGCGCAAGTACGTCTCTCACTACGCGACGTTTCAGTCGAAGACGATCGCGGCCACACAGCAGTCAAGCACGCGACGCTGTCCGTGCGCGCCGGCGAAATCCTGGGACTTGCGGGCGTTTCCGGCAATGGACAGAAGGAACTGGTGGAAGCGCTGGTCGGTCAGCGTCGCGTGAAAGCCGGCGACATGGAGGTGGCAGGCAAGGCCTATCATGCAACACGTGAAGAAATGACCCAAAGGCGCGTGTTCGCGATTCCCGAGGAGCCGCTAAAGAACGCCTGCGTCGCTGCGATGAGCGTGGCGCAGAACCTTGCGCTGCGCGACTTCGATCGCGAGCCGTTGCGGCGCGGCGGCTGGTGGCTCGACCGGCGCGCGGTGCGTGAGCGCGCCACGCAACTGATCGCCGAGTTCAACGTGCGTCCACCGCTACCCGAACGAACCATCGGCACGCTGTCGGGTGGCAATGTGCAGCGCGCGGTGCTGGCGCGCGAACTCGGACAGCCGGTGGATGTGCTGATCGTCGCGAATCCTGTGTTCGGTCTGGATTTCGCGTCGGTTGCCGATATCCATGCCCGTCTGATGGCTGCACGCGATGCTGGCGCGGCGGTGTTGCTGGTCAGCGAAGACCTCGACGAACTGCTCGAACTGGCCGACCGCATCGTGGTGATCGCGGAGGGCAAACTGGTGTTCGAGACGCCTGCGGCGCGCGCGGACCGGACCGTGCTCGGTCAGCATATGGCAGGGCACGGTGATACCCCGGCACATCCCGCCGTACCCGCAGAAAGAATGAAGGAAGCCATCGGATGACACAGCAAACCCTGTTGACGATCGACGCCCAGCCGGGTCCCTTCACCTTGGCCCCCACGAAAACCGCGTTGGTCGTGATCGACATGCAGCGCGATTTCATCGAACCGGGCGGCTTCGGCGAATCGCTTGGTAACGACGTGTCGCTGCTGGCCGAGATCGTGCCGACCGTCGCGGCATTGCTGGCCTTCGCGCGCGGGCATCAATGGCTCGTGGTGCACACGCGTGAATCGCATGCGGCGGATCTGTCCGACTGCCCGCCGGCAAAACGGCTGAGGGGTGCACCCAACGCCCGCATCGGCGATGCAGGACCGATGGGGCGCATCCTGATTCGCGGCGAACCCGGCAATGCGATCATCGAACCGCTCGCGCCGCTTGCCGGTGAACTCGTGATCGACAAACCCGGCAAGGGCGCGTTCTACGCCACCCGGCTCGGCGAAGAGCTCGCGATGCGCGGCGTCACGCATCTGGTGTTCGCGGGCGTGACCACCGAAGTGTGCGTGCAGACCTCGATGCGTGAAGCCAACGACCGCGGTTACGACAGTCTGCTGATCGAAGACGCAACCGCCAGCTATTTCCCCGCGTTCAAGCAGGCGACGCTCGATATGGTGCGCTCGCAAGGCGGTATTGTCGGCTGGACCGCGCCACTTTCTTCACTGACGAAACTCGACGAGACGATCCCGGCATGGAGATAAATCGGCCCGATGTGGTAGCTCAAGTGCAGGCAGCCTTTATCGAATACGAGCGGGCGCTGGTCGACAACGACGTCGCGGCGATGAACGCGCTTTTCTGGCACACGCCGGAGACGGTCCGCTACGGCATCGCCGAAATCCAGCATGGTGGCGAAGCGATCCGCGCATGGCGCGAGAGTTGCGAGCCGGTGCCGAAGTCGCGCAAACTGCAGCGCACCGTGGTGACGACGTTCGGCGCCGACTTCGCCACCGTCAGCACGGAATTCACCAGCGACGCGACACCTTTGATCGGCCGCCAGATGCAGACGTGGGCGAGGTTTGGCTCCGCCGACGGCTGGAAGATCGTCGCGGCGCACGTCAGCCTTATCGCCATGCCATGAAACGCCGATAATAAGAAAAAAGGGGATGTGGCATCAATGAACGACGATACGACGAATCTGCTCGAGACTCCCACGGCGCCTGACACGCCTGCCGTGCCGGGCGCCGCCAATCCGCTCGCCGAGCAGGTGTACCAGCAACTGAAGAACGATATCTTCAGCTTTCGCCTGTTTCCCGGCGACCGGTTTTCCGAAAACGGCATCGCGCAACACTACGGCGTGTCGCGCACACCGATGCGCGACGGCCTGTTTCGTTTGCAACGCGAGGGCTATCTGGAAGTCGGCTTCCGGCGTGGCTGGAAAGTCTCGCCGATCAATTTCGACCAGCTCGATCAGCTCTACGATCTGCGCATCGTGCTGGAGGTAGCGGCCGTCGAACGTGTGGGGGCGGGTGGCGACGTCGCGCATGCGGCCGTCGAAGCGCTGAAAGCGATATGGTGCGTCGAGCCCGAATCGCGTGAGAGCGATCCGGTGAAGATGTTCGGCATGGATGAGAACTTTCACCGTCAACTGGTCGCGGCGACCGGTAATGCGGAGATGCTGCGCGTGCATAACGAAGTGACCGAGCGCATTCGCATCGTGCGTCGGCTGGACTTCCTCAAACCGCATCGCACGAGCGCCACCTACGACGAGCATTCCACCATGCTGAATCTGATCGAACGCAACCGGGTGACCGAAGCGATCATCCTGCTGCGCGCGCATATCACGCAGAGCAAGCTGGAAGTGCGCAAGATCACGCTGTCTATGTTGGCCGCCGCGCGCGATAGCAAGTTGCCGTTTGTGTCCTGAGGGCCACCCTCACTCGTACTTACTCATACGAAAAGGCCCCGCCGAACTTATCCATCCGCTCCAGCGCCATGCCCGAACCACGCACCACGCAGGTCAACGGCGCTTCAGCGACGAACACCGGCAAGCCGGTTTCTTCCGCGAGCAGGCGGTCGAGATCGCGCAGCAACGCACCGCCGCCCGCGAGCATGATGCCGCGCTCGGCGATGTCGGCGCCCAGTTCCGGCGGCGTCTGTTCCAGCGCGATCTTCACCGCCGAAACGATCTGGTTCAGCGGATCCGTGAGCGCTTCGAGAATCTCGTTGCTGGACACCGTGAAGCTGCGCGGAATGCCTTCGGACATATTGCGGCCCTTGACCTCCATCTCCTTGACTTCGGAGCCCGGAAACGCGGAGCCGATTTCTTTCTTGATCGCCTCGGCGGTCTGCTCGCCGATCAGCATCCCGTAGTTGCGGCGAATGTAGTTGACGATCGCATCGTCGAACTTGTCGCCGCCCACGCGCACGGAACCTTTATAGACGACGCCGCCGAGCGAGATCACGCCCACTTCGGTCGTGCCGCCGCCAATATCGACCACCATCGAGCCGGTCGCTTCCGACACAGGCAGGCCGGCGCCGGTCGCTGCCGCCATCGGTTCTTCGATCAGATAGACCTGCGAGGCGCCCGCGCTATGTGCAGCTTCCTTGATCGCGCGGCGCTCGACCTGAGTTGACCCGCAGGGCACGCAGATGATGATGCGCGGCGACGGCGCGAACATTCGCGACTCGTGCGCCATCTGGATGAAGCGCTTGATCATCTGCTGGGTGATGTTGAAGTCGGCGATCACGCCGTCCTTCATCGGGCGGATCGCCTCGATATTGCCCGGCACCTTGCCGAGCATCTGTTTCGCTTCCTTGCCGACGGCCAGAATGATCTTCTTACCGTTCGGGCCGCCTTCCTGACGAATCGAAACCACCGAGGGTTCGTCCAGCACGATGCCCTTGCCACGCATATAGATCAGCGTGTTCGACGTGCCGAGGTCGATTGCCAGGTCGTTGGAAAAATAGCCACGCAAAAAACCGAACATGCAAATTCCTGTCTCGCTGATGCCGGGCGCGTGAGCGCGCCGCTTGGGATGCCGCCCGGGGGCGGCAGGCGACCAGGTGATGGCCGGAGAGAGGGAAGAATAACAGCTTCGGGCGCCGGGCTACTTCGGCGGGCGTGCGCGCAGCAAGTTGTCGGCCTGCCATTTGATGCGGTCGCAGTTACTTTTGACCCGCACTGCGAATTCCGACGGGGAGTTGAGCTGCAGCGAGCGCATCTGCATCGCATCGCTATCCCCGCGCGCCCAACCGGCCTGCCAGCGCGTATCGAACTGGCTGGCTTCGGTGAGGACCTTTCTGAGTTTCTGCTTGTACTCGACCACGTCCTGCTCGGAACCTCCGCAGAATTCCTTAGCAAAGCGGGCGCGCTGGCCCGCGGCTTCCGCGCTGCCGTTGTCGCTCTCTTCGGTCGCTAACGCGGATCGCGGCTGGGCCAGCAGCAGAAGCGACAAAAGCAGCGCCAGTAGGGGTGCCAGCGCGAGCAGGGCGTGATAGCGAGATTGGTTTTTATACACGATTGCCTCCTTGTGGCCGTCCTCCGGCGCCGCAATGAAGCGCATGTGTGCAGCGACGGAACGTGCTGCCCCCATATTACCGTGTATAGCTATAGACGCCCGGCTGGCGCTACTTACGGCGCATTAGTCAACGCCGGATCCAGATAGGCGCTCACGTTCTGCGACTGCTTGTAGACGGCGTTGCGTACGTTGAACTTGTCCGCGTTCACGCTCGACCCGTACACCGAATCCAGTCCGTCACCCTTGACGAAGGCCTTCCTCGCCGCCGCCGCGTCGAGCAGATGCGTGCCTTTCAGCAACGGCAGATACTGGGCCGGCGTCAGGCCGACGCGCGCGGACATGATCTTGACGGCATCCGGTTGCGTCTTCGGATCGTTGATGTAGGCCACGCAGCGATACCAGACCTTGATCACCTTGGCCCAGTCGGCCTTGCGCGACTGCAGACTGACCGGATTGACCGTGATCGCGTCGTAGATCAGGCCCGGCGCGTCGGCTGAGGTAAAGATCGGACGTGAGCCCGGCACGCGCTTGAGTGCTTCGCCCGCGTTCGGTTGCCATGCACCGACCGCGGCGACATCGCCGGACGACGCCAGCACTTGCGGCAACTCGTTCGTCTTGGCGTTGACGAGCGTGATGTCCGATTCCTTGAGCGCATGCTTTTCGAGCGCGGTGTCCAGCAGCAGGTGATCGACCAGACCCATTTCCACACCGACCTTCTTGCCCTTAAGTCCGGCCACCGTGCGAATGGGCGGCTTGGCCACGATCATGTCGTTGCCGCTCGAATAGTCGGTCAGAAGGATCATCACGTTTTTGGCGCCGCTTGCGCCGGTGACCAGCGCATCGCCATTGGTCGCGCCGACCGCGTCGAGCTTGCCGGCGGAGAACGCATCGAGCGAGGCCGAGTAGTCGAACCATTGAAAATTGACATCCACGCCGGCTTCCTTGAACCAGCCTTTGTCGATGGCAACCTGGAACGCGACGAAGCCGGGCCAGTCGCTATAGCCGATGGCAAGGGGCGTGGCTGCTTGTGCAGGCGCGGCGGCAAAGCCGATGGCGACCGCAGCGGCAGCGCCGGCGATCGCGCCACGCACGCGGCGCGACGAGGCAAGGCTGCTCAGTAAAGTGAGGGACGTACGGGCGGATTCGAAGCGTTTCATCGTTTTCTCCAGGAGACCGGTCAATTGCGATTGTTGAGTTGGATCGCGCGGCGACTGCGCGATAAAACAACATGACCGGTTCCCGCGAGAATCCGAATGGTGCGGACACTGGGCGAAAACTGCGGGAGACAAACGCCGGCCACGGAGAGGCACGATAGGCATCGCTATCGCCAATCTCCCGGGCTTTTGTCCCGCCGTGTAGTGCGGCCAGCTCGTTCCCGGATCAAGTCCGGATCGAACGAACGGGTGCACCGGGCTGCTCTCGGACCAGACATTCTCGCGAACCGGAACCCTAGCATCCCTAAGATGCGACGCTGCCGCACCTCTCAGGGGTTAATCTAGCGAGAAATATGCCAGCCGGATTGCGCGATGCGTCGAGATGCTCGTTATGCGAATGCTTCAACGCAGACATGGCGTCAAAAGCTCAATCCAGGGTGGCAAAACGCTGATGCACATAGGCGAGAAACTGTTCGAGGCGTTCCTCGATCGAGGCCGCGAGACTGACCCGTTTGATGCGGCGATCCGCTTCGGAACTCGTCTCCAGCAGCCAGCCGGCGTCGATCAGCTCCTGCACGTAGCGCACCGCGGTGCGGCGGCTCACGCCCGGCATGAACTCGTAGAGGGCCGTCTTGGCGAAGTCATCTTCCGGTTCCACCCACATCCGGCAAAACAGATCGCTGTAGTTGAGGTCGTTCAGCCCCAGGTCGCCGAAATGCGCGGACCACTGCCAGTCCATGTCGAGAATGGCGCGCGCGACGGCTTGCCCCTTGTGACGCGCAAGTTTCTTCTTCATCGATTCACCACGAGGAGGAGGGGTGCACAGTTTAAGTGCTAATCGCGCCGGAAATCGGGCGCGCCAGAATTATGCATGGCGAGGCTGAGATATTTTATTGGCGAAGGAAATTCGTGTGTACCATTGCATGCAATTTTGCATGTAATTGGAGAGGCGATGAAATTCGAACTGTTCAAGACGTTCTGGGGATTCGCTGGCGGTCCGCATGATGCGGCGCCACTGGTACGTGCCGCCGGGTTCGACGGTATCGAAGCGCCCGTTCCGGCGGGTGCGGTTGAGCGTGAAGCGTTTGCGCAGGCAATCGCGGATGAGCGTCTCGAGTTCATCGCGGAAATTACGACGGCGGGCAGTTATGTACCGGAACGGTCCGCCACGCCGGCGGACCATCTGCGCGACTTCGAAGAAAAAATCGTATGGGGCAAGCCGCTCAAGCCACGCTTTTTCAATGTGATGGCGGGCTGCGACGCATGGCCGGCCGCCACCCAGGTGGATTTCTTCGCACGCGCAGTGGAGATTGCCGCGAAGCACGAGGTGACCTGCAGCTTCGAGACGCATCGAGGCCGCTCGTTCTACAACCCGTGGATTACCCGCGACGTCGCGCGTGCCGTGCCGGACCTCAAGCTGACTTGCGATTTCAGCCATTGGGTATCGGTGTGCGAGCGTCTGCTCGACGGTGAATGGGACACGATCCTCGAGCTTGCGCCGCATGCGCATCATCTGCACGGGCGTGTTGGTTATCCGCAAGGTCCGCAGGTCCCGCATCCGGCTGCGCCCGAGTACGCCGACTGCCTCGCCTCGCATCAGCGGATCTGGGAGGCGTTGTGGAGCGCGCAGATCGACAGGGGCTATACGACAACGACCATGACGCCCGAGTTCGGCCCCGATGGCTATCTGCACACCTTGCCGTTTACGAACGCGCCCGTGGCCGATCTGTGGGAGATCAACACGTGGATGGGGCGCGAAGAGCGACGCCACATCGCGGCGTTTCTTGCTGGACGTGAGGCGCGTGGCGGCCTACAAACCGAATCGCAAACGCATTCGCCGACTCAATTTTCCGCCGAACCTCAGCACGCGTAGGCCACGCTCATGAGCCAATCCCACACCCGTTTCGACCGCTTGCCCGTTGTCGACGTCAGCGGTCTCTTTAGTGATGACCCGGACCAGCGTCTTGCAACCGCACGCGAACTCGACCGCGCGGCGCGTGACGCGGGCTTTTTCTACGTCACCGGCCATCAGGTCTCGCGCGCACAGCAAGCTGCGCTCATAGAACAGGCCAAGCAGTTCTTCGCCGCTCCCGACGACTGGAAAATGCGCTATTACATCGGCAAATCGACCGCGCATCGTGGCTATGTACCCGAAGGCGAAGAGGTTTTCGCAGGCGGCAAGCGAGACAGGAAGGAAGGCTTCGATACGGGCCGGGAGTTGCCACCCGACGACCCGGATGTCCAGGCCGGCACGCCGATGCTTGGGCCGAATATGTGGCCCGAGCAGCCGGGCTTTCGTGACGCCGTCGGCGGCTATTACGAGGCGGCGTTCGCGCTCGGCCGCGCGTTGTTCCGTGGCTTCTCGCTTGCACTCGGTTTGCCGGAAACGCATTTCGACCGCTATCTGCAGAAGCCCCCGAGTCAACTACGCCTGCTTCACTATCCCTTCGACCCGTCCGCGGAAGACCGGCCGGGCATCGGCGCGCATACGGACTACGAGTGCTTCACGATCCTGCTGCCGACGGCCCCGGGTCTAGAAGTGATGAACGGCGAAGGTGAATGGATCGACGCGCCGCCGGTCGACAACGCGTTTGTCGTGAACATTGGCGACATGCTGGAGGTGTGGACGGGCGGCACGTACGTGGCGACGTCACATCGCGTGCGCAAGGTGAGGGAAGAACGCTACTCGTTTCCGCTCTTCTTTGCCTGCGACTATCACACCGTGGTCACGCCACTGCCGCAGTTCGCGACACCCGAGGCGCTGGCGAAATACCAGCCGGTTTCGGCAGGCGATCATCTGTTTGCGCAGACGGCGCAGAGCTTTACCTATTTGAAGCAGCGTCTCGAACGCGGTGAACTGGTATTGCCGGAGGGATCGAAGGGGTTGGCGAGCTTTGGGCAGCAGGCTCGTTACGCGGGCACTGAGCAGGACGTTGTTTAGCAGAAACCCGCATCAGGACTACGGCGCCGCCTCGTCTACGAGCGGCGCCGTTGCTTTTGCAGTTCGATGAAACGCGCCGACATCAGCGTGTAGAGCGTTCGGCGAAGCGTGGCAAGCGTGAGCATGGTCGGAAGAGGGCCGTGAAGAGTGTGACGCTTTATCACGCACACACCGTGCCATCGTACAGAGCGCCTACACACCGTCAGACACATGATCACGCAGCCCAATCATGGTGCCTGACGCATTCAACTGGTGCCGATTCACCCTCGGCCGTGGTGCGCGCGCCATCAAGCCAATGAACCTCTGCTTGCCGCATTGCGCCGCCGATACCATTCAATGCCTTGCCACAATGGACTTGCAGCATCAACAACGCCACGCTGGCACGCAACTCGCTTAGCTACACATCGAGAGGTGCGAAGTAATTTGCATCATCTTCAGGATCGCTAGGGTTCCGGTCGTACCGCTTTAAAGGCTTCCAGAAGGCTTCAAAGCGCGCACACGATGTCTGGTCCGAGAGCAATCCGGTCTTGCCGTTCACCTTCTTTCAAGGCGCCGGCGAGGCTCCACGGAGGGATAAAAGCCCGGGAGGTCGCGATGTCGGTCAATCGCCCTCTCATGCTTTTTCCCAACCGATACCTGGAGCCTCCATGTCGACGCAAACCTCAGTCGATCTCGCACCGATCCCGCATGTGTTGTGGGAAACGGTGATTCCTGCCGGCACGCATTGGTCCGGCGTGCTGCGCCGTGGCATGGCGCTGCGCATCGTCGATTCCGAGGGCGGCGCCAATCTGGCCGCCGTGTTCTACCGGCACGACGAGCCGCTCGAACGCTACAACATGGCCGATACCTTGAAGGCGCAGCACACCGCGCATCTGACGCGCGGCCACGTGCTCTATTCGGATATGGGCCGCGTGATGGCGTCGATCACCGTCGATACGCTCGGCTGGCACGATCCGCTAGGCGGTCTCGGCGACGCCGAACTGTTCGCCGACAAATACGGCACAGCCCGCTATCAGCAACATCGCAATGCGATGGTCCGCAACGGCCGCGACAGCCTGCTGCTCGAACTGGCCAAGCACGGCCTGGGCACGCGCGATCTCGTCGCCAATATCAACTTTTTCAGCAAGCTCGCAATCGGTGAAGATGGCTCGCTCGACTTCGTAGCGGGACATTCTCCTGCCGGCGCCGCCTTCGATCTGCGTTTCGAAATGGACACGCTCGCTGCGTTTTCGAGCGCACCGCATCCGTTGAACCCTTCCTCCGAATACGAACCGAGACCCGTCAAGCTGATCGCGTACCGCGCGTATGCCGCCGACGCCTCCGTACCGGCCGACGATCCTTGCCGCGCCGCGTGCCCTGAGAACGGGCGCGGCTTCGTCAATACCGATCGTCTGTTCGTTTAAGGAGACCCGCGATGCCTATCATCGAAAGCAAACTCGACATCCGTCACGCGGTCTACGACCTCACGCTGCCGTCCGGCGAGCCGTGGCTGCACGAAATCAAACGTGGCCAGTTGTTCCGCATTCTCGACCTGGAAGGCAATCAGGCCGTCGACACGCTGTTCTACAACAGCGCCGATCCGCTCGAACGCTACAGCGCGCAGGACACGATTCGCGCGCAACGCAATCTCTATCTGTCCGCGGGCAGTGTGCTGATGTCGAACCTGGGCAAGCCGATGCTGACCATTGTTGCTGACACCTGCGGGCGTCACGATACGCTCGGCGGAGCCTGCGCCGCCGAAAGCAATACGGTGCGTTACGCGCTCGACAAACGCTATATGCACAGCTGCCGCGACAGTTTCCTGCATGCCATTACGCATTGCACCTGTGGCGTCGGCACGCAGCTGACCAAGCGCGACATCGTCAGCAATATCAACTTTTTCATGAATGTACCGGTGACACCGCTCGGCAAATTGACTTTCGAAGACGGCATTTCCGCGCCGGGCAAATACGTCGAGATGCGCGCCGAGATGGACGTGACCGTACTGATCTCGAACTGTCCGCAGTTGAACAATCCGTGCAACGGCTACAACCCGACGCCCGTGCGGCTGACCATCTGGGACGCCCAATGACATTCGACAAAGTCCTGATTGCCAATCGCGGCGAAATTGCCTGCCGCGTGATTCGCACGCTCAAACGCCTCGGCATTGCGTCGGTTGCGGTCTATTCAGAGGCCGATCGCCACGCCATGCATGCGATGCTCGCCGACGAAGCGGTCTGCATCGGTCCGGCGGTGGCGGCCGCCAGCTATCTGAATAGCACGGCGATTCTCGAGGCGGCGCGTGCGACCGGCGCGAATGCCGTGCATCCCGGCTACGGTTTTCTCTCGGAGAATGCGGCTTTCGCGCAGGCCTGCGAAGACGCAGGCATCCGCTTCATTGGGCCGCGCCCCGCGCAGATGCGTGAATTCGGCCTGAAGCACACGGCACGCGAGCTGGCACGCGCGAACGACGTAGCGCTACTACCCGGCACCGGCTTACTGCCTGATGTAACTACCGCGTTAAACGAGGCCGAATCGATCGGCTATCCCGTGATGCTGAAAAGCACTGCGGGCGGCGGCGGCATCGGCATGTCGCTGTGCCGCGACGCGGCGCAGTTGGAGAATATGTTCGCGTCGGTCGCTCGGCTTGGCGAGGCCAACTTCGCGAACGCGGGCGTCTACATCGAAAAATTCGTCGAGAACGCGCGCCATATCGAAGTGCAGATTTTCGGCGACGGCCAAGGCGGCGTGATCGCGCTCGGCGAACGCGACTGCTCGGTGCAGCGGCGCAATCAGAAGGTGATCGAGGAGACGCCGGCGCCGGGTTTGACCCAGGCCGAACGCACGGCATTGCATGCGAGCGCCGTGCGCCTCGCGCAGGCTGTGAAGTATGAATCCGCCGGCACGGTCGAGTTCGTATTCGACGCCGACACGCGGCGCTTCTATTTCCTCGAGGTGAACACGCGGCTGCAAGTCGAACATTGCGTCACGGAGGAGGTGACGGGTGTCGACCTGGTCGAGTGGATGATCCGTCAGGCAGAGGGCGAGCTTGCGCCGCTCGACACGCTGGTTCCGACGCCCAGCGGTGCGAGCATCCAGGTCCGCCTGTACGCTGAAGATCCGCACAAGCAGTTTCAACCGAGCGCGGGCGTGCTGACCCACGTCGCTTTCGCCGCCGATGCGCGCGTCGATACCTGGGTCGATGCAGGCACAGAGGTCAGCGCGTTCTACGACCCGCTGCTCGCGAAGATCATCGTCAAGGGCGCAACACGCGATGCCGCGCTCGCCGCCATGCGCGCCGCGCTGGCGCAAACGCAGCTTTACGGCATCGAGACGAACCTCGACTATCTGCGCGCGATCGCCGGTTCGGCGACCTTTGCGCGCGGCGAGCAAACCACCGCCTTCCTCACTCGTTTCATGTTCGCACCGCACACCATCGACGTGCTCGACGGCGGCGTGCAGACCACCGTGCAGCAGACGCCGGGACGGGTCGGCTACTGGGACATCGGCGTGCCGCCGTCAGGCCCCATGGACGATCTGTCGTTCCGGCTCGCTAACGAACTGCTCGGCAATCCGACCGATGCGGCCGGACTCGAATGCGCGATGGTCGGTGCGACGCTGCGCTTCAATACCGCGACGCTGTTCGTGCTGGGCGGCGCGCCGCTCGCCGCCACACTCGACGGTCAGCCGGTCACGCTCTGGCAGGTCACGCGGGCGCCGGCGGGTTCGGTGCTCAAGCTCGGCGGCGTGACCGGCGCGGGCATGCGTGCCTGCCTCGCACTTAAGGGTGGCTTGCAGGTGCCGGACTATCTCGGCAGCAAGGCCACCTTCACGCTGGGCCAGTTCGGCGGCCACGCGGGGCGCGCCCTGCGCAAGGGCGACGTGTTGCATCTTGCCGCCGACGCAGGCCGCGGCGAATCGGGCGCGCAACTCGATCCGGAGCGCGTGCCGGTGCTCACGCACGACTGGACTCTCGGTGTGCTCAACGGTCCCCACGGTGCGCCGGACTTCTTCACGCCCGATGACATCGCGATGCTGTACGGCACGCGCTGGACGGTTCACTACAACTCCAGCCGCACAGGGGTCCGCCTGATCGGTCCGAAGCCGCAATGGGCGCGCACGGACGGCGGCGAGGCCGGGCTGCATCCGTCGAATATTCACGACAACGCGTATGCGGTCGGCGCGGTCGATTTCACGGGCGACATGCCGGTGATCCTCGGTCCGGATGGTCCGAGTCTTGGAGGGTTTGTCTGTCCGGTGACCGTGGTGGGCGATGAACTGTGGAAGCTCGGGCAACTGCGGCCGGGGGATACGGTGCGGTTCGAACCGGTGCGTGCGCAAGCATCGCTTACGATGTCGGCAGCACCTGCAGCAACCGCAACAACGATAAACCTCGGCACTCACGACTGCATTCTCTACAGCGATCCATCGGCCGGTGAGGGCACAGGCGTGGTCTACCGCCGCTCCGGCGATCAGAACGTGCTGGTCGAATACGGCCCGCTCATGCTGGACCTGAACCTGCGCTTTCGCGTGCATGCGCTGATGAACTGGCTCGATGCACACCGGCTGCCCGGCATCGTCGATCTCACGCCGGGCATCCGTTCACTGCAAGTGCATTTCGACCCGCGCACGCTATCGCACGACACCTTGCTCGCGCATCTTCAGCAGGCCGAGCGCGAACTGCCCGCCGTCGACGAGATGCGCGTGCCGAACCGCATCGTGCATCTGCCGCTGTCATGGGACGACCCGTCGACGCGGATCGCGATCGAACGCTACATGCAATCGGTACGGCCCGATGCGCCGTGGTGTCCGAGCAATATCGAGTTCATTCGCCGCATCAACGGTCTGGAAAGCATCGACGACGTGAAGCGCATCGTGTTCGACGCGCGTTACCTGGTCATGGGTCTCGGCGACGTCTATCTCGGCGCGCCGGTGGCGACGCCGCTCGATCCGCGTCACCGGCTCGTCACCACCAAATACAACCCGGCGCGCACGTGGACGCCGGAGAATGCCGTGGGAATCGGCGGCGCCTATCTGTGCGTGTATGGCATGGAAGGGCCGGGCGGGTATCAGTTTGTCGGCCGCACCGTGCAGATGTGGAACCGCTACCGCACCACGCGCGAATTCGAAGCCGGCAAGCCGTGGCTCCTGCGGTTTTTCGACGAGATCCGCTTCTATGAAGTCAGCGAAGCCGAGCTGGCCGAGTTGCGCGCCGACTTCATCGCGAGCCGCGCGAGTCTGAAGATCGAGGAATCGGTATTCGATCTCGGCGCGTACAACCGCTTCCTGAAAGACGAAGCCGAATCGATCTCCGCCTTCAAGCGTTTGCAACAGGCGGCGTTCGACGAAGAGCGCGAACGCTGGAATGCCGCGGGGCACGCGGAGTATGTCGGCGAGCCGGGCAGCGACGCGGGTTCGGCCACCGGCTACGGGGCGGACGACGCGCTGGCGGCAGGCCAGCAGAGCGTCGTCGCCGACGTCTCGGGCAGCATCTGGAAACTGCTCGTCAGCGAAGGCGAGCGTGTGAGCGAAGGACAGGTGGTCGCAATCGTCGAATCGATGAAGATGGAAGTGTCCGTTGCCGTCACCGAAGACGGTGTGATCGAAGCGATCGATTGTGCAGCCGGCGCAGCGGTTGTCGCCGGTCAGCGCCTGATGGTGCTGCGTGCCGACGTGGCGGCCGGGACTATCGAGGAGGCGACGTGCAAATGAAGCAAGCCGACGAACTTTTCGAATCGATGTCGATTGCGGCGCTGCAGTCGCGCCGCAAGTCAGGTGGATCGAGTTCCGATACCGAACGCCGCCCCGGAGAATCCCATGACCGTCATTAACAGAAGCGACTGGTTCGCGGTACGCCGCGAACTCTCCTCACGCGGCAAGTGGCTATTGGGTTTCGGCTCTTTTTTGTTGCCGGTTCTCGTCTGGTGCATCGTCAGCTATGTGCCGTTCGTCTGGCATCCACAGGTACTGGTCGAGAATCCGGGCAGCGTCGACTATTTCCAGCCAGGCATGCGGGTCGACAAGGACGTGTTCGCGGACGAACTGAGCCATGCGCAAGCTGGCCAGACTGCGTTGCCGACGGGTGAACCGGTCAACCCGGTCTACCTGCCCGCACCCCACGAAGTCCTGCGTGCGTTCTACACCGCATTCACGACGCCGCCTGCGTCGCGCGACGGCGTGTGGCTGCATCAAAGCCTGTGGCACAGCATTCAGGTGATCTTCTGGGGCTTTCTGCTGTCGTCGGTGATCGGCGTGCCGATCGGCATCGTCTGCGGGACTTATAGCGCGATTGCGCGGCTGCAGGAGCCGTTTTTCGAGTTCTTCCGCTACTTGCCGGCGCCCGCGTTCGGTGCGCTGATGGTGGCGATCCTCGGCATTTACGACGGTCCGAAGATTGCCATCATCGTGATCGGCACGCTGTTCCAGCAGGTGCTGATTGTGGCGAACACCACGCGCAAGCTGGAGTACGGCCTGTTCGAAGCAGCCATGACGCTCGGCACGAAGAAACTCAAGCTGCTCACGCATGTGGTGATTCCCGGCATCCTGCCCGACCTGTACCGCGACCAGCGCATTCTGCTCGGCTGGGCATGGACGTATCTGATCGTGGCGGAACTGGTCGGCACCAGCTCCGGTATCACCTGGTACATCACGCAGCAGGCGCGTTATGAGCATTTCGACAATGTCTACGCGGCGATCATGATGATCGGAATCATTGGGCTCGGCACCGATCTCGTGCTGGCCTATGTCGGCCGCAAGCTGTTCCCGTGGGACCGCACGCTCAAGGCGTAGCGGGACCGTTTGCGCCGCGGCCTGATGTCAAACATCGCAGCGCGCAGCACTTCATTGCACCGCATTCAAGGATTCAATCATGTTAAATCCGCAACCGATTCCGTCATACCTTATCCAGTCCGACGCGGTGCGTGAGCGTTTCGGCCGTCTGAAGTCGCGCGAGGTGATTCTCGAAGTTCGCGATCTCGACAAGCGCTTCGAGAGCGCGCAGGGCGAGTGCACCGCATTGAACGGCATCAACTTCAAAACGCACCGGCGCGAGTTTGTCTGCGTGATCGGACCGTCGGGCTGCGGCAAGTCGACTTTGATTCGCATTCTTGCGGGCCTCGAACGGCAGACGAGCGGCAGCGTGCTGCTCGACGGCAAGCCCGTGGAGGGGCCCGGCGCCGATCGTGGCATGGTGTTTCAGGGCTACACGCTGTTTCCGTGGCTGACGGTCAAGAAGAACGTCATGTTCGGTTTGAAGATGAACGGCCACAGCACCATGCACGCGGAGCGCGACGCGCTGCAATGGCTCGATCTGGTCGGTTTGACGAAGTTCGCCAACGCGTATCCGCATCAATTGTCTGGCGGGATGAAGCAGCGCGTGGCGATTGCACGTGCGCTCGCGAACCGGCCGCGGATTCTGTTGATGGATGAACCGTTCGGCGCGCTCGACGCACAAACCCGCGCGAAGATGCAGACGCACTTGCTCGATATCTGGCGCAACATCGACGTAACTGTGCTGTTCATTACGCACGATCTGGACGAAGCGATTTTTCTCGCCGACCGTATCCTGGTGCTGAAGGCCAATCCCGGCGAGGTGCAGGAATTGATCGAGGTGCCGGTGCCGCGTCCGCGCGATTATTCGCAGGCCACGTCGCCGGAATTTCTGGCTACCAAGGCGCGCCTCGAAGCGCTGATTCATCCGCCCACGGCCATTGACGAGGAAGACGATGTCGTCAAGCCGCATATGGTCCGGATGACGGACGTGACGGATAACGTCGAGTAGGAACGAAGCGCGCTTGAGCCGGGAGGGGCTATTCGCCGTTCTGCGGGCAGGTATGGCCGGCCACCGGCCACCGCCAACATTACCAAATCGTAATCATCAGACGCTCCGCTTGCCGGTATGATTTAAGGGTCAAGCACAGCGGAGCACTCTCATGCGAATCCTGGTGATCGAGGATGAGCTTAAAACAGCGGCTTATCTGAAGAAAGGCCTGGAAGAATCCGGCTACGCGGTCGATGTCGCGAACGACGGCCCACAAGGGCTGCTCCTCGCGCAGGAAGAAGAATACGACGTGATCGTGCTCGATGTGATGCTGCCCGGCATGGACGGCTGGACCATCGTCAAGACCTTGCGTAGCACGCGTACCACGCCGGTGCTGTTTCTCACCGCTCGTGACGACGTCGACGACCGCGTGCGCGGCCTCGAACTCGGCGCGGATGACTACCTCGTCAAGCCCTTCGCCTTCGTCGAATTGCTGGCTCGGGTGCGCACGTTGGCGCGCCGTGGTCCGCCGCGCGAAAGCGAACTGATCAAGGTGGGCGATCTGGAAATGGACGTCAATCGCCGGCGCGTGAAACGCGGCGGCGTGCGTATCGATCTCACGCCGCGCGAGTTTTCGCTGCTGCAACTGCTCGCGCGCCGCCAGGGCGAAGTGCTGAGTCGCACGCAGATTGCGTCGTATGTGTGGGATATGAATTTCGACAGCGACACCAATGTCGTCGAAGTCGCGATCCGCCGGTTGCGCACGAAGATCGACGATAACTTTCCGGTCAAGCTGATTCATACGGTGCGCGGCGTCGGCTATGTGCTCGAAGTGAAGGACGCCGCGTGATGCGCGGCCGCTCGCTGGCCGCGACGCTCGCGCTGGCCTTCGGGGTCACCACGCTCGCGGTTTTCGTGCTGGTCGGCAGTTTTCTGTACCTTGCGCTGGACAAGCAGATCAAGGCGCAGGATGACCTCGACATCGTGCTTGCTGCGCGCCATGCAAGGCGGCTCGTCGAAGAGCTCGATGCATCGAACGGCATTCGAGAGCATGGCGACCGGTTGACCAGCATCGTGCTGGGCAATGAAGCGATGTCGATGGAAGTGTTCGGTCCCGATGGGCATATGGCGATCGAGCACAATGCGGGAGAGACGTTTGCGACGCAGGGTGGCGCGGCGAACGGGGCTACCTCGGCAGCGTCAAATGCGCCTGATGATTCCGTTGCGCTCAATTCGGCAAGCGAAACGGGCACGGCGAATGATCTCCATGATCCCGGCGAGACCGCTGAAGCGGGCGGCGTCGAGATGATCGCGGCGCTGCCGCCGCTCACGCGCATTGCCGCTACTGCGCGCATCACCGACGTGGATATCGGCAACTGGACCGGCCGCAACGGCGCACCGATCCGCGGCATCCTCGCGGACGCGCGGCTGCACAACGGCGACACGGCGACTGTGCTGATCGCGCGCAATATGAGCGACCGCTGGCGGCTGCTCGACCGCTATCGAGACAAACTCAACCTGGCCGGCGCAGCCGGCGTGATTCTGGCGATGCTGTTGAGCTATCTGTTGATTCGCGCCGCCTTGCGGCCCTTGCGCGATATCGCGGCGAGTGCGGGCCTCGTCACGGTCAATCGCCTGAATACGCGGATCACGGTGGCGCGCGTGCCGAGCGAACTCGAAGCGCTGGTAAACGCGCTCAATGCGATGCTCGAACGCGTCGAGCACGGCTTTCAGCGTCTTTCGCGTTTCACCGCCGACCTCGCGCACGATATGCGCACGCCGATTAGCAACATGCGCGGCGCCGCCGAAGTCGCACTTGCCCGGCCACGCTCCACCGACGAATATGAGGCGCTGCTCGCATCGAGTCTGGAAGAGTGCGACCGGCTCTCGCGAATGATCGAAAACGTGCTGTTTCTTGCGCGTGCTGAGCATCCGCAGTTCGTCAAACATATGCGCGCGTTCGAGGCGGGGCAGGAACTGACGCGGATCGCGGAATACTTCGAGGGCATCGCAGACGATGCGCATGTCAGGGTGCAGGTCACCGGTGCGGCGACGCTGACGGCGGATCTCGAACTGTTTCGTCGCGCCGTCAGCAATCTGCTGGCTAACGCGATCCGCTATACGCCGAGCGGCGGCGAGATCGGGCTCGATGTTCGCGCATCGGCCGACGCCGTGCGCGTCACGGTATCGAATCAGGGACAACCGATTGCTGCCGAGCACCTCGATCGGATCTTCGACCGTTTCTATCGCGTCGACCCTTCGCGCAGTTCCTTGCCTTCGTCTGGCATGTCGCAAGGGTCCACGGGTTCGACGGGGCTCGGGCTTGCCATCGTCCGCACGATCATGGAGTTGCACGGCGGCACGGTGCATGCGGAGAGCGATGCGCGGAGCACGCGGTTTGTGCTTACGTTCCGGCGGGTTTAGGGGGGCGAAGTGCGAGCTATGACTTGATCTCCACTGCACCACAAAGCACGGCCATTTCAGCACCGCATGACGGCTCCAGAACAAAGAGCGCTTGTTGACCGGCCTGCAATTGCTGAAAGCATTGCTCAACCTTTTCGTTGGTAATCGCTGCGGGCCTGGAATCAACGCGGCCGCCAAGCCACTCCAGCCAATTGCGCACTTCACCAAGCGAGAAGTTGTACCGCGGCGAAATCAGTAACCGTGACACGACATTCTGAGCGGCGAAATCAACCGTGCGCAAGGTGACGACGCCGAGAAACCTTATCGATTCGCGCTCGCCTCCAACACGCCTGAAGCAGAGTTCCAGTTCATGTTCGTCGGGACGGTGTTCGATACAGACGAGTTCTGAGTCGTGGAAGCCTGGAAACTGCTCAACGCGCCTGATATCAGTGTAGGTAGTTTGATTCATAGTCGTTCCTTGAAATCAGGGCATGGGCATTGCCAGGCCGGGCCCGCGTTTGAGGTTCCCCGAAAATGGGTCAATGGTCCAATGATGGGCATGAGGGAGCCCTTGGCCGTGGTCATGATCGTAGTCGATATCGACGACCGGTCTTCCATTGCTGCCAAAGAGGCGCATTTGCCCGCTACCGGGGTTAGTGTACCAGGTGCCCGGTTCACCTTCGTTTGGCGTTTTTGCCAGTTGGAAAGCATCGCCATCCACCGTATCTTTTGTGTATTCGAACGGCTGGGCGTCGCTAAGCAGCGACGGTGTATCGGCGCTGAAATCCCCTGTAGGAATGCCATCGCTGCTGAAGTCATCCATCGCGTTCAGCATGGCGTTGCCGGTGATTGCCTTGCGCGCCGCTTCGATTTCGTTCACGCGGTCCACCATCGCGTTGTACTGGTCGATGTAGTCCCATGCTGCATTCGCGGACAAACCCATCCCTTCCATCACCAACTGGTGGAAGCTCTTTTTGACAACGGGGGGCGGCGCACCGACACCGGCACTACCGACGCTGACCGGGCGTTCGGCAATCACAACCACGCTGCCCCCACGTACCATGTCGTGAAGCACCTGTACAACTTCCAGATCGGAGCCTTTTGCCACTAGCCGGTCATGCCAATGGAAGTTGGCACCGAGAAATTGACGCACGCGTGCGACTAAGCCGACATCGTTCGCCCATATGTCAGGGTATGCCGCAAGCGTGTACTTTCGGCCCGCATCGGCGGCCTCTTGACGTCTCGCCTGCGGCTCGAACCGCAAGTAACGCTCATCTCCTCGATACAACATGTACCGTTGCCTCGAGTCTGTCTTCAATTCCATTGCCATACCAATGTCTCCGCTGGTTGAGCGGAGAACATCGTAAAGATGGGTAACCACGCAAACGTAAAGGTATGTGAACGAGCGCGCCAGTAAGTGTTGCTCGACGCATTACAGGCATTCGGCGGCAGAGAGCCGCATCAGGCCGGAGTTCGCTCGCTACCGCCTACGGTCGCCAAATCATGCGTCGCCGCAGCATCCCCCTCGTTATGCCACGTCCCACCCAGCGCCTTCAACAACAACACACTCGATTCCAACTGCCGTGCCGCAATCTGATCCGCGGTGCGCTCGTTCGTCAGCGCGATCGTCTGCGCGGTCACCACGTCGAGATAACTGACCGCGCCCGCGTTGAAGCGGTTTGTCGTCAGCCGTAGCGACAGATCGGCGGCCGTGGTCGCGCGCTGTTGGCTGGCGGCTTCGTCGGCGAGCGAATGCAAGGCGGATAGATTGTCTTCGACCTGCTGGAAGGCCACCAGCACCGTTTGCCGGTAGTCGGCGACCGTGCCGTCGTATTGCGCCGTCGCGCCATGCAGAGTGGCCGTGCGCCGGCCGCCGTCGAACAGCGTGCCGGCGAGTTGCGATCCGAGCGACCAGAACAGACTCGGTGCGCTCAGCCATGGCGCAAAGAAGGTGCTTTCCAACCCAGCGCTTGCCGACAGCACCAGATCGGGGAAGAAGGCCGCGTGCGCCTCGCCGATCTGTGCATTCGCTGACGCCACGCGCCGTTCGGCGGCGGCAATGTCGGGACGCCGTTCGAGCAATTGCGACGGCACGCCGACAGGAATTGCCGGCGGCGTCGCAGCCGATCCGTTCGGCGGCAGCGTGAAGGTGGAGGCCGGCTCGCCGATCAGCGTGGCAATCGCATGCTGCATCTGCGCGCGCGTCACGTCGATGTCCGTGTCCTGCGTGCGCGTCGCTTCGAGTTGGGTAGTGGCCTGAGCGACCGCCGAGGCATCGATCGCGCCGTCTTTCAGTTGCTGCTGCAGCAGCTTCAAGGCGGCGGCATAGGCGGTCACGCTGTCGTCGAGCAGCTTCTTTTGCGTGTCGAGTGAGCGCAGCGAAAAATAGTCGACGGCGAGGTCGGCGCTCATTGACAGGCGCACGGCTTCGAGATCCGCTTCGCTCGCCTCAGCATCGGCCTTCGCGCCGGTCACGCTGTCGCGCACGCGGCCGAACAGATCCGGCTCCCAACTCGCCGATACGCCGGCCGAATAGTCGGGAATGGTCTTGCCCGCCAGCGCACGGTCAACCAGATTCTGCGAGGTTCTCGAACGATTCTGCGCGGCACCGGCGGTGATGGTCGGGAAGAAACCGGCACGCTGATAGTCCACCATCGAGCGAGCTTGCTGCACCTGCGCAACCGCCTTGCGCACGGTCTGATTCGAGACGTCGACGCGCGCTTCGAGTTGGTTCAGGACCGGATCGTTGAAGATGGTCCACCACGGGCCACGCGGTGCCGCGTCGGCGGGTGCGGCCTGGGCCCAGCCAGGTGCCGCGCCTGCGTATTGCGCGGGGATCTCGGCGGTGGGGCGCTGGTACGGCGGCAAAGTCGAACAGGCGCTCAGCAGTGCGCCGATCAGCGTGGCCACAATCGAACGCCGCAACAACGGGCGCGGAAGAGATATCGGAGACATTCGGCTCATCCTTTCGATGACTGGCGCTCAGCTATGCGTGGCCGGCGCGATCTGCACGAGCTGGCCTGTGCTCAGCGAATCGCCGGGGTTATCGATCACGCGGTCGGTCGCCGCGAGGCCCGTGGTGATTTCCACATGCGTGCCGAAATCGCGGCCGATGTGCACCGTCTTGAGCGCCGCACGGCCATTGCCGTCGACCACGGCGACCGTCACGCCGTCGGGGCGGAAGAGCAGGGCGCTCACAGGCAGATCGAGCGCCGGTGTGGTCGACCGCAACTGCAGATGCACCTGCACGTACGCACCTGGCATCAACGCACCATTCTTGTTATCGACGTCGACCTCGACGCGCAGCGTGCGGCTCGACGGATCGATCGAACCGGTTGTGCGCGCCACTTTTGCGGCGATGCGCCTCCCGGGATATTGCTGGGCGGTCAGATATACGCCGGTGTCGGGCGTAACGTAGGGCGCGTCGTTCTGCGGCACGTCGACGAACACGCGCAGCACGCCGGTCTGCTGGATATGAAACAGCTCGCCGGACATACCTGCCGTGCCGGGCGTGCCGCCCGCCGTCACGAGTGCACCGACATCGACGTTGCGCGCGGTGATCGTGCCGTCGAACGGAGCCGTGATCTTCTCGTACGACACCAGCTCGGCAAGATGCGCGACATTGGCCTGAGCCGACGCCAGCATCGCGCGGCGCGCTTCCATGTCGCTGACCTTCGTATCGGCGTCCTGCTGCGCGACCGATTGCGTTTTCAGCATCTCCTGCCAGCGTTGTGCGGTGGTCTTCGCGAAGTCGAAGTTGGCCTGCGCGGTGGCTTCGTCGGCACGGGCCTGGCGCAGTTGTGCGTCGAGATCGGGCGCGTCGATCGTGGCGAGCGTCTGGCCGCTTTTCACCTGGGCGCCGATGTCGGTGTTCCAGTGTGCGAGATAGCCGCTCGTGCGCGCATAGATCGACGCTTCGGCGAACGGTGTTACCGCGCCGGGCAGCAGCAGCTCGTTGACGGCCGGCGCCGGGCGTGGCGTGACCACGGATACGCTGAGCACGCTTTGCGCTTGCGTCTGTTGTGTCAGCGCGGCGCTTGCGTGCAGACGCGGCACGATGCCCACGATCAGTAACGCTGCGGCGAGGCCAGCCAATGCGAACGGCCACACGCGGCGGCGCGGCTTCAGGCTAGGGGCCATGTCGGCGGAGCGTGCGGTTCCGGCTGCGTTGGGATGCGAGTATTCGTTGCCGCTTGCGGGCTGAGCGGTCTCAGTGGCATGCACGGTATCGGCGGCTCGAGCAGCTTCTGCGATTCGATCAGCCTCAACAGCCGGTTCAGACCGGTCGCCGAGGTCCGGCGGAAGTGATGGATTGTTCATGAGCTAGTTCTCGTCGGAGTCAAAGTGTGCGGGCGGGAACACGGGATTCTTCCGCGGCGGTGCGAGCCGCGCGGCGTTTGTCGAGCCACGCATGCACCATCCCGTAGACGACCGGAACAAACAGCAAGGTGGACACCGTGCCAAGCGCAAGGCCGCCGATCACCGCGCGGCCGAGCGGCGCGTTCTGTTCGCCGCCGTCGCCGAGTCCGAGCGCCATCGGCAGCATGCCGATCAGCATGGCGAGCGCGGTCATCAGCACCGGACGGAAGCGACTGAAGCCTGCCTCGAGCGCGGCCTGCAACGGCGGTTTGCCGCCGTGGTGGAATTCACGCGCGGTGTTGATCACGAGAATGCTGTTGGCCGTGGCAATGCCGATACACAGAATGGTGCCGGTCAGCGCCGGCACACTCAGGCTCGTGCCGGTGCTGAACAACATCCACGCAATCCCCGCGAGCGAGCCCGGCAAACCGCTGATGGTGATGAACGGATCGATCCACGACTGAAAATTGACGACCATCAGCAGATAGACGAGGGCAATCGCGAACACGAGACCGCTTGCGAGGCCGCTGAACGAATCGTGCATCGCCTGCACCTGGCCGCGCACCACGATCGACGCGCCCGGCGGCAATTGCGGCCGGATCTGATCGACGAGCCGATTCACGTCGGTCGCCACGCCGCCGAGGTCGCGCCCTTGGGCAGACGCGAAAATATCGAGCACCGGCTGCACGTTGTAGTGCGAGACGACGGCTTGCTGGGTGACGCGTGTCAGCGTGCTCATCGCGCCGAGCAGGTTCTGCGGAGCGGGGCCGTTGCCGGTTGCCGCAGCGGACGCCGTCGCCGCGCCCGCACTTGCGCCACCGTTCTGCGCGACCGGAATATTTGCCAGCGCCTGCAGCGAGTTGATGTCGTACTGCGGCATCATCGCCATTAGCGGATAGCTGACACCGTTGTGCGGATCGAGCCAGAAATTCGGCGTGGTCTGCGAACTGCCTGAGAGCGCGATCAGCAGGTTCTGCGACACGTCGCGTTGCAACAGGCCGGCCTGAATCGCTCGCGTACGGTCGACATTCACATTGATCGCGGGTTCGTCGCCCGGTTGCTGGATGCGTGCATCGACGAGACCGCGCACACCGCGCAGTTGAGCGAGCAAGCGGTTCGCCACGACGCGATTGGCGTCGAGCTTGTTGCCGACGATCTGGATATCGATCGGCGCAGGCAAGCCGAAGTTGAGAATCTGACTGACGATATCGGCGGGCAGGAAGGCAAACGCGACGCCGGGGAAATCTTTGGATAGCGTGGTGCGCAGCGTCGCCACATAGGCGGCGGTGGGCTTGTGTCCGGCTGCAAGCGTGATCATCACGTCGGCGTCTTCCGGGCCGATCGGGTCGGATGAATCGTAGGTCAGGTTGATACCGCTCACCGGCACGCCGATGTTGTCGAGCATGGCCGCGAGTTCCTGCTTCGGAATCACGCTGCGCACACGGGCTTCGACTTCATCGGTGATGCGCGCCGTGTCTTCGATACGCGTGCCGGTCGGTGCGCGCAGATGCAGGCGGATCTCGCCGGTATCGACCGCGGGGAAGAAATCCCGGCCGGCAAATGGCACCAGTACGAGCGAACCGATACACAACAGCAGGAAGACCGCAATGAAACGGCGCGGGCTCGCGATTGCCGAACCGAGCACGCCGCGATAGCGTTCGCGCAACCTTTCGAAGCGATGTTCGAAGGCGACCTGGAAGCGGATCAGGCGCGCAATCGGGCCGTTGCCCGTGGCCGGCGCGTTACTGCGCGCACGCATCAGGTACATCGCGAGGGTCGGCACCAGCGTGCGCGAGAAGAAATACGACGCGATCATCGCGAACACCACCGCTTCGGCGAGCGGCACGAAGAGATAGCGGGCAACGCCGGAGAGCAGAAACATCGGCACGAACACGATACAGATCGACAGTGTCGAGACGAAAGTCGGCACGGCAATTTCGCCGGAGCCGTTCAGAATCGCGTCGTGCAACGACTCGCCGTTTTCCAGATGGTGCGTGATGTTTTCGATCGCGACGGTGGCGTCGTCGACGAGAATACCCACCGCGAGCGCGAGCCCACCGAGCGTCATGATGTTGATGGTCTGGCCGAGCGCGGACAGTGCGATCAGTGAGGTCAGCACCGCGAGCGGAATCGACACCGCGATGATCAATGTGGCGCGCCAGCTGCCGAGAAATAGCAGGATCATCAAAGCTGTCAACGCCGCGGCGATCACGGCCTCACGCGCCACACCCATTACCGCCGACTTCACGAACACCGATTGATCGGACAGCGCGGTGATATGCAGCGCGCTCGGCAAGCCCGCCGCGATATGCGGCAGCATCGCCTTGACCTGCTGGATGATGGTCAAGGTGGACGTGCTGCCGGATTTTTCGACGGTGAGCAATGCGGCGCGTTTGCCATTGCTGCGCACGATATTGGTTTGCGGCGCATAGCCGTCGCGCACATGGGCGACGTCGCGCACGTACACCACGCCGCCGGCTACCGTTTTGATGGGCAGGTCGTTCAGCGCGGCCACCGTGTCGGTGCTGCCGTTCATCTGCACGTTGTATTCCTTCGTGCCGATCTTGGCGGTGCCGCCCGGCAGAATCAGGTTCTGTGCGTTGACGGCGTTGACCACATCGAGCGGGGCAAGCCCTTTAGCCTGCAGCGCGCGCGGATCGATATCGACCATGATCTGCCGTACCTTGCCACCGAACGGCAGCGGCACCGCCGCGCCTTGCACCGTCGCGAGTTGCGTGCGGATCTGGCTGTTGCCGAGGTCGTAGAGCTGCTGTTCGGACAGCGTGTCGCTGGAGAGTCCGAGCTGCAGGATCGGCACCGTCGACGCGTTGTACGTGATGATGTTCGGTGGCAGCGTGCCAGGCGGCAGCACGCGCAGGATCGACGCGGAATTGGAGGCCGCTTCGGCGATCGCGCGATTGATGTCCGCGCCGGGGTGGAAAAAGATCTTCACCACCGAGACGCCGTTCAGCGATTGCGACTCGATATGCTCGATATCGTCGACGTCGGAGGTCAGCGCGCGCTCGTAGTTCGAGGTGATGCGGTTGGCCATATCCTGGGCGGAAAAGCCGTTAAACGTCCAGACGATGCTGACCACCGGGATGTCGATGTTCGGAAAGATATCGGTCGGCGTGCGCAGTATCGCAAGAGGGCCGACGATAAAGATCAACACCGCGAGGACCACGAATGTATATGGGCGGCGCAGCGCGAGCTTGACGATCCACATGACGGTTTCCTGAAAAGAGGCAGAGGGAGGCGCGCGGTTTCTGACGCGCCTGGTGGCGCGGGGCGCGGGCTTCTTCGTTGGTCAGGAGTGTGGCGTTTGCGCACTTACCGGGTGTGGTCCGGTTGATTACCGTTCTGTTATCTGGTTTTTTTTGATTTGTGCTTAGGCCAGGTGTGTAGATAACAAAACAGTAATCTTCGGGTCAGTGCTCCGACAGGTGAAATGACAAGAATGGGAAGCGTGGTTCAAGCCACTCATTTCTTGCACTTCATCGGAGAGACATCATGAAATTGCTTACCGCTATTGCTGTTGCTGCTCTTAGCCTGCCGTTTGGGGCTACTGCGTTTGCTCAATCAAATCCGTCAGGGTTGACCCGTGCTGAGGTCATTGCTCAGTTGAAGCAGGCTCAGGCTGAAGGGGTCGTGCCTACGTCTAATAATGACTATCCGCCTACGGCCAGGGAGATTGCTCGGAATCGGCAGATTTATGCTATTCAGCATGGGGGGGATGGCGCTGTGAAGACTGCTGCGGATCAGGCTGCGGCGGCTTCTAATTGATGCTGCATCCGGACTCACGCGGTGTTGGCCTTTCCTTGATTTGCTTTTCGTCTATTAGCGTTGCCCCTGTGCGGGGCGGCACCTACTTCTCTTTGCCGGCTGCAAAGAGAAGTAGGCAAGAGAAAGCAGCTCAAACCGCTAATGCTAAGTGGGCACCGTAGCTTGCAACAGGTAGTGGTGCATCTGGAATCTGGGTTCGTGCACGTTCGAGCGTCAGTGACAAGGGCGTCATACTTCCGGCGGCGCTGCGCGCGCCGAAGAGTAGTTCATAAAACCGATCACTTTGTTTTCGCGCTCGGTTTTATCCTCCGCTGTGATCGTGTTCTTCAACTTAAGCCCAGCGCCCAGTTCACCGCTGCGTCGAACAGGCTGTTTCCCGCCGGCGACAAGTTGGCGAAGGTGTCGTTGTTCAGGAAAAACATCACGCGGCGTGCGGGGGCCAGCGATTCGTAGTCCATCGTCGCACCTTTCTCGTACGCGAAGATTGCCGCCTTTTCCGGTTGACCATACAGCGTTGCAATCGTCGTCGCGCCCAAGCCTGGTTTGCCCCAGCTCATCGCGGCCTGTTTGACATATACGTTCGTTACGCCTGCCGGTAAACCGGCTGCGATCGGGTGCGGTGCATTGACCAGCCACAGGTAACGCTCCTTCTCCGCTTCGCCGAAATCGACGTCGTGACGCTTGCCCGTCATCGCGAAGTCGTCGAGTAAATCGTTCTCCCATGTCAACAACGGTTTGGCCAGGTAGCGCCAGCCACCTACTACCTGTTTCGATGAGACCGTCGATGAAATGACAACGAGATCCGCATCGCCGACGGCCTCCGGCGGTTGCGCCTGGTCCTGCATGCGCACGCTGTAGCCGCGCGCTTCGAGCTGTGCCGCGATCCTCTGGTCGACAGTCAGGCTCGGCCCGTTGATCTGCACGACCATCACGATTTTCTTCCCCGTGCGTGGTCCGCTCGTTGCCGCGCGCGCTGCAGGTGTCGTGACAGCCAGCAGGGCGCCAAGGCCCGCTGCTGCGGTGAGAAATGTCCGGCGCTTACGTATGGGTGCTGAGTTCTGTTCAGCGCGGCGATTCTGAAGTTTCATGACGATTCCAGTCCCGTGTTAGTCAAGTGAATGCGTGTGTTACGTGCGAGGCGCGATGTCGGCACGGCCTAGAACTCGAGCGTCGACAGCAAAGAGACCTGACGTGCGTCGCCAACCGACACGAAATACTTGTTCACGCTCGACGGGTAATAAGTCTTGTTGAACAGATTTTTCACGTTGAGCTGGAACGACAGATGCCGA
Organism: Paraburkholderia sp. SECH2; assembly: GCF_030464795.1. Lineage (NCBI taxonomy): Bacteria > Pseudomonadati > Pseudomonadota > Betaproteobacteria > Burkholderiales > Burkholderiaceae > Paraburkholderia > Paraburkholderia sp. SECH2. Next base: position 50,856 of record NZ_JALPRH010000015.1, read on the forward strand.
TTGCCAAGTTTCGTCTCATACGTGGCAAAGGCGTCAGCGACGGTGTAGGCCGGTAGCGTAAAGCTGTTGGCCGAATCGCCCGGCCGTGGGCCGACGTAATGCGCGCCGGCGCCGACTCGCAACTGATCGCCGCCGAAGATCGTGCCGAAGTCGTACACCGCCGCAAGCGATGCAGTATTCTGCGGGGCGTTCCACAAACGCTTGCCGGCGTAAAGCGGGTCCTCGGTGGTCTTCGCGTCGATGTATGCGTAGCTCGCAATCACGCTCCAGTGCTGGCCGATCTGGCCGGCCACGTCGAGTTCCACGCCGCGCGAGCGCGCTTTGCCGGCCGTGCGCCAGTCGGTCTGCTTGGTCGTGTCGTTGTACTGCTGCACCAGCACGTTCTTCTTGTCGATATTGAACAACGCCAGCGTGCCGCTCAGGCCGTTGGGCATCGCCACCTTGGCGCCGAGCTCCCACGAGGTGGCTTCCTCCGGCAGCACCGATGAATCGATTACCACGCCCGAAGACAGCGGCGCGATCGTCGAAGTCGGTTTGAGCGACTGCGTGTAGCTCCCGTATAGCGATACCGTGTCGGTCCATTTGTAAACCACGCCCGCGCGCGGCAGCCATTTGGTGCCGTTAATGTCGGTATTGACGACAAATGGCCGGCCCTTTCCCGCGATCTGGTTGTAGCTCAGAAAGCGCGCGCCGCCTATCAGGATCCACTTGTCGGTGAGGTGCAAACTGTCCTGGAAGAAGAGCGAGCGGTCGTGCAGCGTGTCGGTCTGATCGCTGTCGCTGGCCGACACCGTGGTCGACGGACTCTCCAGACCGTAGACCGGACGGAAATAGTTGAACGGATATTTCGTGGCCTGGCGCAGCAAGTCCTTGCGATAGATGCGGCGGTATTCGTCGTCGACACCGACCTGCAAATCGTTGCGCAAGCCGGCAATGTCGAAATGACCGTCCACATAGGCGATCGCGTAACTGTCCGTGCTGAGCGCGCCATGTGTCGCATCGTTGCTGCGCGACACGGCGCCCGTCGTACTGTTGATGCCTTGCACGCGTAACTGACCCGCGTCGTAGGTCTCGCGGTTGTAGCTGTAGCCGAAGTGCGCCTTCCAGTTGGCGTTGATCTGATGGTCGACGCTGATCTGCGCGAGGTTCGATTCGCCGTCCATTTCGTTGAACGGTTCGTCGAGACGTTCGCGGCTCGAGATCGCGAGCGGCTTGTTGGTCTTCGGGTCGAGCGCCGTGCCGCGGTCGAACGGATAGAGAAACTTTCGATATTCGTACGACACCACCACCTGCGTATCGCGTCCATACCATGCGAGCGACGGCGCCACGAGCGTCTCGCGATGTTCGCCGAAGTTGCGCCAGTATTGTTCGTCGGTCTGATCGACGACCAGCCGGTAGGCGAGGCCGGAGTCGCCGATCGGCCCGGTCGTATCGAACGTCGCGCCGGCTCCATTGCGACCGTGTCCGTAGGTCGAGCCGAGCACGGAGATCGCGTGATACGGTTTGAGCAAGGGTTGCTTGCTCACCACGTTGACAACGCCGCCCGGGTCCATGATCCCGTACAGCAGCGAAGTCGGGCCTTTGAGCACTTCGACACTGTCAGCGGCTGCGTTCAGCGCGCGCCCCTGCACAAGCGGCATGCCATTGTGCATGATCGAACCGTCGCGATTGCCGCCAAAACCGCGCTTGAGCAAGGTGTCCTGCGTGCCGGCCAGCGTATTGCCTTGCACGATGCCGCTCACGTTCGCGAGCGCGTCGTCCAGATTGCGCGGACGTTGGTCGTGCAATACCTGAGCCGGCACGATGTTGACGGCTTGGGCCGTGTCGAGCACCGGTGTATCCGAACGCGTCACCACTGCGTCGGCAGGTGGCCGGTAGCTGTCGGCTTTCACCGTCGACGAACTGACGGTCACGGCGGGGAGGGTGGTGCCGTTCCCGTTGCCAATGTCCGCTGAAGGCTCAGTACGCTGCTCGAGCGTATAGCTGCCATTGGACTGTTGCACCGCGCCGAGCCCCGTGCCGCGCAGGATTCGACCGAAGCCTTGCTGTATGTCGTAATCGCCGCGCAGACCTTCGCTCATGCGGCCGTCCGTCAGCGCCGCGGGAAACGACAGCAGCAGTCCGCTCTCACGTCCGAAGCGATTGAGCGCCGCTTCGAGCGGGCCAGCCGGAATGTCGTAGCTCTTGCGCGGCGACGCTGCCGAAGCGGATGGCGCATCGGCGGCCAGCGCGACATTGAACGGCAGGCCCGCCGAGATCAGCGCAGCCGTTGCAATATGCCGCGCGAAGTGTGCCGGCTGTCGAGCGCGCAAAGCGCCGCGGCTGCTACGGCTGCCATTGCCGGCGCCGGTCTTTCGATGCTGTGCCATATTCAAAGCTCGCAGGAAGGTAGACGATGTGTTGCTCTCATCTCCCTTGTCACGCGAGATTCGAAAACAGCTCACAACAAACGAAAAAATTTCAGCGCCGGTAGCGCAAGCCGGTTTTAAGAGCGAGCCGCGCGCACGGTACCCCAGTAGCGTGTGATGAACACGACCTCAACCGGCAAGGTTCTCGTCAGGGTGTCGAGCACGAGGTCGGGGTCGGCGAGCGGGAAGGTGCCCGAAAGCCGCAAACCGGCCACGGAGGGATCGCAGCTCAGATGCCCCGCGCGGTAGCGGTCGAGCTCGTTCACGAAGTCGCCGAGCCGCATGCCGCTCGCGACGATCAGGCCATCCGTCCATGCTGCGTCGTTCTCGCTGATCGGCTCGACCGCGCTGATGTCATCACGTGTAAAGCGGGCGCGTTGGCCTGCATGGACGACCGGCGCGAGACCGGGAGCATCGAATGGATTGATCCGCACGGCGCCTGCGAACACATCGAGACGGCAGAGCGCGCTCTGTTGTCTGACGGCGAAGCGCGTGCCCAAAGGCTGCAAACTGCCTTGCGCGGTCTCGACGATGAACGGCCGGCGCTCACTCTCGTTGTGACCGGTCGCGATCATGATTTCACCTTTGATCAGGCGCACGCGGCGCTCGGCATTGCTGAAACGGATATCGATGGCGCTGTCGGTATTCAGTGTCAGGCGGGTGCCGTCAGCAAGCGTCATGGTGCGGCGTTCGCCGAGTGCAGTGCGCGCGTCCGCGCTCCATGCGCGCCACGGCACGTGTTCACCGGCAAGCCATGTCGCGCCGCCGGTGAACAGCAGGCTTGCGAGGACTTTGACACTCGCACGGCGCTTCGCCGAGCCAGGACGCGTCAGCGCAGCGCGTGCGGCCGCCGCGCCACCTGCGTCTGCGTTGCCCGAGCCTGTTTCAGCGAGGCCACGGAAGCGGCTGCTGACGCTGCAGATGTGTTGCCATGCACGCTCATGATCGGGATGCTCCGCGCGCCAGCGCGTTAGCGCGAGTTGCTGCGCGCGCGACTTGTCGCCGGATTGCAGTTCCATCCACCACTCCACGGCGCGCAGGGCGATGTGCTGTGGAATATCGGGTCGCGCGCTCGCGTTCATCCGTCGATCCGTTAGGCCGCGCTGAGCGCAAAGAAACACTGCGCGCCGGCGCGCACCAGATGGCGTTTCACGGTCGAGACGGACAGCTTCAGTTGTGCGGCGATTTCGGCATGGCTCAAGCCGTCGAGCTGGGCGAGGAGGAACGCACGCTTGACGGCGAGCGGCAGTCGCTCCAGCAGACTGTCGATTTCACACAGCGCTTCGAGAAGCAACGCACGCTCTTCAGGGGAGGGCGCAAAACTTTCGGGGGCGAGCGCCAATGCTTCCAGATAAGCGCGCTCGATCTGCTCGCGACGCCAGTAGTTGGCTATCACGCGTTGCGCGACGGTCGTCAGGAACGCACGCGGTTCTTCCAGGGCGAGCGGTTCATCGCGGGCGAGCAGACGCACGAACGTGTCGTGCGCAAGGTCGGCCGCGCGATGCGCGCAGCCGAGCTTCTTACGCAGCCACGCGTGGAGCCAGCCGTGATGATTGCTGTAGAGCGCCTGCATCTCGTGATGCAGGGCCGATTCGATTGCCGCCATGGCCTACCGGACGCGCCGGATCGATGGATGCGGCGCCCTTGTAAATGAGAACGATTCGCATCATAGCATGACAAAATGTAAGGGTGGAATGAGAACGTGCCTGGCGCTATGACCGGTCGCGGTTACGGGTTCGCGTGGCGCCGGTGATCACCGCGAGGCCGAGCATGACGACCGCGACGATCGCGATCGTATGTTGTGCAACATGCAGCGCCATCAGTCCCCACGCCACGCCGCCTATCAGAATGATCCAACCTACGAGATAAATGAGCAGGGTCATCGTTGTTCTCCTTTTCGTTCGACGGACGGGACCAGCTTGCCTGCTATGGAAAACGTTACCGGTCGCCCCGATTGGGCCGTTGAAGTCGCGTGCCCGAACCGGCCTGCAGCAGGGCGAATCCGGCACATGCGATCAACGGGTCTATCGAGCAGCAGATTTCGCGCCTGACGTCGAATGCCCGCGCCGATTCAGGCGGGGAACGATGGTGGAAGGGAATTCAGACGACCCACCACGCGAGCAGCGCCGTGAGCAGCACCACGGCCCATGAAGGCAGGCGCCACCAGCCGAGCAAAGCGAGCGCCACGATGACGAGGGCGAAATCGCGTCCACTGTGCACCGCGCTGGTCCAGACGGGATCGTAGAGCGCGGCGAGCAGAATGCCGACCACGGCAGCGTTGATGCCGGCCATCGCCCGGCGCATCGACGCGAATGCCCGCAGTTCGCCCCACAGCGGCAACGCGGCGCCGACCAGCAAAAACGACGGCAGAAAAATTGCAATGGTGGCGATCAGCGCACCGCCTATACCCGCCGGATAACCGGTGCTGGCGGCGCCTAGAAACGCCGCGAAAGTAAATAGCGGACCCGGTATCGCCTGGGCTGCGCCGTAGCCGGCCATGAAAGAATTGGTCGAGAGCCAACCGCGCGGCACGACGACCGCTTCCAGCAAAGGCAGCACGACATGGCCGCCGCCGAACACCAGTGAGCCGACCCGGTAGAACGCAGCGAACAGGTCGAGTGGATACGCATGCAGCAAGGCGGCCGCAGCAGGCAAGCCGAACAGCAACAGCCCGAAGACGGCGAGGCAAAGAAGGGCGCCAGCCTTCGTGCCGGGCATGCCGAGCGGCGCGCGCGGCACCTCGGTCGATGATTTCAGAAGCAGGGCACCGGCGATACCCGCCACGACGATCGATGCGATCTGGCCATAAGTTGCGCCGAGCACGATCACCGCGATGGCTGACGCAGCCGCGATCGTGACGCGGGCGCGGTCGGGGCAGAGCGTGCGTCCCATCGACCAGACTGCCTGCGCAACGACGGCGACCGCAGCGAGTTTGAGGCCGCGCAGCAGATGAAGCCCGTTTGCCTCTGCCAGGTGGGTGAAACCGTAGGCAAACGCGACCATCAACAGCACCGACGGCAGCGTGAAGCCGAGCCAGGCCGCCAACGCGCCCGCGATTCCGCCACGAAAGCGGCCGATCGCGATACCGACCTGACTGCTGCCGGGGCCCGGCAGAAACTGGCACAGCGCGACCAGATCGCTAAACGTGTGTTCATCGAGCCAACGGCGGCGTTTAACGAACTCGTCGCGGAAGTAGCCGAGATGGGCGGCAGGGCCACCGAACGAGGTCAGGCCGAGCCGCAGGAAAATGCAGAAGATGCTCCATGGCGAACTATGTGCGGGCAGTTCGAGGGGCGTATCGGATTCCGTGTTCTGCATCAACATGTTCCACACCCGCTCACAGCAAGGATTTCCCCTGGGCGAGAATCTTGTCGCAGACCTGTTTCGTGACCTGTTCTTTCAGGCCGCCACCGCTCAGGTCCAGTTGCTTGCCGTCGCCGCTGCTCAAGATGCCCTTGGCACCATTGGTATAGCCGCTGTCCGTCGAGGCCGAACTGGAGCCGCCCGGCAGTTTGCTCATCAGCGAGTCCTTGACCGAAGACGCGCTGCCGCCGCTGAGATAGTTGTTCTTGATGCAGAAGTCCAGCACACCCGCGACGTTGCTGGTGCTGCCGGACGTGAGCGACTGTCCTGACAAGGCACTGCCCATGCCGCCAAGGCTCCCGAGGCCGCCGGACGATCCACCACCCGAGCCCTGATTGAGCAGGTTACCGAGCTGCGCCTGAGCGGCCGGGACAGGTAGCAATGCTGCGATCAGCATTCCTGTAGCTGCGATGCGATAGGTGCGTGATTTCATACTCGAACTCCTTCTGCTGGCTGGAAGTCCTCTCTACTATAGTGCCTTTCAGACGCACGGCAGACGGGGTTGTCACGTTAAATGTTGTCATGCGTGGTGGATTACCTGCGACAGTCTCTAGAGACTGTCATCTTGATCGTATAGACGTACGCCGTATATCCGAGCGCTGTTAGAGGGAAGGGGCTCATCGAGCACGTTGCAAGGCGGAGTGAGTTTCCGCGATATTTGGCGTGCGACTGCGTTGGCATTCACCGCTGCACAGGTCAGGTTAGTCGCTGAGCGATCCTAAACGACCGTATGAGACAGACTCAGAATGACAGTCAATGCGCCCGATTTGTCATAGTCGAAGAGTCGTGACTTCACTTTCAGCACGCCATCGAATCCCAGGTCGTCCACCTTCATTGTTACGTTATCGCCGACAAGAGGAAGTTGATGTGCTGCCCGTGTACCGGTAGTACGGTATGTGCCAAAGCCACCCGTGTACTCGTACACATAAGTCACTTTCTCATCCATGTGCGCCCCGCCCGTGTGAATCATGTGGTCAATCTGATAGAAGTCTTGCACAACTGCGTCCGATTTCGCCTGGCCTCATTTGGACTGAACAGGATGTGAAAAAAGGGGGAGGTGAATCGTTGGTCGACGTTTGATGGGCGTTGCGTGCGCAGTGAGCGGAACGGCGTTGCTTCATGCGGAAGCTATTGACACTCCTCAGCCCGCTGCCGACGGTCAGACCTGACAACAGTCGCGGCATGCATTGCCATATATGGCAATGCGCACACTATATGAGATTTCTATTCTTTGCCGTAAGCAAATCCTGATTTATATATAGGGATTTCCTTATTTTTTATTGAATATTTTTTGAGGGCGTATCTCTCACAATAAATTACCTTAATCTATAGAAGCAATCTACATTTCCCCCTTCAGACTGAATTTAATCGGCCGTATACCTTGATGATGCAGGGACCATCAGTAGACCTGGCGCCGTGGTCGATACCAATTTCTTTCCGCATTTTTAGTCATCATTTATCGAAATTAATCAGACTGCGACTGCGTGTGTTTCACGAGGCGAGTGGAATCTTCAATAACACTCATTGAACTGCATCAGGAAAAAGGCCGCAATGGTGTTATCCGCATCTGAACGCGGACGGCACAAATCGCGGCCGCAAAAGCAAACGTTTGCCAACAACTGACGGCACCCAGAATGGCTCCATAAAAAACCATCGGGACCGTCTCATTCGGAGAGAAGAAGAGCATGACGAGGTCGAAATCGAGCAAGGTCGATACACAACGAGCACACGTAAACTCAGACGCGCCTGCAACACGGTCTGGGCACTCCAACACCATGGCGATGCAGGAGCAAATCGCTGAGGGCATTTCGCGTCGCACATTTCTGTACAGCCTGGGCGCGTTGGCTCTGTCCGCCTGCGGCGGCGACGGTGGAGGAACATCGTCGGCTCAGGGGTCCCAGTCATCGCTGTCGGCGGCCGCATCACGAGCTGCGGTGCTGAGCAGTTCGTCGTCCGGCGCGTTTGTGCATCCAGGTCTGCTGCATACCCAGGCCGACTTCGATCGGATGAGCCAGAAGGTCGCGGCGCAAGCGTCTCCGTGGATCGATAGCTGGAACATCCTGATCTCGAACAGTCATGCAAGCCTGTCGTGGACAGCGCGCCCACAGGCAGTCGTCTATCGGGGTAGCGACGGAGTGCATTCGCAGAACTACTCCTTGCTGTTCAATGACGTCGCGGCGGCGTACGCATGCGCATTGCGCTGGAAAGTCTCTGGCAACACCGCTTATGCCGACAAGGCAGTGCAGATCATGAACGCCTGGTCGTCGGCGTTGACCGGGATCGGTGGCAATACCGACGCCGATCTCGCGGCCGGTATCTACGGCTATGAATTCGCCAATGCCGGTGAAATCATGCGCACCTATTCAGGTTGGGCAGCCGCGGACTTCGCGAGCTTCCAGAGCATGATGCGCAACGTCTTCTATCCGATCAACCACGATTTCATCAATCGGCACAACAACACCGAGGTGACTCACTACTGGGCCAACTGGGATCTGTGCAACGTGGCATCGATCATGGCTATTGGTGTGCTATGCGACGACCAGTCGCTATTCGATGAAGCTGTCACGTACTTCAAAAGCGGCGCGGGCAACGGCGCGATTTTGCAGGCCGTCTACTACGTCCACCCGGGCTACCTGGGTCAATGGCAAGAGTCGGGACGTGACCAAGGGCACGCCACGCTCGGCATCGCGCTGGCGGGAGCGATCTGCGAAATGGCCTGGAATCAGGGTGTCGATCTCTACGGTTACGACAACAACCGCTTCCTCATGGGGGCGGAGTACGTTGCGAAAAGCAACCTGATCGAGTCGGGCACGACTTTCTACACTGTGCCTTTTGCCCGCTACACCAATGTAGACAAAGTGAACCAGACGGCGTTTTCGACTTCGGCTCAAGGGACGGTGCGGCCTTGCTGGGCACTGGTCTACAACCACTACGTCAATCGCAAGGGATTGGCCGCGCCTTACACGCAGAAGTTCGCGACACTGGTCCAGCCCGAAGGTGGCGGAGGCAACTATGGACCGAACAGCGGTGGCTACGACCAATTGGGCTACGGGACGCTGACCTGCACGCTGGATGCGATCGCAAGCGGTGTAGCGCCAAGCGCGCTCGTCGCGATTGCAAGCGGAGGGGAGGTCGTTCTGTCGTGGTGGGGCACGGCGTACGCGACGAGCTATAACGTCAAGCGCAGCACCACGTCTGGCGGACCTTACACGTCGATTGCAACTGGTGTCACCGACCTGCTCAGCTATACGGACAGCGGTCTCTCAGCCGGCTCCTATTACTACGTCGTGACCGCGGTGACACCGGCCGGCGAATCGGCCGCGTCTAACGAGGCCGTTGCGGTCACGGCGGTGCAACTGCAGACCTACCTGGCATTCGACGAAAGCAGTGGCATCAGTGCGGCGGATTCGAGCGGAAACGGGCATTCCGGCACACTGGTCGGCGGTGCGAGCAGGGCGGTTGGCAAGAAGGGTAATGCCGTATCCCTCGACGGAAACACGGGCTATGTCAGCCTGCCGGACAACATCGTGGCCGACGTGTCGGACTTTACGATCGCGGCGTGGGTGTACTGGAACGCAGTAAAGAACTGGGAGCGTGTATTTGATTTCGGTTCCGGCACGGGGCGCTACATGATGCTGACCCCGCGCGCCAATAACGGACTCGCGCGCTTTGCCATCACGCTTAATGGCGGCTCGGGCGAGCAGGACATCAACGGCAATGTCGCCTTGCCTACCGGGCAGTGGGCGCACGTCGCGGTGACGTTATCGGGCAACGTCGGCACGCTGTATCTGAACGGTGCGGAGATCGGCTCCAACACGGCAATGTCGTTTGCGCCGTTCCGTGTGGAAAGCACCAGTCAGAACTGGATTGGGCGATCGCAATTTTCAGCCGATCCGTATTTCAATGGATTGATCGACGAGTTTCGCATCTACCGTAATGCGCTCAGTGCGGAGCAGATTGCGGCGTTGATTTCGGTGTAGGGATAGGTTGGCGGATGCTGACGTGCTGAGCGCGTTGGCATCCGCGCGGCTGGGCTTCAGCCCCAGCGCGGTCGTGCAAGACCGCCGCAAGTCCATAAAGGTTGAACATAGGTCGATGTTGGAATTTGCAAGCTGCGCGATCTAATATGATCAATACGCATCGGCTCCAGCCAATGTCCCACGCAGCCGCACCCGGAGATCCCATCATGCTGATTGCGAAGGTCGTAATCGGAGTAGTCGCCCTCGTCGGCGTGACCACAGCCTACGCGGACGGGTTCGTCGTCACGAGATCCCTTTCGAATGGGCGTGAAATGCGCCTCGTCCAACACACTGAGAATGTAATGGCGGCCCCGGCGCATTCATTTACAGGAGCGGTAAGCAGATCGATCAGACCTGCAATGTCCAACTGACTGCGGCAGGAGCGACCGTGAGGCTGCCACCTTTTGAGCCACGCATGTTCTTCCCGCGCGATACGCTGTACCAGGACTCGAAACTATGAGCGCCCACCGGTCTCTGCAATAAACCGTTGGACGGGCGTGCATCACCGGTGCAGGCGTTGATTATTCCCGCGTTCTGCCGCCAGTACGATCGCATGGTCTGGTTCCGGGCACCGCTGGGATGCCGTAGCATGCGCCACAGCAGCCAGCCCGGAGCCGGGAACCGGACATTTCTAATGAGTCAGAACCGGACATTACTAAAAAGCTCTGACAAACTTATTGTTGATAATTTATCTTATGTAAAATTGTTTCGCTAACTTGCTCACCTCGGACTACGTTCGGCGATCGGCTGTATCTATTTGTAAGTTTTGTAACGTTTACGTTAGATTACGCGCCGCTTCCGATTTCCAGCAGGATTCCAGGTGTCTGCAGAACAACGGCATGGCTGCCTGCAAGAGTTTCTCGCCCTAACCAACGGTCTTTCAATCGCCGCAGTCGCTCGAACATTGCGCTGTTGCTCGCGCACGATCCGCAACTACGTCGCTGGCCGTTCGCCAATACCTTGGCATCGCATCGAAATGCTTCGCCTGCTCGCCCTTGAAACCTCCGCGACGCAAGGCAATTTCAGCGACTGCATGTCGGCCGACGAAACGCCTGTAGTGGCCAATATCGACCCCGATCCCACAGCTCCGGACGTTCCGCCTGCTGAATTGCTCGCGTGGGTCGGCGTTCACGCCCCGCATTACCTTTCCAGCAGGCGCAGCTTTGCGCTATATGTACGCGGCTGGAACGTAGTCGACAAAATCCGACGCGCCAAGCGTGAAGGCACGTTCACGGCTGTACTCGCGCGCTGGCGTACACAGGCAGTCGAGCTGCCGCGAATGTGGCGCTCGGGCCGGATGTTTGCGGGCATTGGCCCACCTGCGTACGTGCACGACAAACCGGCATCGTGACGGCTAATGGACGTATAGGCGGAAAAATGGGCGTCTTGCGCCCCATTTAATCTGGATGGTTTGGGAACGGTCAGAAATCGAGCTGAGCCGCCGTGATGCCGAGCGCGGTCGCGATCTTTTCGCGTGAAGCCTTGCGCAAGCGATCGCTGCCTTCCTGCTGTGCGTAGGCCGATTGACTGATGCCCATACGTGCAGCGACTTCAACCTGCGTCAGGCCAAGATGCTCGCGCCAGGCGCGAACCGGCGTTGCACCGTCAACCGTCAGGCTCACGACTTCGTGCGGAATCAGGCCGCGTTCGGCGCTATGCTCGGCCACATATTCCGCGTACGGAATCACGACATAGGCGGGTGTGCCGTCCGGTCCGTTGATGATCTGAATGTTAGTACGTGCGTTCATTGCGTTTCCTCACTTCCTCAATCTCGACGACCTTGATAGCGCCGTCCCAGTTGAACAAGACCCGGTAATTGCCGACGCGGAGCCGGTAGCCGTATTCGTGATCGGTCAGCGCTTTCACGCTCTGGCAGTCTGGCATCGCAGCCAAGGTGCTCACGCCGTCACGAATCGCCACCTGATGCTGCCGGTCAAGCTTGCGCAATTGTTTTGCCGCCTTCTGGGTCCAGTTAATCGCGTTCATGCTTCTATTATAAGAGTAATATAAGTTTTATGCCAGATCAACTTATTTTCCGTAGCCAGTCCCCTGCCCGCCTTTAACAGATCTGTATCCTGCCGGTCGGGGCCAGCGCTCGTCTGCCGGAACCGGCACTAATCGACCCAGAATCCAGCACAATACTGCTGCGTCTGAAAAGACAAATCGGGGGAATCATGGCTGACGGTAATGCAGCGTTGATCGCATTAATCGGCGTGCTGGCGGGTGGCTACGTCAACAATTTCTTGGCCGAAGATTATCGCCGGTTCAGGGACGGCACCGCGCTGGCGGGTGCGTTGGCGGGTGAGCTAGGCTCGCACATGCAGGCGTTCCCGCTGCTACGGACTGTGCTGACCGGCTTGAAAGCCGCAGTTGAGCAAGGGAATCGCCCGCCGCTCCGCCCCATCGAGACTCCGAATGATCCAATTTACGAGAGCAGCGTAGGCAAGATTGGCTTACTCGGCGGCAAGCTCGCGGAAGACGTGGCGTTCGCGTACCAGCAGATTCGCGCCTTTCGGCTGAACTTCTACCTCGTAGCGTCCAACCACGAGCAGATGAAAGACGCCGAGATCGTGGCTCGCCTCAACTCGTGCCTCGACACGATCAATAGGGGTGACGAACGTGCCGCGGTGTTGCTGGCCGACCTGAAAGCGCTCGCTAGCCAACGATATGTGGAGTCGCGGACTAGGTGGCTCAGGTCCAAAGCCGCCGGAATTAACTAGCCCTGGTGCGCTAAAGTGCGGCGAGAACAATACCGGGGGAAAGGCATGAAAAAAAGTGCGATAAGTGCATCTGTCACGATACTGCTCGTCACCGTCTGTTTCCGTGCAGGAGCTGAGACGCTCCCCCAGGTCATCCTGCAATGCTCTGGAGAGCAGTCGTCAGTGGGTATAAACGCCCCGAAAGATGTGCTGGTGCCTAACCGCGATCCAAATGTAGTCGGCACCTACACGCTTCGGGGCAATGTGCTCACGGAGAGTGGCGGAGGAACCTTTGCGGACGAGCTGTACAACTTGTGCAGCACCACAAGCACTAACTACGTCTACTCGACTGATTGCTCTGTTGGGCGCATGCGTTACATTTCGGACTGGCTGCAGGTAACAGATGCGGCCTCCAATGACCGCTTCATGGCAACGCACAAAGCCAGCGCCTACACCTTGGACATCCTGGTGATCGACCGGGTGAACATGAGCGTCACCTCGGAGTACCTGAGCAACCAGCTTCGAACGGACTACGATCAGAAGAACAAGAAGGTAACTCTCACGCCCTATCTGACGTCCATTCGATTCGTGGGCCGGTGTAGCGTCGTTAAGCCAAAGCTCTAGTTCGGCAGGTACCCTTCGTGAGTTTTGAACAGTATTCAGGCAACTTCCGGCCCGAACGTGACGCCAACGTAGCAACGCATCGCGGCTTCGAGTTCGGAGTCCCCTAGCCAGTACCGATCGTCGTCGGCCCTAACGCCGCCTAGTGTCACCGTCCCCACGCACGCAATCGCCTTGGTTCCCAGCTCCGCGTCATGGATTGTTCCAATAACGATGCCATGCCGATCGATAATCGGCCGAGCCAAGGCGTAATCCGATGAAAACTTGCGCGTTGCCTGCACTACGCTGGACGTCTCCGGATCGTCATCACGTCGCTCGGCACGTTCTACCCAGTAGTCCAGCCACGGTCCCTTCAGTTCGTCTACGAACATACATTCATCTCCTTCTGCCGTTTCTCCGCCCCTCTTCCAAATTGCGCATGATCGCTTCGCAAAGTTTCTGTTGCCGCGGCGTGGGAGGGTCTGTCAGGCACGGCTCGGCATCCAATTCCCGCTCAAAGCATTCCCATACGCTTCCCGCCACATAAGCGGTTCCGCCCTTGCCAATCATCCGTCGGATCTGATCGGCGCGGATTATCGTCGATCGCAAGCGATGAATCTCCTGCAGCAGCCGCAGAACGGTTTCTGTCGGCTCGCGATCGTAAATTTCGGCCAGTTCAGCGGCGGTTAGTGGGCGACGATGACGCATGGCCGTACTGCACAATACTGTATGGATATACAGTATAGCCGGGATAGTTCTGTTTGCATCTGGCACTATCATTGGAAGGTTCGAGGGAGGTATCTATGTGCTATTCGGCCCAGATTGAGGCGGACTACAAGAAGTACATAAAGATGTTCGGTGCAGCCATGAGCCTCCGGGAATTCGCGGAGTTGTACTGGGAACATGGCGGCCGGGAACTCAAGGCCCCCATGGCAATGGAGGCAGCGTTTTCTGACGCCACGACCGATGACGAGCGCCGCATTCAGGCACTGATTGCTGAAAGCAACGCACTGCGGACGACCAAGCTTGAGCAGGAGCTTTTCAAACAGCGCACGCGGCTCGCCGATGCAGAGCGGATTCTGGCAACGAAAGCGACAAAAGCCGCCACTGAAAGCAAGCGGATCGCCTCCGACAAGATCGACGCCGCAGCGCGCCGACTTGCCGACCTGAAGCGCACCACATTGAAGGATTCGGATTCGCGGATCTACCCTGGCTGGTATGCCCCGGTGATGATCGTTCGGGACGGCCGCCGCATCGTTGTCCCTATGCGATATCGCTGCCGGTTACCGGGTTGGACCGAGCAGACGGAGAAGGAAAAGCCGGGGACGTACAACGCCCGACGAGACAACTTGAAGCGCGTATGGGGCAAGCTGTTCGGCTATAGCCACGGCATCATGATCGTGAATCGTTTCTATGAGAACGTTGACCAGAACGGAAAAAATGTCGTTTTGCAATTCGACCCGACACCGCCACAACAGATGCTGGTCGCTTGCCTGTGGTCACGTACGCCGATACCTGGTGAACCCGATCTATGGTCGTTTGCTGCGATTACCGACGAGCCTCCGCCAGAGGTCGCGGCCGCGGGTCATGATCGCTGCATCGTCCCGATCAAGCCAGAAAACGTTGATGCGTGGCTCAATCCGAATCCGTCCGAACTGGCGGCCCAATACGCCATTCTCGATGACCGCGAACGACCGTATTACGAGCATCGGATGGCAGCATGATGCACGCGTTGTGCCGTACAAACGTCAACGTTGTTCTGAAATTCAAGGGCCCGCGTCAGCGGGCTTTTTGTTTGTGCGCAATCCTAAGGAGCATTACATTCCACATCTACCTTCTGGCGGGCCGACGCCCGTTTAGATTGCTTCGCAGAGGCCGTGTTGGCAGAAGACTAGCCACCTTTCTTCGATGAGGGAGGAGCACTCGCCGGAGGCTGGCCAATTCCGCCAGTCGAAAGCATTTTGGGCTCCGAGGCAGCGAGCGACTTTACTGAGGATGTGGCTACTGCTGGTGGCAGCGCAGCGTTCAGTGTTTTCTTTTCCGAGTCGCTGGCAGCGCATTCGGCCGGATCCAAGAACCGATCGGTCAGGGAGTAAATGGAATTGACGAAAACGATAAAGAACGCGAGCGACACCACCAGGATCATTAAACCGGTAACCGACGATTTGAAAGATAGCTTGCCACTCGAGTCGACATCGATCCCTCCCCCCATATCTGGTAGAACCGCAAGCTTTGCAGCTTCAGCGAGCCGATAGGCAGAAAATAACTGGACCGCGGAAAGAGCCACGCCCGAGATAGTTATTGCAACCACCATCCAGAGCAATATATGGTTTTCGTAGTTCTGTTCTGCGAAGACCGTCCGGTTAATAGTAAAGTCCACCAGTTGTGCGCGCCTGACTGCGTTGCTAAAGCAGTATTGCGACACGTTTACCAGAAGGAAAACGTTGTTTTTTTCCTCCGGCTTCAGCGTGGTAATCGTCGAGACTTGGCAGTGATCCATCGCGGCGACGTCGGCCAGCAACTGATCTTTGGTGATGTTAATCCTGCCTGCGGTTTGAGTGGAGAAATAGACGAACACTCCCGTGCAGGCGAGGACGACGATGCAACCAATGAGCCAAAGTGTTTTCGCCATTTGGAGAAGTCAAAAAAGCTGACCCGGAAATTGATTTCCAGCATTGTCTCCGCACCAACACGCAGTCCCCGCGGGAGCGTAACCGTTGACGGCGCAAACACCGACGTTCGTCCCACAGCGATTTGTTACAGAAGGCATCTGTGGCGGTTGCATCGGACTCTGCATCTGCGCTTGCTGTGGCAATGCCATCTGTTGCTGAGGCACCATCTGTTGCTGCGGTGCCATCTGTTGCTGTGGCACCATCGTTGGATTAACTACCTGCGGACTTGCCCATCCCTGCTGCAGCTTGTGCTGCTCACGCAGCAGGCATTGAGTATCCGCAGGAGCGCACGCCGCGAAACACGAGTTTGCGAGCACCAGACTTATCGCCAGCGCGACACTATGCGGTAGATTCACAACGTTCTCCTAAGGAGGCGCAAAAGCCACGCCTTATTAAAAATAGCGAATGGTGTGGAGAAAGCGCCCCCCCGATGATGAAGTATGTGCGCAAGCGCACATACGCAGCAAAAGTAAGCGTCAGGACAACGCAATCCGCCGCGTCATGTGCTTGTCGCTTGCTTGTGGCCACGCGCTCCAATATCTGGTGAATCCGATCTATGGTCCTTTGTTGCAATTACTGACAAGCCACTGCCAAAAGTCGCGGCCGCCGGTCACGATCGTCGCTTTGTCGCGATCAAGCCGGAAAACGTCGATGCATGGCCCAGTACGTAATTCTCGATAACCGTGAGCGGCCGTACTCCGAACATTGGATGACGCCATAACACACGTGTTGTGCCGTATAGACGACGACATTGTTCTGAAATTCAAAGGCCTACCTCAGAGGTTTGTTTTTTTGTGCGCGGTTGCTACTGCCCTCCTTTCCGAAAATGCGAGCGGTGCCGGTCGGTCGTCGGGTCGTCCCGTACTTCCATCTCGAGCGACGTGGTAAGCCCGCCATCGCCGTTGAGCGTATGTGTTGCTTCCTTCACGAGCCAGGGCGTTTCGTTGATCTCCGGTTTGAACCCGGCGACGTTCACCGGCAGCTCGGGGAACACCTCAGGCCGGCCGAGCGCGAGCTGGTAAGAGAACGTCGCCTGACTGCGCTGCGTGCGTGCAAACTCGCCTTCGGCGGCCGCCCGCGCCTCAGCTTCAGTCGCATAGTCCTCCGGCAGCACCTTCACATTCCTGTTGTTTTCGCCTCCGACGACGACAGACTTGCGCTTTCCCTTGTTGTTTGAGTGGTAGTGCGCGCGCACGGCCGAATAGCTCTCACGCTGCGCGACGTGATAACGGTGCGTGTCACCGTCTGCACGCGTCAGGTTCAGTACCGTCAGCGCCCTCCCGCTCGCCGACTTGCCAGAGCCTATGGGCATGAACAGCAGGTTCAAATCCTTGACGTTCATCACGGCGTCGTAACGCTTGGCGAGGCGCGTCAGAAAAGACATGTCGCTTTCGTGCGTCTGGTCGATGTGCGCGATCGCAACCGTAGCGAGTGCGTCGGCGATCGCCGCCTTGAGGGAGTGGCGGCCGGCAATGGCGCGCACGATGGAGCCGATAGTCTGCGCGTGCCAGCTCTGTTCGCGCCGCTCGTGCATCTGGTTTGTCATCGACGCCGATCGCGCGCGGATCGTCAGGATATCGGGCGTGCCGCTATGCTCGACTTCATCGACAGAAAACGTCCCCTTATCGACTAGCGGCTCGCCGACCCATCCGATCGCTACCTTGATGTTCGCGCCGCGCTTCGGAATAGCGAATGTGTTTTTTGAGTCGTCTATGACGAGATCGATCGTATCGGCTTCGTCGCTGCGAGACTCCTTAAGCGACAGGCTGATGAGGCTCGGCGCGATCAGACGCGACAGATCCCGACCGTCGAGCGTGATGCGGTAATCGGCCTGCGGTTGCCGGCGCGCGATCGCGGGCGTCTGGTTTGTCATGCGCCGCCCGATTTTTCGAGAATGTACGAAACGACGCCAGCGACCGCTTCGCCATTACCGGACGATATATCTTTGGCCGCGCTTAATGCCTTGTCGAGTGCTTCGCCGCTTCCCGTTGAGAGTCCCTTGATCGCGGCTTCTGCGGCGCCCGGCGCCATCGTCGCTGCGACAGTGATCGCGCCGGCCTTGATGCTGTTGAGAGACAGGTTCTTAACCCGCTCTACAGCATCGGATGCCACCTTTGAGACAGCCCTGATATCGTTCAGCCGGCTTGCGGCTGCGCTCTCTGTCTCCTTTCCGTCACCCTGTAGCGCCGCCAATGTTTCATCGGCGACGCGCTTCAATGTGAGACTGAATTCGATCTTGCGCGGAATGCCTTCGGGCGTGTGATATGTCGCCGTTTCGTTCAGACCGTCGATGATGAACGCGCCGAATACCGTCCCCATCCCATCGACCAGAACATAGGCATCGCCTGCATCGCCCATCTTGCCCAGCTCGTCGAGCGACGCACGCGTGCCGATCTTGTTGTCGGCTGCGACCATACCGTTAAGCGTGATCGTGTCATCCCCGGGGCCGTTGTACTGGCTCGCATCGCGTACGCCAACGCGTGAGCTGGTGCGGTGCTTCCAGTTACGTTGACGCTGTAGCTCCTTGTATGGAGCGGTGGTGAGACTGAAAACGAAATGGTCGAGTGACAGCATCATGTCGGGTTCTCCTAGTCAGACAGGCGCGAGCCGATGCGCGATTGCCTTGCGCGATCACGGCGATCCAGTGCGGCCTCAACCGCTCGCGCGATCGCGGCCGGGTCGTCGCCGCGGGCCGGATAGATATTGATGATGGTTTGCCCTGCTGCGCCTGCAGCGCCAGCCGCATCTCCGGCCACTGGCGTCGCTGTCAGGGGTGGCCGGGTATCGAATGGCACGGTAGGTCGTACGAGCGGCACGGCGATCGCCGGCGAGGCGAACGAGGTCGCAGCGACTGCCGCGAGGCCGATCGCGGCCTTGGCTACCCTGCCCTGTCCGCTTTCCATGCCGACCGCCGCGCCCTCGCTGATGAACCCGCCCAGCTCGCCGAACACGCGGCTTGGGCTATGGATGCCGAGTTTTTCCTTGAACCATCCAACGGTCGAGCTGGCGACGTTGACGATCGCGTCTTTCACGGCGCCCAGTCCGCTGGTAATGCCGTTCACGAGGCCAGAAAGCAGGTTCGCGCCAAACTCCGAAAACTTGGCCGGCATGTCGATCCCGAACCATGACAGCACGCCCGCGAAGGCCTGGTAGAACAGGCCGAGGGGTGACCAGTTGAGGATAAATGCGCAGATCGCGCCGATCCCGCCGGCAAACACGCCGCGCACCTGGTCCCATAGCCCGCCGAAAAACCCCTTGATCGGCTCCCAGTACTGATAGATCAGGAACGCGGCAAGCGCGATGCCGGCGATCGCGAGGCCAATCGGGTTCATCAGCATCATGCGGCCGACGAACATGATCGCCGAGCCGAGCATCCGGAACGCGCCCGCACCCAGGCCAAGCACGCGGGCGAGAATGCCGCCCTGCATGCCGAGCGTCGTCATGCTGAATTTGAGAATCGCCATCGGTCCGAGAATGCCGGCGAGCGCAATCGTCAGCGTGCCAGCGACGACAAGCAGCGCCGCCAGTGCGGCCAGAGTGACGATGATTGCCTTCGCCGCCGTGCTGTGTTCGCGCATGAAGGAGACGACCTTCTCTGTCGCGGCCGCCGTTGCCTGCAGGCCAGCGTTATAGAGCGGGGAGACCTTCTCACCGATTTCCAGTTTCAGGTCGCGCAGTTGCGAGAGCGCTGCAATCTCACGGCCGGCCGTGAGCTGCTGGCCTTTGGTGTTCAGCTCGTCGATGCCATCGGCGCCGGTGTTGAGCTTTTCGTTCTTGTGAATCTGGTCCTTCTGCATGTACATCGTCGTGAACAGATTCGCCGCGGTGCGATTCGTGAAAATCGTCGCAATCATGTCCTTGACCTTGTCGGGGTCGGTGATGCCCTTCGCGGCCAGCTTCGGCAACAGAACCTTTTCAAGCCATTCGAGCGGCGAGGCCTTGAGCATGTCGCCGCCGGCGAGCGCGCCCGGCCGGATCTGTTTGATCATGCCGATCTTGTTGTACTCGACCTTCTTTTTATCGAGCAGGTCGAGCGCCATCATCTGTTTGGCCGCTTTTACGGTCGTCTTGCCCTGGTAGACGTTGCTGTAAGCGGACATGAGCCCGGTGCCGACAGCGTGGCCGCCCATTTCCTGAATAAGCGGCTCCATCTGGTAATAGAACGCGTCCTTGCGCATCTGTTTGGCCGCGACGCCGCCGGTCTGGATGAAGTTGCGCCACTCGTCGCCGCCCACACGGCCGCCGGTAGCGGTCAGGACTTTCTGCACCATGTTCGCTTCGTCCTTGAACGTGGCTTCGTTCTTCGTGCCGCCGCGCAGCTCGATCACCTTCAGCATGTTCATGAACTTTTCTTCGTTCGCATGCGCATCCTCCGCGCCGAACATGGCTTCATTGGCGAACTTCATTTTGCCGAGCGTTGGCATCACCATTTGCGCGTGATGTTCGTCCGCGAAGATTGTCAGTGAATCGCGCATCATGGTGAGGTTATCGGTCGTCGATACACCGTATAGCTTCATGGCGCGCGCGTACTTGACCGCGTCGGCCGAGGCATGATCGCCGAGGCCGAGCGCCTTGATGCGCATCCCTTCGGCTTCGGCCTTCTTCGATTCGTCCAGCGTCTCGCGCAGATCGCCAATCATGTGCATGCCGGTGGCCTTCGCGGCATAGCCGCCGACCGCCATCCCGGCCGCGACGCCCTGCATGGTCTGCATGCTCCTGCGCGCGGCGGCGACACGCCGCTCGCGCTCGCTGATTTGCTCGAGCTTCGCGGCCTGCGCGTTCATCGCCGCGGTGGTCGCCGCCATGTTGGCACGCAGCTCGCGCTCGTGCTGCGACAGGTTGCGCGTGTTGACGCCGGCGGATTCGAGTTTCGTGCGCAGTTCGTTGACGGCCTGAGTCTGCGCCTTGTGTTGCTGCGAGGCCGCGCGGGCTGCCTCGCGTGCGCCCTGCAGATCGGCAATCATCCGTTGCGACGGTGGCCCCATCGCGCGCAGCGACTCGGCCAGTTTCCTGACGTTGCCGCGCGTGGTGGCGAGCTGCGTGCCGGTCGCGTCGAGCCCGGCGCGCATTTCACGGAACGAAGCGATGGCCTTCTGAGTCTTGCCCATCTCGGCCAGCTCGCGCCGGGTGTTCTTGAGCGAGTTGGCAAGCCCCTTATGACCTGCCAGCATGGTTTTAAGGGGCTTCGTCATGTTGTCGATCATGTCGAACATGACGCGAAGTTTCAGGGCGTTATCCATCGTCATTCACTTCCCTCATTCTGACCCTGAGCGTCGGCGCGCACGTTCACGCCACTCCATTAACTCGTCCAGGTAAAAATCGTCCATCGCCGCCGGCATCCAGCCAAACACGGTGGCGATATCGGCCATCGGATCTTCTACGCGATCAGGGATGCCACTTTCGAGGCGATCGCCTTCGTCATTAAAAAACCGGAAAAAATGCCCCCCAGTTGCACCAGGTCAGCCGGGTCGAGGTTTGCCACATCCTGCTCGGTGAGCGTCGGCGAGCTGATACGCGGCAGCACGCGCGAGAGCGCCGTCACGTCGAGATTGACAAGGTCCGACAGCGTCACGCCGCGCAGCTCGCCCGATTTCGGCCGGCGCAACGTGACAGTGTCGATCGTCTGCGAGCCGCGCACGATCGGCACGTCGAGCGTGTGCGTGTTCGGGTCTTTGCTGGCGGCCGCCGGCGCGTTGGTGTCGGTCGATGCGCTCGTGTTCGGCGCCTGGTCGATGGTTTGCATGGTGTTGCCTTTGAAATGAAAGAGTGAGAGGCCTGCCCGATCGATCAGGCCGGCCGGTGTTGTGTGGCGCTCGCGTTACAGGCCGATCGCGGTACGCAGCGCCGCAAGCAGGTCGGTGCCGTTGATCTTCTCGATCATGTTGACAAAGTCGATCTCGATAATGTCCTCACCGTTCACTGTGAGCTTGTAATAGCTCGCGACGGTCGTCACCTTGAAAGCGGTGTCGTCCTTCGCCTTCGCGGTTCCAGGGTCGATCTCCATGTGGCGACCCTTAACGACGACTTCGATCGAGTCGTACGTGGCCGAATCTTCGGCCTGATAGCCGCCGGCGAAACGCAGCTGTACGCCGTCATGCGTGGTGATGCCGTACTGTTTCAGAACCTCGGACATGAAGCCGCCGCACGTCCATTCCATCTGGATGCCTTCCTGGCCGAAATCCACCTTGATCGGGCCGCTCATGCCGCCGCCCTGGTAATCCTCCATCTTTCGCGTGAGCTTCGGCAGGGTGACTTCGGCCACCTGCCCCCTGAAATTGTTGCCGTTGTGGAACAGATTGAAACCCTTGAGTTTGCGAGGCATGCCCATGTTTGTTTTCTCCTGGTTGTGCCGTGCTTATGCGTTCACGCGGGCGGCGAAGTCGGCGAGATATCGGTCCGTGATGCGCTGACGCAACGTGAGGTTTTCCAGCGGGGGAACCGGCGTGTAGTCGTAATCGACGTATGCATGACCGTCCTGCAGCTCGTCGGTCGTGTTGGGCTCCGGGTCGAACCATGACGTGCCACCGATCAGGTAGCCGAGCGATATCAGGCTGCGGAATTTGCCGTTGATGCTCTCGATCACGTCACGCATCAGCGACGGATTCAGCGGGCCATCCACAACCGGCATTTGTGCCTGTGCGATCGAATCCTTGAGAACCTGTGCGGTGCGCGTGTAGTTCTCAAACTTGAACTTTGGTTCGTCCGAACAGGTGCGCGAACCCCAGAAGCGATATCCATCGTGATTGATGAGCGTTGTCACTTCCTGTTCGTTCAGGTAGTTCGCATCGGTCGCCGGGTCCTGCAGATCCCACGACACGTCAGCGCTGATACCGGTCACGCCATTGACGGCGACATTCGACAGCGTCTTGTGCCAGCCGATATCGTTGTCGATCTTCGCGCGCAGACCCATTGCGTAGGCCACGGCCGGGACTTCAACGGTCGAGCTGGTTGTGTCGTCCCATGCGAGGTAATTCGGCCAGATCACCATCAATTCGCGCGCGGCGAACTGTTTGCGATAGGCGGTGGCTTCCTCCTTCGTTTTGCAGCCGTTTGCATGCGAGTAGATAAAACCGCCGAGCGATTGGGCGATCGTCACGAATCCCGCCGTTACGGCTTGCGTGTCGAGGAACGGAGCGCCGAGAATGCGCGGCTTCATGCCGAACCGGGCCTGCGACGTGAGCAGCGCCTTCATGCCGGTATATTTGCCGGCGGCCGTAACGGTGCCGATCACGTTGCTCGTCGTCTCGGCCGCGTCCTTGCCCTCAGCGACGCGCACAACGATCGTGAAAGGCTTCGTCTGCGCACCAATGCCCGTCAACGCCTTGCGAAGTGTGCCCTTGGTGCCGGCCTTACCGAGCGCACCGACGACGTTCGTCAGTAGCACGGGCGTATCGAGCGGGAAAGTTTCGGCGTCAGCATCTTCGGCTGTGCAAACGAGGCCGAGTACTGCGGTCGAAACTGTGCGGATCGGGCGCGAACCCTGATTGATTTCGTAGGTACTTACGCCGTGGTGATATTGGTCCTGCGCCATATTGGTGACTCCAGATGATGAGAACAGAGAGAGGCGATCAGGCGATCGCGGTCACGAAATCAGGGGCCGCCGGCAGAGCGACACTCGGCCAGCCGGTTACATCGGCGAGATCGCGCAGCGCCTGGCGATATTTGAGTAACGTGGTGAACTGGTCGGCCGTGAGGCTCGTGCCGTTACCGATCAGTCTTTCGTCCTGGTGACGGGAAACGAGCCAATCTGTTGATGCGAGCGCCACGTCGCGCGCAACACGCTTCGTTGCGGCCAGGTCTGCGCGCGAAGCCGGAAGCGGTTCGAGCAATGCCGGCGATCCAGTCGCACCGATAGTCATGCGCTTCCCTTTCGCTTGACCATCGAGCAGAAATTGCCATTGCTCATCTGTGATATTGGCGACCGCGATGCCTTCTGGTGCGGGGCTATCGGTCGTATCGTAAAAGGCGACGATTGCGCCGGTAGAGTCGTATGCGGCTTGTTTTTGACCCATGATTCAGCTTCCTAGCGCCAGGTAAATGCCAGTTGCCCCGGCGACTTGTGTCGCTCCCAGCTTGGCAAAGAATTGAAACGACGTTTTTGCTCCGGCCCACGCTGTCGGACCGTACGAATAGGCCGCGTTGCCGGAATCAGTCATCAACAGCGCAATGCATCCGTTCGGGAACGTCAGCGGTAACGTGACGGTAGCGGCCGCACTTGCACTTGATTGAGGCGAATTGCCCCATTGCAAAATCAACCCTCCCGGCAGTTTTTGATATCCGGTCGTGCCCAACGAGTTAGCGAACAGGGCCGCCAGCGACGCAATGCTCGCCTCATGTGAGAACAGAGACGGCGCGCTTCCGGTTTCGACCTTAAGTCGGCGAAAGATAAGTCCGAAAGGTGTGATTACCGGGCTTGTGTCTGCATAGCGTCGTACAGCGACATATGCAGTGCCGGCCGGCGTTGTGCCGGTGGCGCTAACGAATGTGTAGGTCTTGCCGAAGTTGATATAAGTGGTCGCTATGGTGCCGATCACGGTCATTGCCGAGTCATAGCATTGAATGTCAATGGCCCCATGACCGGCCGTCATGCCGTGGGTGTCAATCTCACCGGAAAGGTTAAGGACGACGTTCGGCCCGATCGCAAAAGGCGTTGATACATCGACGATGGTCGAGTTGATATTCGCAGTATTGGAGAACAGGAAACCCTCTCCTACGCTTCCACGAATGGCCGAATAGTTGGTGCTTTGCCATCCGGTATTGCCGAATTCACCTGAACCGTTGAAAAGCAGATTGGGTTTGTTGACGCCACTTATTTTTCCGCTGGACTGAATGCCAGTCGCGATAAGCGCCTGGACGAACGCCGTCGATGCAGCTAGAAGGCTGCTATCGGTAAGGGCTTGCGTCGGAACCTTGGGCGAGCCGGTGAAAAATGGCGAGTCGAGCGGCGCCTTCTTCGCAAGCGCGTTCGTCATCGTCATGGCGAAATTCGGATCATCGCCAATCGCGTCGGCCAGTTCCTTGAGCGTGTCGAGGGAACCGGGTGCGGCAGCGACGAGCGCATTGATTGCGGCCGTAATCAGCGCTTGCACCTGGTTTGCCGTCTGATACTGCGCATGCGGGTTGACCGCGCCTGCGTGGGCTTCCTGCTGGGCCTTGAGATAGGCGGTGCGGTTCGCGAGCTGGCGAGCCTGCACATTGTCGATACCATCGGGGCCGCCTTCGACCGGGTCCGATGTTTCGTATTGATAGACCCCGGCTTCCCATTGGGGGTTTTCTACTAGATTCGCCATTAGGTAGCGCTCCCTCTGTTGTATTGGCCGTTTCGTGTCGCGGTGCCGTTGTGCCGGATCGGTGCCGCGCGATAGTCGAGTGATGCCAGCAGCGATCGCTGCGGCGCATACCGTTCGAGAACGGCTTTCAGGTTGTCCGCCTGGTCGCGGGTAATGGGCCGGGTGAGCTTGACGATGTATTGCGCCCACGCTGTAGGGTCGCCGTGCAGGTAATCGCCGTTACGGGTGGTCGAGCCGTCACGCCGGCGGATGCGCCGCCCTTCGACAAGCGTCACCTCACCAAAGCCGAGCCGGCGGATAACCTCACGGATTGCCCACGGCGTGCCGCGCTTCTGGTGCAGTGGGATCGCGGCCTTGATGAGTGCGCGGCGAGCGCCGTCGGACTCGGCCAGCTCCCAGCCATCGACGGAAACCTCTGCGGCCAGATACGGCAGCAGCGCAGCGGGACACTTGTCCGGGTTCCAGTAATCGCGGATCAGGATCGGCATTTCGTCGACGACAGCCAGCGCCGTCGCCGTGCGTTTTTCCAGCGTCGTCGCATTGGGCGGCAGAAGCCTATTCATAGACGCCGCCCCATGCGATCTCCACGCCTTCGCAGTACGAGGCCTGCGTGGGGCCGATAACCAGGTCGCCGGCAGGTTCAAGCAGCTCGGTTTTCGACAGGCCTGCAGCCTGACAAACGCCCTTGATGGCTGATTCGGCGATACCCACACCCAGGCGGTGAGAAGTGACGGTATAAGCCTGCGTGTTCTTGTT
The DNA here is from genome assembly GCF_030464795.1 of Paraburkholderia sp. SECH2. Classification (NCBI taxonomy): domain Bacteria; kingdom Pseudomonadati; phylum Pseudomonadota; class Betaproteobacteria; order Burkholderiales; family Burkholderiaceae; genus Paraburkholderia; species Paraburkholderia sp. SECH2. The sequence goes on from NZ_JALPRH010000015.1 coordinate 76,663, forward strand.
GGCCTGCGCGATCAGCACGTCGGCTCCAACGGCCGAGCGCGTGTAACCCTTCGCTCGGATGCGATACCGGACGATCTCGGCTGACTCCGCGGTTACCGTGTCGTTGAGCGGGCGCTGATCCTCCGCACTCAACGCAGCTTCAACAATGTCGAGCAGATCACGGCCGGCGGTGCCGTCGCCCTGGCGTGACAGGATCGTCACCAGGACGTCGCCCGGAACCGGGCGTGAGCTTCTGGCGTCGAGGACACGTGCATCAGCCGCGCGCGCCTTCGACACATACGCGGCGCCGGGACCGGCGACACTAAAGCCTTGCGGCGCGAGCTGGATACGTTCGCGTAAGTCGTCGTCGCCTTCGTCAACTTCGGCGACGTTGTTCGCCGGATCGGCCGGTGTGATAACGAGGCGTTTCAGTCCGAACAGCGCCGCACGCTGTTCCAGGTCGTTACCCTTTGCAAACGCAAGCATGACGGCGCGGATCGCATCATTGACGCGTTGACGCCAAACCAGTTCGCGATAGCTGTTTTCCTGCAGCAGCCGCGCGAGCGGTTCAGATTCAAGCTCAACCGTCGCTGCAATCTCGGCTTGCTGGTCGGCCGGCCATAGCGCAATCAGGCTGGCCTTTCGCGTCGAATAGATTGTTTCGAAGTCGAGCAGCTCCAGCGCGTCGGGAATCGGCAGGCTCGCGAGGTCGATCAGTGCGGACGTGGTCATGCGACGCTCCCAAGGTTAAGCGGGACGCGCGTGCGCACGGCATCGCCGGATACAGTCGTAAATCCTTCGATATCAATAAACGCTTTGCCGTCCGTCTCCGATTCGTCGGTTACGAGCTGCACGCGCGTCAGCGTGATGCGCGGCTCCCACAACATCAGGGCGGTGGCGATCGCGGCGTAGAGGCGAGTGCGAGTCGCGCCGTTGTTCGCTGCATCGACGTAGGAAAAAAGATCAGAACCGAACGTGCGGCGCTTGATGCACGAGGCGAGCGGCGTCGAGGCGATCTTGCCCACGGACTGGTACAGGTGGTCGAGGTCGGCGATCGCGCGGCCGGTGATGGCGTTCATGCCTTTCATAGCGGTTCGCTCACTGGCTTGCCGTCACCCTCTTCCATGTGCTTGTGATGCGCCCCGCTCTTGCCGCCGGCGATCACGTCATCGCTCACGGCGACGGTGCCCGCGATAATTGCGGCAGGCCCGCCGTTTGCGCCCGCCTTGCCACTCATGCCACCTTCGAAAACGAACGCGCCTTTAACCAGCATGTTGCCGGTTACGGTCGTCTGCTTCGCATCGAGCATCACGTCGTCGGCTTGCACGGTCGCCGTTTGCGTCTGCACGTTGACTGCACCGGGCGCGACGATCAGCACCGTCGCGCCGGCCGGCAGTTCGGCTTTGAGCGCGTGAGCTGCGTGGTCATACTCGACGGTCGCGCCATCCGGATAGGCGCGCAAATGCTTGTCTGGACTATCGCTAGGGGCCGGGTAATCGTCGGATGAGAGGCCGCAGAGAACGACGCCTTGCGCCGGGTCGCCCATCGGGCAAAAGAGAATGACCTGTTCGCCTTCGGTCGGCGGATTCCATTCGCGGGTTTTCCCCGCTCGCAGCGAGAGGAATGGCAGCCAGTTCGTTTGCAGACCGTCGCCGGCAGGGTCGTCGGGGTCGCCGACCGACACGCGGCACGTGGGCGGTTTGCTGGTGAGGTCAACTTTCATCACTGACCCCTTGCGGATCAGATTGATGATGAGTCGGCGGATTTCGTTAGCGTCCATCCGGCCATGTTGCCGGCCGCACGCGCGCGATGCGAGCAACGCCGCGTGTAACGGGTTTGGGTACAAACGCCCCTGAAAACGGGGGCTATCTGGCGATGTGTTTCAGCAACATGTCGCGTATCAGTTCACGCTCCTCAAGGGTGAAGCCGAGCAGCACGCGTGCCGGATACTTGTATTCGACGCCGCGCGGTGCGACGCGATCAGTCTCGCCGAACTGGTGAACACGTGCCACGCGCGAGACGCGGCCAGCGAAGCCGAGCGCGAGGCCGTTCGAATCTGCCTCTGTCTTGAGATAGCGTGCGGTGCGCAGCTTGGCAAACATCGCGACGCGTTTGATGCGGCCGCGCTTGTCGCGTAGTCTGCCGTCCGGTTGCCTGCGAGGCTTGCGCGCGTCGTATGCGGTGCCGTTCGGATTCTTCTGGGAGGCGATGCGCGTCTGGTGACTGCGGCGCAGCTCGCGCGCAATGTCGCGCATCGCGACCCGGCGCGCGGCCGGTTCGAGCTTGCCGAGCAGACCGCCCAGGAACCTCTCAACGGCTTGCAATTCATCCATCAGGGAGCCACCCACTCTTCGGCCGCGTCATTGACGTGTGTCACGGTGCGCTTGCCCTCAGTATCGACAGACACGACGACACTTTCTGTTAGCGCCAGCTTGATCGAGATATCGACCGTCGCATTGCTCAGTATGTCGATCTCGTAAGTGATGCCGTTCGCGCGTTCGTCGAGGTTCGTCACGAGGTCCGGCTGATTCTCGCGGACCCACGCGACAAGGGCGATAAAGACGTCGTCCTCTTCGCCGGCGAAGTCGAGCAGGAGCGCATTGCACACATAGCGATACTCGAACGATAGCGTGTGGCTTCCGGTGGCGGCGATCGAGCCGCGATCGATAAAGACGGTGAGCGCGTCGGGGTTGATCCTGAGTGAAGGAATTGCCGCGACGAGCGCAGCGCGTAGGCTCGCCGGTTTAATCATGGTCGGCTGCCAGCGTCGTGCGGTTCGTGGCTTTGGTCTGGCAGTCGAACACCATATCGACCTTTGCCGCGCATGCTGCCCACGCGGCCTTAGCCATGTGTAGCGCGTCGTCGAGAGCGCCGTTAGTGGTCGGGGCCATCGCCGGCAGCGTGCAGCGCGTCACCGCCTGGCACTCTTGCAAGGTAATCGGCGGCGCCGGTGAGAGCGGGGCTTGCGTGCATGCGGACAACGTCAGCAGGCAAAGCACCAGCAGCCCACGCGCGGAATTCTGCGCTTTCATTGTTGTATCTCCTGATTTCGTCACGGATACCGGCGAGCTTGGCGTCGATGCTGTTGCGATCGGCATCGAGCTTGCGCTGTTGCTTTGCCTTGTCGGCCGCATCGTTCTGCAGGTGCCTGATTGTTTCGTCACGGCCGGCCAGATCGTCCCTGGCACGTTTGGCGGCATCCTGTGCGCCACCCAGCTCGGCGCGCAGCTCGCGCACGTACTGGACGCCGGCGACGATCAGCAGCAGCGCGACGACGCCGGCGACGACGCGGGCAACAAGACGTGCGGCAAGCGCGTTCATGCGACCGCCTTGGTCGGCTCGGCGTACTTGAGATAAGCCTGTGCAAGCTTCGCGTCGTACAGGTTGCGGGCGTAATCCGCGCCGTTGTAGCCCTTGGCGAACGCCGCCCACTTCCTGCCCTTCAGCGCCGAAAGCAAGCCCGCGTCGGCCGCCACATAGCGCACGAACGCGTCGAGCTGGTCGGCTTCGCCGTTTTCCATGCGCGCGACGAAATCGTCGATGCTCGAATAACCGAGCCGTTGCCAGTGATAGCCCATCACCTGGAATGCGCCCCAGCTCGCCGACTCATACGCGGCGCCGGCGTCGATCAGCTCGGCCGATGCCAGGCGCGTGTACTCGGCCGCCTTGCCGAGGTAGCCGCCGGCGGTCTGCGAAAGGATGTTCGGATACTTCGCCGCGATCGGCGCCGGATCGATGCCGCGTGCCTGTAGCTGTTTCCAGAATTTGTGGCGTTCGAACAGGATCGCCGGCCGGCCGTCGAGCAGAAAACCCGATCCACTTGATTCCACCTCATTGACGGCGCGCACGCATGCGAGCGGCACGCCTAGCGTGTCGGCCGCCGCGACGAGATCGGCCAGCGCCAAGTGTTTAGGGTCCCGCCGGCCAGTCGCGAGCGCGGCCAGTGTCTTCGGGCCGGCGACGCCGTCGTCGATCAGGCCGGCTTTCTTCTGCAGCGCGATCACCGCGGCTTCGGTCGCGGCGTCGTACAGGTGCGTGACTTCGAGTGGGTAGCCGGCGCGAATCAGGCGGCGTTGCAACAGGCCTACATCGTCGCCGCGGTCGCCAAAACGGTGCGTCTTCATGGTTCATTGCTCCAGAGCAGGCGCGCAACGTTGCCGCGCACACCAAACACAAACAGGGCCAGCAGTACAGCCGAGCCGGTTTCGAAAATGCCGACAGATTTCACGTGTAGCGCCAGCTCGATCGCCGAGCCGCCCAGGACGACGACAAGCGCCCAGGCGACCCATGAAACATGGCGACGGTGCCGTGCGCCCTGCCTGCGAAACGTCAGCACGCGCACGATTGCGGCGACGTAGGCCGCGAGAGCGATCAGGGCGATTGGAGTCAGCATGGCTTACCCTCCTTTCCTGAACATCGCGAACAAGTCGAGCGTTTTGACCCGGTCAATCAGTTGCAGCGTCACTGTAATAACCAGTGCTGCCGCGAAGAACGCCGCCACGCCGGTTGACTTGATCGGTGTCGCGGTGACGATCTCAGGCGCGGCCAGATAGCCCATCACCAGCGAAATCAGCATGTAGGCGACGCGCTTTAGCGCGCCGATATCCTTCGACGTGACGACGACAAGCGCGGCGCCCGTGAAGGCGCCAATCAGCGCGTTGCCGTCGATACCCGGCGCGAGGCTCGCGAGGCCGATCGCGGCCGACAGTGCGAGGGTGGTAGTGCTCGGTTCGGCCATGTCGGCTCCTGGGTGCGAGTGGTTCAATCAGTCAAACAGTTGCAAGAGAGGCGTCGATGTATCGACACTCGCCAGCTCGGGAAGAAAAACAGGGGTGCCGATCGGCAGAAATACGCCGTAATCGGCGAGACCCGCATTTGCTTCGAGTACCGCCTCAACCGTGCTATCGGTGCGGCCGTAGTGGCGCCAGCAAAGGGAATCGACAGTGTCGCCCTGTTGTGCAGTTACGATCATCAGATCAGCTCAATGGTGGAGCGCGGCAAGCCGCGCATGTCGCTCAGTGCCCAGCGCACATTCCGGCGCGCGTCGCATATGGTCGTTTCGAGGTCTTCGGCCTTCTGCCCGCCCGATTTCGTCGAATCGAAATCGCGGTACCGCTCGGTGAGGTCCGCGTGTGTGAGGTTGAAAACGGAACGGCGATAGCGCGTGAGCTGCACACTTTCGCCGCCGATGTTTGGCGCCGGTACGGCGGCCAGATCGGCATAACCGGCCGCGACCTGGGCGGCTTGCCATGTGTCCAGCTCCGCATTGATGCTGGCGATCGCATCGATCGTGGCGTCGCGCAAGCGCTCATGTGTCGCGGTGCCGTCGAGCCGCATCGAGGCGCGCAAGGCGTTCATGTCGATGTCGGGAAACCAGCCATCGTTTGTGACAATCGCGGCATTGGCCGGCGAGCCCGGTGTCTGGGGCGTGGTCGGTTCAGCGGTCGCGAGAAAGCTACTCATGGGACATGGCTCAGAAAATGATGGCGGTGGGCCGGCGTCGGAAACGCGTTTCCGTCAGGTGTTGCGTTTCGTCAGCCGGCGCCGCCATGCCGGGGGGGCTCCTTACTTGCGGCCGGCTTTGGTGCCGGTCGCATCGCTCAGCTCGGTTTCGAGCCGGGCAATGTCCTGTTTCACGCCAGCGCGTTCGTCGAGCTGCAACGCGCGGCGTAGGTGATCGAGGGCCGCCGTCTGGTCGGTCTCCTGCAGCGCTTTGCCAAGCGCCTTATGCAGCTTGGCGCGTACCTGGTCGTGCATGTCGGCCGACCCGGTCAGCGCCATCACTTCGGCGAGCTGGTTCGCGTCGAACGTGTCGCCGAGCTTGAACGCCGCCAGCGCTGCCTGTGCGAATTCTTCGGCGATCGCGGTCGCGAGCGGCCGGTCGTACTGGTCCGGCAATGTCATGCGGTGCGCGAGCGCGTACCGGGCGATATCGAGCGCGCCGGCGAAGTCGCCCGCATCGACGCGCCAGATCATTACGGTCGTAAGAACGTCGTCCTGCGCGCCCCGCCCGCCGCTCAGTGCGCCCGCGACATAATCGACGTACTCGGGCAGCAGCTCGGCGCGCTTCACGTCGATCTTGCGTTCGATCGACTGGATCGCTTTCAGGCGCCGACGATCGGTCGCCAGCTTCGCAAGCATCAGCTCGTACGCGCTCGCGCCGGCGAGCGACCCGCCAGGCGCGGCCGAGGCCGCCGCCAGTTCGGCCGAGACGCGCTCGTAATGGCGTTGGGCGGGGCTTTTCATCACGCGGCCTTCGGCAGAAGTTCGATGTTTTCAGCCATCGCACCGCAGCCGAAATCTTCGACGACATACGCATCGTTGCTCGATTCGTAGTTCTCGATACGGTCGCGCTTCGAGTTATCGACGATGTTGCGCCGGCGCCCGCCGTCCTGCGTGTAGATCGACAGGTTGTCGAAACGCGTAATCAGCAAGGCATGAGGCGGGAAGAACGGCACGCTTACCGCCGGCAGGCCGCCAATGCGCTTCTGGCTCACGATCACGTCCGCGGCGAGGGTTTCAGTCGGCGCCTGCGTCGTGTTGATGATCGGGAAATACTTGTCGTGCATCAGGCCACGGCCGCAGAAAACAAACAGGCCGGTATCGTCCTGGTGCCACGGATCGACCATGCTCGCGAGAATGTCGAAAACCAGTGCGTCGAGGTTTTCGTAATCGCCGCCCTTGCCTACCTGCACCTTGCCGGCCGCTTTCGTACCTTCGTGCAGCACGCGTGCCGCGGCTTCGTCACGATATTTCTGCAACCAGCCCTTATTGACGTCCTGCAAAAGCGGGTTCTTCGTGCGGTCGGACGTTGCCGCGCGCGACGTGCCATTGAAGCCGATCGCGATGCGGTCGAGCGCCTGACGCTTCACGATCGCATCACGCAATTTCGCCTGGAAGTCGGCGAACTTCGCCCACGCGTCGAGCTTCGCATACGTGATGTGTGAATCGAAGTTCGTCTGCGTGCAGATGTAACCCTTGGCGTCGAGGTCGCTAACGTCAGTCGTTTCGCGATCCTGTTTCGTGGTGTCGGTCGTGCCGGCGATCGGCGAGCCGATACCGAGGCCGAGTTTTTCGCCCTGCTGTTCGGTCACGCCGATCATGTTGACGCGCTTCAGAAATTCGCTCGACTCCTGAATGCGGGTTTCGAGCTTTTGCTGCACGCTGGGCGAGACAGCAAATTTCTTGGTGGCGTTCGAAACGCCGTTCAGCTTGGCGACAGTTTCGACGTAGGCATCGAACTTTTCGCGGGTCTCATTGCGCATCTAAAAATTCTCCGGGGAAACGGTGAGGGGGACGAATGCGGGTTAGCAGTCGGTGACAACAGCAGCGGGGGCGCCGGTTGCCGGCGGCCGCGCCTGCGTGCCGCTGGTCGTCGAAAGCTGCGTGTGCAGTTCGTCGAATGCCTGGCGGTCGGCTTCGCGCAGATCGGACAGATCCTTGACAGTCTTCGTGAGGGCGACGACCGCGTCGGCCTGTTGCTTGCCGTGCGTTGCGAGCGCTTCGATGGCCTGGCTTACGTCAGCGAATCGCGTTTCGTCGCTCGCGTCTTTCTTTTTCGACATGCCGAGCAGTTCGGCGACGCGGGAGAACAGCGCTCCAATGCTCGGCGTCGGTGCCGTTTCATCCAGCTCGATCGTCGCCGGCTCGGCCGCCGTGAAGAGGTTCGCCGGCGACAGCTTGCGACTAGCGAACGGCGATGCCGTCGGGTTTTGAGCTGCGAAAGAAAGAATCTGCGTGCCGAGGCTTGCGGGGCTGTCGGTCACGGCGAGGCCGACCAGGTACGCCTGATTCGTGTCAGCGAATGACGGATCGATTTCGCACGACGTGTAAATCTTCTGCTTGGCCTTCGTCAGTGCGACGAGGTCGGTCGTCGGCGCGATCTGGGCATACAGGCCGAGCTTTCCGGCGAGCGGCCCGGTTTCATCGCGGGTTTCCAGTGCGATCACGTCGCCGTATGCCTTGAACGGGCTATCCGGGATGATGCCGCGGTAGTGTTCGAGGTTCAGCCGTGCGCCATACACGTCGGGGTTGTAGTTCTTCGCCATCTGCACCAGCGATGCGCGATCAATGCTCCGGCCGTCACTTGTCGCGCCTTCGACAGCGATGCGGAAAAACTTGGTTGCCGCATGCTTCACCGACCCGTCGGCGCCAGCCGTAGCAACAGAGCCGATCGCGAGCGCGGCGGCGCCGAGGTGGCCGCCGATGAAATCGGAATGATTGAGAACACTACTCACGGCGAGCGTCGCCGCGTGTGCGTCCATCGTGAAAGCGAACGCGATCGCCGCAACGGCGAACGACATCAGCGACAGCTTGCGAGATTGCATGTGTTAGGTCTCCAGCGGGTCTAAAGGTTGGTTAAGCGTGAGTCCATATCTTGCGTTTGCGCGCGCTTCGGCTCAACGGTTGGCACATGTTCCCGATATGGGTACAGACGCCCGGGGATGCTCGCGCGTGCGCGTCGCGAGAAACTTGGGGCCATGCTAGAAACCGCTGAAATCGCCCCTGTTCTTGAATCGAATGCCGACCCACGCCGTATAGCCCGAGCGCTCTACTGGCAGGGTTGGCGCGTCACGTCGATCGCGCGTCATCTTGAGATCAAGCGCGCGACAGTCGAGGCGTGGAAACAGCGCGACGAATGGGACAAGGCGACGCCGATCGAGCGCATCGAGTCGTCGTTAGAAACGCGGCTTGCCGTGTTGATTTCCAAGCCGGAAAAAGATGGTCGCGACTTCAAGGAGGTCGATTTGCTCATGCGGCAGGTCGAGCGCATGGCACGTGTCCACAAGTACGGCGAGACCGGCCGCGAGAGCGATCTGAATCCCGCGATCGAGGCGCGCAACACGGCGCCGCGCAAGGCCAAGGCAGTACGCAACGAATTCAGTGACGAACAGCGTGACAGGATCGTCGAGGCCTTCCGCGATTCGCTGTTCGACTATCAGAAGGTCTGGTATCGCCAGCGCGATCAACGCACGCGCAACATCCTGAAATCGCGGCAGATCGGCGCGACGTGGTATTTCGCTCGTGAGGCGCTGGTTGACGCTATCGAGACAGGCCGGAATCAGATCTTTCTGTCGGCCAGCAAGGCACAGGCGCACGTGTTCCGGCAGTACATGTGCCAGTTTGCACGCGAGGCGGCGGACGTTGACCTGTCCGGTGAGCCGATCCTGTTGCCGAACGAGGCAATGCTTTACTTTCTCGGCACGAACGCCCGCACCGCGCAGAGCTATCACGGTAACTTCTATTTCGATGAGTATTTTTGGGTCGGTGGCTTTCGCAAGCTGAACAAGGTTGCGTCAGGCATGGCGATGCATAGCAAGTGGAGAAAGACCTATTTTTCCACGCCATCGAGCATGCAGCACGAGGCCTATTCATTCTGGACCGGCGACCATTTCAACCGCGGCCGCGCCAAGGCCGATCATCTGCACCTGGACGTAACGCACAAGGCGCTTGCACGCGGCCGGCTCTGCGAGGATCGGCAGTGGCGCCAGATCGTGACAGTCGAAGACGCCGTTGCCGGCGGTTGCAACCTGTTCGATCTTGCCGAGCTGGGGCTTGAATACAGCCCCGAGGAATATCTCAACCTGTTGATGTGTCACTTCATTGATGACACGGCATCGATTTTCCCGCTCGCCGACTTGCAGCGCTGCATGGTGGATTCGTGGGAGCTGTGGGAAGACTTCAAGCCACTGGCGCCCCGCCCTTTCGCATACCGGCCTGTCTGGGTCGGCTATGACCCGGCGCTATCCGGCGACTCGGCCGGCTTGATCGTGGTGGCACCGCCGGCGGTGCCGGGGGGCAAGTTTCGCGTGCTGCACAAGGAGCAATGGCGCGGCATGGACTTCGAAGCCCAGGCCGATGCGATCAGGCGTATCACTCAGGATTTCAATGTGGAATACATGGCGATCGATACAACCGGCATCGGCCAGGGCGTGTATCAGCTCGTCCGCCAGTTCTACCCGAACGCGGTCGCGCTCAACTACTCGCCTGAGGTTAAGGGTCGGCTCGTTCTCAAAGGCCTGTCGGTGATCGGTAAAGGCCGACTCGAGTTCGATGCGGGGTGGACCGATCTCGCGCAATCCTTCATGGCTATCCGGAAAACCGTGACCGCGAGCGGGAAGCAAGTCACCTATGAGGCGAGCCGCAGCGAGGAAACCGGACACGCGGACCTTGCATGGGCCTGCCTGCACGCGCTCGGCAATGAACCGCTAGAAGGCATTACCGCCAACAACACAGGCTTTATGGAGTTCTCAAATTGAGCAAGCGCAGACACAACCACACGCACGCGGCAGCGCCGGCGCCGGCTGCAGCACCGCCAGCGCGGGCAGAGGCCTTTACATTCGGCGACCCGATGCCGGTTATGGATCGGGCCGAGATCCTGGATTACGTCGAGAGCTGGTCGGCCGGCGAATGGTTTGAGCCGCCGGTGTCGTTCGCCGGCCTGGCGAAGTCCTTTCGCGCCGGCGTGCATCACAGCTCCGCGATTTACTTCAAGCGCAATGTGCTGTCGTCCACGTTCATTCCACACAAGTTGCTCACGCGCGAGGAATTCGACAAGTGGGCGCTTGATTTCCTGGTGTTCGGCAATGGCCCGATCGAGAAGCAAAAGAACCGGCTAGGCGGCACGCTCGCGCTCAAGCGGGCGCCGGCGAAGTACATGCGCCGCGCGACCGATTTGCAGCGCTTCTTTCAGGTGAACGGCATACAGGAAAGGCACGAATTCGAACCGGGCGTGATCTTTAACCTGATGGAACCGGATATCAATCAGGAAGTGTATGGCCTGCCCGAATATCTCGGTGCACTGCACGCGGCATGGTTGAACGAGTCGGCGACGCTGTTTCGTCGTCGCTACTATGAAAACGGATCGCATGCTGGGTTCATCCTGTATATGACGGACGCAGCGCAGAAGCAGGAAGACGTAGACGCGCTGCGCGAGGCGTTGAAAAACAGCAAGGGACCGGGCAACTTCCGCAATCTGTTCATGTACGCGCCGAACGGCAAAAAGGAAGGGATTCAGCTCATCCCGGTGTCCGAGGTCACGGCGAAAGACGAGTTTTTCAACATCAAGAATGTGACGCGCGACGACCTGCTCGCCGCGCATCGCGTACCGCCGCAGCTTATCGGCGTGGTACCGAGCAATACCGGCGGATTCGGCGCCGCAGACACAGCGGCCGAGGTATTCGGGGCGAACGAGATCGAACCGCTGCAGCGCCGTTTTACGCAACTCAATGAGTGGATTGGCGACGAGGTCGTGCGATTCAATTCTTACAGTATCAGGCGGGTTGCCGCCGCAGCTTGATCTGCTTGTCTGTGCAAGACAAAGACCTTTCGACGGTTTCCCACCTTCTGCGGCGCGTGTCTCGGCTTCCGCACGGTACTTAGAGCATTTCGATGGAGAGGGTCGTAGTCCGCGCATCGTCGAAGTTACGTACCTATGCTCGAACTCCCCTCATCCTTTGGGACCGTCGCTCCTCTCGATCGGCATATCTAGTCGCTGCCTGCGCAATAGCTTCGCAAAATGGCGTCAGCCAACCGTTGGCGTCAGGTTTTAACACTTCGACGGCAAGCCTTCTGGCTTCGGCAGCGGATAAATTTTTCCTGTTTCTCCGTAGCAAAAAACCTCTAATTGTCGCTGCTCGATCGTTTTGCAAAACTGCACAGTTCAAATTTAAGACCTGTATCGAAGCATTAGCGTCGTCGTTCGCTCCTTCGACAGCCCCATCATCATTAAAGACGAATGCGTGTCTTACCGCGGCATTCAGTGGAGAGAGAAAGCGTCCAGACAGTACATCATAGTCATCCTTACGCCTTGCCCCGTATTCACACTCGACGGAGCTGTTGCTCGGCGGAAAACAAGCCAGCATGTTTTGGTAGTCAATATCCTCCACCCCGCTCGTACCCCGCGATTGCGGAATGATGTGTTCGATATGACAGTCATGGACTGTGCGGATCGGCTTCATCGTGTACCCGCACAAATATCCCTGCTCATCGAGAAGCGCTTGCTTAACCCCGTCGAGAGGGAATCCGCCACCACGATAGTGGAGATTCTCGGGGCTTTTCTTGTTAACAAGCTTCCAATCAATGAGTGCACGTGGCTCCGCGCCCTTACCTATGAACCTCACTCGTCTCGCTCCCCCAATATACGAAGGCTTTGGATTTCGCTTTGAAGCTGCACAATTTCGGGAATTTGGCCCACGCTTCCCGCCAGCTCATCCAGGTGACTTTGCGCTTCGCTCAACCGATCGTCATCCAGCAAGCGCTGTATTTCCGACAGTCGAGTTTCCACGCCCGAATTCCGCGCCTCACTTCCCATAACCTCTTGCAATACCTCGTTGCTGTCGAGCCCGTAGGAACGTTCCGGATGCGTGCTCTGTCCATCGCGCCGCAACATCAAGATATTCGGGGCAGCGACCTCGCCAATGACCTGCGGCGAATGCGTAGCCGCGAAAAATTGCACCTGCGGAAAACTTTCTCGGAGAACGCCCACGATGCGCCGCTGCCAGGCAGGATGTAAATGCATATCGAGTTCATCAATAACGACGACCCCGGGAGTGACGAGGGTTACATGCGACCCAGCTTGAGGATTTAGCAAGCACATTCGTCGAGCAATATCGGCGACCAATGCACATACGCCGCGTTGCCCGTCACTAAGTTCTTCGAATGGCGTTGGGTCGCGACTCTTCCAATCTATCACCAGCTTGCGAAACCTCATATCGAATCGAATGCCAGTTGAATCTGGCAACGCGTTTGAGACTGCCCGATTCACAATCCCCAACTCGTCATTTTCGAACGCTTCCGGAATTTGCTTCCCCGGGTCGCTCGCGGCGGCCTCTAGACGTTCGAGCGACTTCGCTATCACCCATCTCTGAAGGCTCGCGATATCCGCCGACGCATCGTGCCAGTCGGCGTATCCGCTTTTTCGTGAATCAACTGACGTCACGGCGTTCTCTGCCCTCACATCTTTCGCCACCCATCTCCGTTCTGATGAGTAGAAAGCGACGACCGGTAGAAGCGCATCGGCGGTGGCAATTACGTCGTCGAAAACTGAGAGAAGTTGGCCGGTACTCTTAACTGAATCCCTCGCCTCCGATCCCCGGGAGATAGACCATGTCATTGCCCGGCCCTTGATCATGCCTTTTGCGTCAATCCGAGCAGGGAAACACTTCTCTAGACGAACGCGTCCCTCAAATTCCCTTAATTCAGAGCGCACAGCCTTCATGTTTTCCATGAGCCCGTGACTCTGCCCTAAGTTCACACCATTTATCGGCGGGGCAACTGCGCCAACGATCGACTGTAACAGAGAGGTCTTTCCGCATCCGTTGATGCCGACGATCAAATTAAAAGATGGCTCGAAAACAAAGCTCGCGTTTCTAAAGCCGAATACATTCGTCAACGTCATTTCGTCCAACCGGAAAGACGTTTGCGCGCGGGTTGGCGTCGCACGCTCATCGCGGTCTAACGGGTCGTCGGGACCGGAAGGTTTATTCATCCCGAGGATTCCTTGCAAGGATCTGAGCGGATTCATGATGATCTAGTGTTTGTCCAACGATAAGTATTGCACAGGTGCGAGCCCCACACTGAAACGCAGCGCCCAAGCTGCCGATCGGCAGCTACGCTGCCACAAAACAACGTCGCTGACATGTTCGAAATTGTCGGGTTCGTCCGCTCCCTAGTGTGCCCGACTGGGCCACAGGTGCGCTAACCAGAACAGTTCTCACCTTCGGGGTTCACGGTATGGCGCCGATAGGCCACCAGCGCGTCTTTCGAGCCTACCGCTGTCTGGCGGACGACACTAAGTCAGATGCCGGTCGAGCTTGCTGTGGGCAGGCCCTTGGCGGCTCCAAGATCGCAGTCCCCCTCCCCGCCTGCCCTCTTCTTGCGTCCCTCGTTTTGATGCAGCAGGCCACCAGGCGCCGCAGCACAAGGTTGCAAGGGATTCGGGACCCTTTCGGGGCCGACCGAATGATGCATTGTGATGCGCGCAGCCAGTCTCCTCGCGATGACTTGGCTGCTGCACCGTCACAGGGCTGTTCGGAGCCGCGGTGCGGTGGCTTGACGGAATACAGCGCCATCGTCCACTATGCGATCGACCGGGTTGAAAAGGAAAAAATGATGATTATCGACTCAATAAATCTAATAAGAACCCGCGATGTCCCTAGATACGCTTGGTCCCGCATCGGCCAATTTCAAAACATTCAACATACGTCTGATTTAATTTGTCAACTTCATTCTATTTCAGAAGCAGATAGGGATAATAGAAAGAATGCCAAGAGTCAGGCTGAACAAATAAAATACTGCCTCTCTCAAGCGCAGGAGTATTTCGATGCTGCCACTGCGGTGTCGCTAGCCACTCGACCCGTTTTACTGTACTACGCAGTCATGTCAATGGCATTGGCCGAAGTCTTGCTCAAACAGACCGGGGATAGTCGACTAAGCAAACTTCGTGAGCAACACAATTGCCACGGCCTTCAACTATCCGTCCACACAGACCCCAAGCCGGACGAAAGACTGGCGCAATCAGCGTCAACCTTGGTAGCAAAGGCTCAAAAGGACAGCTTGGGAAGTCGAAGAGGAACTTTCGAGGTCTGGCGAACCTCCGCGAGGGAATACCCCGCAGGCGGATGGCACACGATAAATCTTCCAGAGTTAGGAGCGGAGCAACGCCAATATCGTACGCTCCTTACTCCAGCAGATGAACCTCCGCCCCCGCTGCCGCGCTCAGGCATCACGCTGCTGGACTGTCTTTCTGAATTGCCCTATATGCTCGAGTTGCTCCGACGGTTGGGCGTTACCGGAAACGTCGTACATACAAAGCTGCATAGCCAACAAACCAACCTGCCCAGCCTGCCGTCCATCCAACTCATAGTTCACCCCAACCCCCCAGGTCTGATTGAAAAATTTGGCGAAAACATTCGAGTCAATCCCGATGCTGTCAATCGACTGAATATTAAGGAATTGCCTTCCGGATATATTATGAGTTACGTGGCAGACCCAGGTATAACTATGAGTTTCCCGAATTCAATCTGCATGGATGACGAAAGCCTTTATTTTTCGTGCAGCGGTCTTAACCTAGGGGAATTCGGATCTCTATATGTTGCTTTGCATATATGCGGCAATTTCGCTCGATATTATCCTGACATCTGGCTAAAACACATCGAAAGGAATTCCCCGTTGGCGATGGCGATCGACGAACTATGCGCGCATGCGTTCGAGCGCCTTCCCCTACTCACCCTTTCCGAGCTATTGAGGGTGTACCACGTGCTCCAGAAATGACGGCGAATGGCTGCCCGAAGTTCTGGCAAATCGCACACCCGCTCAAAACTTGGATGGCTGGTCCATGAGGTTCACTCTGCACGGCGACCCGGCGGCAGTTCGTCCGAAGAGAGGTCAACCAAATGGCAGACGACGGACCACTTCCTGACTGAATCGCGATGTTCGATTGAGCTACGTTCGCGTTTCCTTAAGAACATTGTGCATTTCGCGCCACGCGGCTTGCAACAGCATTTCACGCGCTTCCCAACTCGCGCGGCGATGTTCGTCGGATAACTTGGTGGATCTGCCATGCACGATTTCGCTGCGGTGCTTGTACATCGCGATAAATTTTGCACGGTGAATATCTCGGCTCGATGCTGTATTGGCGACAATGTATGAGTAACGGTCGGCTAACCGCTCCGTCACGTCACGTTTCGACTCGCTAGATCCAAGCAGTGCCTCCAAGCCGATGCATCGTTGCAAGAATGCGACTGTTTCATTTTGGGACGCGTCAGCATCTACGAACCACTCCATTGCCGCACGGATTGGCGCAGCGTCAGGCGATTCGATTTTCAGAAAGGTGGCCGCCGTTGCCATTGATCGATTCACCGCCTGCCGGATCTCGTCGCCCGTGGTTGCATCCCGTTCCTCAGAACTCAAAAGTGTGGCCCCCGTGGCGAGGTCATAAAATCGGAAATTTTTGAACTTAATGGTGTGCAGAAGTTGACCAAGTTCGAAACCGGGACTAGTTCTGAATACTTCGCCTGAGCTACTTCTTGATACGACGAGCGTTGGAATGTTGTTAATCGGAGAGATCCCACTGCTAAACAAAAACTCGCTTGCATTTGGTATCAGCGCACCAGAAGCCATGCCAACAAATACTAGTTGTTTAGCAATTGACCATGCATGGCGTACTACTGGGCTTTGTGGGGAGTCGTCACCATAGCCCGAGCCGGAGATGCGAAGGTATCGAATAGAATCGATCGACTTTGGGAGCTGAGGCCATCCCGCCAATGCTCGATAAAGAGCGTTGGTTTCCACGCCATGCGAGATCAAATCCCTTAAATCGTCATTGTGCAGCGTGTCGGCAATCGCAACGCTTTCGGTAATTGTAATTTCGCCGCAATGTAGCTCCTGAACGGCGCCCATTGGGATGAAAATGTCGTATTCGCCGGGCAATGATTCGAACTGCTCCCGGAGCGCCCCGATCAGTTCATCCCTGACGGAGCCGCTGTTGAAGTCGCTAAGCATGCCCTCATAGGCTTCAGGGATAGACTTAGCGACGCGATATATTGTCCGCCATGCGAGCATACCAAACTCGATCTTCCCGATCAGGCTCTTCCATGTGGGTGCTTTAAGGACCTGCTCTTCGAACTTGTCGATAGTCTCGATAGACGCCAAAGTCACAAGCGTGCCCTTCGAGATTCGAAGGGCATTGACTAAGTCGTTGAGTGCTTCTAGCTGTCCACGGTGGAATTCCATAAATATTTGTCAACCTCGTTGGGAACCGTTTGCAGTCTTTCATAGGCTTGTCCCTCTCGCAATAAATTCGATCGGCCTGCTCGCACGACTTCCACGAGCCCGTGTCTGTGCAACCAGTATTGTTGTGCTGCGTCTCCTTCCTCGTCGCCTTGGCTACATATGCCGTTTGCATCCAGCAGCATCCGGTCCACATCGGTCATTGTTCAGTGGTCGCGTCACTGGATTGCATTTGTCGCGCGACCTGTTTGCGAAGGGCTGCGGCCTTCGCCTGCGAGCATCCAAGGTGCTTCCGTATCTCACTGACAGTGCCGCGTAGTGTTCCGTTGCGGGTCGCGGTAAGTATCCGGGTAAGGTCATCCGTCTGCTCGGCGGCCGGTGAGTCGGTCGCATTCCGCCGTCCGACTGCATCGTTACCCCCACACGCGACGGCCGCACGGGTGCGCGTTACTCGCGTGACGGCCAGTACGTGACTGGTGCCCTGTGTCGGCGTGACTCTCGTGGCGGATGATTCGGCAGGCCGTAGAGCCAGCAACCAACAGAAGCAGGCGACACATTCAATCACCACCGCGAATGCCATACCGGCAACTAAAGCGACGCGACCTGCGGAAACGCCTAGATCAGCCAACAACTCGGCAAGCGGATCAGCTTTCACCGTTGCGCGCTCGGCGTCCGCGCGGTCGAGCGCCACTTGGCGACGCTTTGCTTCGGCCGACTCGACGTCGAGTGCGACGAGTCGCGCGTTAAGAGTCGTGCCTTCGATGCGAACCGCTGCGCATCGGTCGCCGCATTTACGCTCGGCCACACGGGCCAGTCGGACAACGATGCTGGCGCGGTCACTGGCGATCTCGGCCAGATTGCGACCGTGAACGGAGGCTACCGGGACGACAGTCGCGCGGGCATCGCCGGCGTGTTTCTGGGCCATGACAAAAAACCCCGCGTGGCCGTAGCAGGTTGCCGTCATGCAGCAAATCCACAGCACTATGCCGATCGCCCGAAGCCGCCGGCCGTGCGGACGACACAATGCAGGAAGCAGGTGTGCGGCCATAACCAGCACTACGCCAACGCAGACCAGGAGCACACGTTCCGCGAGGAACCCGCCCCGCTGCCATCCGGACATTATCGACAGACAAGCCGCGGTCATGGTGGCCGCGAGCGCGAGTAACCCTGGTAGTGCTGTCATTGGCGTGGTTATCCCGTTATTCATCGCTCCCCCCGGAGCCGGTTAAAGATCGAACTGCAATTCGGTATTGCTTCGCCTCGCCCGTTTAGGTATCGGCAGTTCAGGTGGAAACATTTCGAGCTTCGTTCGATATGTGTGACCGCACGTCACGTCATCGCATTGAAAGTCAATCTCCCAATCCGTCTCCGACTTCTTTTCCATCGCTCGCGCGATACCGCGAGCGCCGCAATGCGGGCAAGCGATTGTGAATCTCACGGCCTGATCTCCCGATTCATCGTTGTGCGCGCGTTTACTGCACCGCGTAGCATCGGCGACGGCCGCACTTCAAGCGACAGACCTTCGCGCGGCTTCGACGATGCCGAAAGCGAAAACAGGATTTCAAATCCCGCCGGCGTGCGATACCCGCAGTCTTCGCAAACGAAATACATACGGCGCAACGTTGTAGAAAGGCCTTCGGTATGACGTGCGTCAATATTGCCGCCGCAGCAGGGACAGTCGATTTTCATTTGTGTCATGGGAATTTCTCGCTCTACAGGTTCCATTGGCCCCACTCGGCGCCGTCCCTTTCCCCGCTGACGCTGATTTCGTTGCCGCGCTCCAGCTGCGCAATCGAATCAGCCACCCCTGGCCGAACGCTGCGCGTACAGTTATTGACACAAGTCCGAGTGCTCGCGGCTTCGCCGCTGCGCTCAACCTTCCGCCACTCATAACGAGTAGCCGGAACAAAAATCTCTGTTTCTTTCGAGTACGCACACATACCGTCCACGATGTAGGCAACACCCGTTGCCGCAACGCCGTGCGGTACTTTGACCGGCGCAATTCCGTAGCGACCTTCCCTGTGCTGCGTGGTGCGCTTCACATAAATCAGCCGCTCTTCGCCCGCAACGCCGCCCATGGCCCGCGCGTATTGCGCCCAATCCGCCTTATGGGTTTCCGTCTTCTGAGCGGCATGCCAAGCCGCCACAATTGCGGGAGATTCTTCAGCGGTCGGCAGGTCTTCAGCCTTCACACGCCGCAGCTCACGCCACACACCAACGGGCGCACCGCCGAACTGCTGAAACTGGCGGATACCCCACAGTGCGGCCCACGCTTCGACGCGTTGCGATGGTGTAATTTCGTCTTCGCCCCACATATCCGCCTGGACGATATAGCCCTCTTGCGTCTTGTGGTCGCCCACCGCGTGGCCGTCGATATTCTTGGCGATGTACTTCGCGATGTAGCCAACTGCTGAACCTTTGGCGCTGTCGATTCGCTCAAACTTCACACGCCGTTCCTGCGCCCCGGCCTCGTTGCCCGAATCGCGCAGGCCGTGGGTGCGCATCACAGCGCAAACGCGGTCTACATCGTTCGAGAAAATCAGGCCGTGCCAATGCGGTGTAGCGTCGTGGTGCGGCTCTGCCACGCGCATGCCGAAATAGGTCACGCCCTCGCGCTTGAGCTGCGCACGAATCCGCGCCCACACCTTGCGCAAATACACCTGTCCGTCGCGGGCCGAGGCGCCGCTGTATTTTTTGTTCGGAATGAACCGGGTGCCGCTGCCCAATTGCCGGATGGCATGAAAACGGCTCGGGCAAGTGAGCGTGAACATCACGCCTTCAAAGTGGGCTGCGACTGCCAGATCTTCACAACCGCGAAGGCGCGTCATCAGCTCGCCGCGCTTAAGGGCCTTGTTGGAAACGCTCTTTGCTGCCAGCTCGGCGAGCGTGAATCGGTGGCCGAGTTCGTTTTCCAGCGTGACAGCTTCAAGCGTGGCCGCGTTACGTCGGTTCTGCGCAATGCGCCGGCGCACGGCTTCATCGCTCGCGTACGGTTCAGCCTTGTAGTGAACGTAATGCAGGCGGATATTCGAATGTTCCAGCGACCGGATATGCAGGCGCCTTAGTTGGCGCCGCCACCACAGTTCGCACTTCACACGTAGCACCTGTTGCGCCGGTTCATCGAATGCCGGCATTGGCACACCATATACGGCGCATGTGCGGGCCGCGACTACGAGCGCCTGATTGGCGTCGAGTCCGAGCGCACGAAGTACAAAATCATTGGCGAGCGTGCGCGCCTTCATGCAGATTTCGTAATCGGATGCATCCGGGCGCACTGGCATGGAATCAGGCGCGTGTTCGTCCACAAACGCGGCCATGGTGCGCGCGGCGGCATTCATGTCGAAAAGATTCGGCGCACCGCTCTTGCGGGCGCTCTCTCGACCGGCGCCCTCGGCCGTGCGATACGCTCGGCGATACCATTTATATGGGAGGCGCTTACGGGCCTTCTGCGCATCAGGCAGCTTCGGCAGTTCAGTCGCAACGGCGTTGGCGTAGATCCACATCGCTTACTTGCCGCGCGTTCAGGCAGGTTTGCCGTTCAGCCACGCCACCCGGCGGGCCGCTTCTTCTGGTGAACCGTGATCGGATTCCGGCCGCCACGCGCCAGACGGGTCGTAGAAACCCACGGTGTAATTGACACGGGTAAATCCGTCGTCGCCTTGGACTCGCTCTGACTCGATATAAACGTACATTCCCTGTTCCCCGGCCTATCAGCTACAAACGTAGGGCCGCACCGAGGCGGCCTCCTGGTCTTGCGTCTCTCCATGCAAACCGCACCACGCGAGGATTGCAACGACCGAAATCAGCCAGATTGCCCACAACGGCATTGGCTTATCGAGGTTCCGTTTCTTCATGAAATTTCCTACCGAATGACTCGGCGGCGCCGTGCCAGTTTGTTTAGAAGGGGTCGCAATTCATCCAGCGCACGGGCCGCAGCCCGATCTGCATGCGCAGTACGCGGCGGGGCGTAAACGACGAACGGGGGTACCAGCACCCCCGCCCCGACCCCAAACGCCGCGAGGTCTTCAATCAGATCTCCACGGCTGTGTCTTTTGTCATTGGGAGCGATTTCGGGATTCACTCGCGCCCTTGTGTCTCATGCAACGCGGCGCCAAGCGCCTCGTCACGCGTCAGTAGGTATGACGAACTGAGCGGCACGGTTTCCTCGTACCAGTGGATCTGACGTCGCCCTACCATGAAGTAACCGCCGCGCGCGTGCCGTTCAAAATACGGACCACATTCAACGACACCCGGCGCCACTGTTCGCGGCTGCGCCTGTTCAATATCAACGTCCGTCATGCAACACCCATGGCAGGCAGATCCGTGCGCTCTTGCTGACGCGCCTGGTAGCGCGCACGCTGCGCCTCATTGTGTGCATTCAACTCGCGGCGAATCGCATCGGATTCGTCGCCAATCACATTAGTAGTCCGATTCATATGCATCATGAAATCTCCACTGCGATATCGATTCGTTTTAGTTATTCGACCGTGGCGTTCGTACCGGTCGTCGTCATGTCGCCGTCCGTGCAGAACACGCCGCGCGACTTAGTCCGTTTCTGGACTAAAACGATAATTTCATCCACAAATGACCAGCGAACCGGAAGCGCGAGCGGTGAATGTGTAAGCGTTTGTTGCAGCGAAACGTGCATATGACCTCCCCTTGTTCAACCCCTTGAACGATGTTTTGCGTGAAAGTCGCCCGGCGGCTAGGTAGCTATTCCAGCACCGGCGGGGTTGGGAACCGGTTGCCGGGGCGACGGGTGGACTATAGTTCGACCTGGTCGAACATGTCAACTATGGTCGAACGTTTGGTTACGTCGTACGTTGCCACCCGTCGAGCGTTCGGATAGTCTTGACGCCGGGTTGAATTAACAGGGGTTGTCAATGAAAACTACGATTGAATGGCTTGACGCCGTCAAAACGGCTCTGGAGTTGCCTTCTGACTATGCCGCCGCTAAGGCGCTGGGCGTCACGCGCTCGACCGTCAGCGCCTACCGTAACGGCAAGTCCACTTTCGACGAAGACACCTGCTTCCGGGTCGCCGAGATTCTGGACGTAAGGGCTTTTGAAGTCGTCGCGGCGACGCACGCGGAACGAGCCCGAGACGATCGTCACCGAGCATTTTGGATGGACGCCCTGGAAAATTTTTCCAAGGGTTTTCGGTGGCTGGCGCTACCCGCTAACGCTTGTGGGGCTTGGTTCCCACAGGTGTAACGCCAGCTTTGAGTTAGCGAAACTATTTATCTTATGTCAAATCACGAATATTCGACGACACCGTCAGGCAAGCCTGGTCCGAGCATCCACCATCAGCACCTTCTGACTCATGTAAACTCCCCGCATGCCCCCAGAAATCGACTACCTCAACCCAGCCCTTCCTTCCGGCCTCCGCCGCGTGCCGATGCCCGTGGTCGACGCAACTCCAGAAACCCTCACCGGATTTGGCAAGCTTGTAGCGAACCCAAGCGAGTGCTCGATCGAGATTGTGCAGTGGCCGGCGTTGGGGACAAGATCCATAGACCCCGGAACCGGTAATGAAGCCGGCACAACCGAAGGCACATTCGTGAGCGAATGGCGCGGGGACATTCTCTATGGTCGAAACGAGGCTGTAGGTGGCCACTACATCCTTGCGTACGCAAAGGAGCCGGAAGCAGCCCGCGACGACCACGCCAACGCACCAGAATGCATGTTGCTCTGGCACGCGAACTACCACCCGGACGGCGGACAACTGTTCTTCCCACTCGACCATCGCCCTTTCTACGTTCCATTGGCATTGCCCGGTGACGACATCGCGCCGGAGAAGTTCGTGTGCTTTCGCTTCGATGGACAGCAGGGTCTCTACATCCATCCAAACGTCTGGCATGAAGGTGTGTTCACGCTCAGAGGGACACAGCGGTTCTTCGACAAGCAAGGCGCCGTCCACGCCCGCGTCTCTGTCGACTTTGCTCGCGAGTTTGGCTGCCTTCTCGAGGCGCCGATCATCAGCGTCGCCTAACCGTTCGGTCAAGACACGATCTACAGCGGTAAAGCGCAGCCAATCGGCGTTTCTATACGACGATTCAGCCATCGAGCGACCAGTTCAAACTCTCAAATCAGCCAGAATCTGTTCAGCGAGAAAATCGCAGGGCGGTCGCCCGGACCGCGCACTGCGCGCCAAAACGACTTCGAGGTCATTCAGCGGCGGCAGCCCGTCGTTCTGCGATAGCTGAACGAGGTGCGCCGGTACGCTGCATCTTGCTAGAGGCGCTATCGCGAGCCCTGCTTCGACCATGCTGATAAGGCCCAATAAACTCGGGCTTTCGTAGGACATCCGGTATTTGATATTTTCCCGCTGGAGCGCGCTGATGGCATAGGCACGCGCAGTACTGCCATGTGCGAAAACGGCAATCGAAAGCGGGCGCTCTTTCCACACTTTTCTTGCGGGCGACCCGACCCACACCATTGGCTCGAATCGAATGAATTCGCCTGCGACGCCCCTTGTTTTCGTGAAGCAAGCCAGGTCAAGCGTGTTGTCTTTAAGCAATGGAACAAGCTCACTGCCTGGCAAACCGATCACCCGAATTTCTACACGCGGATGAGCAATCGCGAATTTTGCCAGAACCTGCGGCAGCAACGATGAAGCGTAGTCATCCGGAACACCGATGGTTACGCGCCCCTTCATCTCCGGGCGAACTACCGACGCCCATGCTTCCTCGCGCATCGCAAGCATTCGACGGCCATAGTCCAGGAGCGTCCGGCCCTCGGCTGTGATTGCTACGTTGCGGGTGCTTCGCACGAAGAGCGGTTTTCCCAGCGCTTCTTCAAGCGTCTTGATCTGCATGCTCACTGCCGACGGCGATCGACGCACGGACTCCGCACCTCGTACAAACGATCCTGTATCAGCGACCGCCACCAACATTTCAAGCACATCCAGATCAAGCTTTTTCATTTTAGTCAGAAAATCTGATGAATATGTTCAGTTTAATCCGTTTTACTGGAGTATGCATCAAGGCGATACTGCGACCGATGACCACTTGGCGGAGCCCGGGAAAATGCACGGTACGGTTTCGATTTACGGATTTTTGGCGGTCGGCGGAATGCTTGCTGTGACGCCGGGGCCGAACATGATCTACGTGATGTCGCGCTCGATTGCGCAAGGACGCACGGCCGGCCTTATCTCGCTTGCGGGCGTTATGCTCGGATACCTCTTCTATATGTTTGGGGCAGCGTTCGGCATCACCGCCTTTTTCCTGAGCGTGCCTTATGCGGGCAGCGTTCTGGGCGCAGGGGGCGCTGCGTATCTGTTCTATCTGGCGTGGCAGGCTGTGAAGCCTGGTGGCCGCTCTCCCCTCGAGGTCCGTGAGTTGCCCCGCGAACACCCTCGCCGGCTTTTCGCGATGGGCGCAACAACCAGTCTGTTGAATCCCAAGCTCGCGATGATCTTTCTGTCACTGCTACCGCAATTCATCAACTACCAGGACGGCAGCGTTCTCAGGCAATCGCTCGTGCTCGGTTCGTCGTTGATTGTTGCGTTCGCGTCCGTCAACGGTTTCGTGGCGATCTGCTCCGGCAGTATGGCGAAGTTCCTCTCCAGTCGCCCGGGACTTCTGCAGGTTCAGCGCTGGACCATGGGAATTGTTCTGGTTGCGCTCGGCGCACATATGACCATCGATGCATTGAAGCTGACAGGCATCAACTGATGCAACCGCTACACCCTGCCGTCACCACCCTTCCCCAGGAACATATTGAACGCTGCGTCTGTATTGGCTGGGTGTCACACCTTGCTGACGAACAAAGAAGCGCGTGAAGTTTCCCGGCGAGTCAAAGCCCAGATCGAGCGCGATATCCTGAAGCGCCATTTCCTGCTGCGAAACACTCTCGATCGAAAGGTCCATTCTCAGCATGCTGCTGAAAGTCGCGGGCGTCATGCCTGTCTGCTTGTGGAATAGGTGGAAGAAATGCGGACGCGATAGCCCTATCTTTTGCGCAAGATCGTCGAAGTCGGGTGTAAGGCCCCTCACCTGTTTCATTGCTTCGATCGCGTGACGAATCCTGATGTCATACGCGATACCGCCAACGAGTCCCGCTGCTGAAAGTACGTTCCCTTGCGGCGATCTGCCGACCAGTTCGCCTGTCATGTCGGCGATCAGCCCCTGGACCGCTTCAAGCGACCTCCCCTCACGGTCGGTCAGAATATCGAGCAGGTCAGAATGAAGGCGGCTGAGATTCCCCTGCAACAGTACGGAAGAACTCGGAAAGAACCGGGGATGAATACTGTACGCGAAACGCCGGTCGACATCCCTCAACCAATCCGGCTCCAGATAAAGTGCGAGCAGCACCGTCGACTGTGATTGTGGGCGATGCTCATAAAAATGCGGCTCCCACGCATTCACGAGCAGCACGTTCTTGTCTGACAAAACGTACTCACGATTGCGGACCCCGAACTGAATGTCGGGACCGCCTTCCTTGAAGATGACGTGGGAAACCCGATGTGCATGGAGGACCATGCTCTTGTCCAGCAGCAGCAACGCCACTCGTCCGAACGGCCCGTGGATGATTCGTAAGGGTTCCGACATGTAATTACCTCCTGCCGTCCTGATGAATTCAAAGCGTTCGCAGTGTCTCGGCCGCACCGCGAAAAAAAGTCACCATACGCAATGATAAATCGGCCTCGTCTGTGACAAGTCTGCATACGGGCGGAGCCACTACAAGTGGGACATTCGCCTACTCTGCGTACAGGCCCTCTTGCACCGCAGCCATCGAAGTACGGCCTCACGGCCGATCAACACGTTTTGAAGTCCGAACGTGAATGGCGCTTGCTGCAATGCAGGATGCCTCTCGCTACATTCGCACACTCAAGGAGACGATCATGGCTGGTGTCGGCAGTGAAAAGGTATTTGAGAATGACAAAGTTATTGTGTGGAACTTCGTTCTCGCACCGGGTGAGGAAACGCCGGTACATACCCATACGCTTTCATACATGTGGTACGCGATCGAAGGCGCACCCTTGCATATCTTTGACGAGAACGGCGGAGACCTCGGCATCTTCGAAGTCCCGACGGGCGCGATTTACTCACTCAAATGCGAGAACGGGTATCTGGAAGTGCTGTCCGAAATCGGCAAGGGCGCCAAGGTTCCCGCGACGCACAAGGCACGCAACGAGGGTAGCAATCCATACCGCGAAGTGCTGGTCGAGTACAAATAGCCGCGCGCCTGACTGAGTCAGTCCTGGCACCTTGCCAGTATCCCCGAACGCCCCGTGGTGCGAGGCGGCGTTCGGGCGACCCCGCAACGATGGCTTAAGCGCGATGCTGCAGCAATGCGATTATGTTGCGAGTCTCGATCTCAGTGAACTGCTCCACGGCATCGGCACCGTCCAGTGACAGATCCGGGTCGAGTCCGTCCGCCAGACGCTCGAGTTGCATGTTATTCCATGGCAGAAGATGAAACGGATGGAGCGCAGCTTCGGGACTAGGCGCACGATCAACTTCACCAGCGAGAATGCGCTTCGGAATCTCAGGATCGGCAATGATCGGACGGCCGAGCCCGATGACATCCAGTTCACCGCGCTCCAGCGATTCGATCATGGCTGTCGTCGTGCGAAATCCACCGACCACCATCACGGGCATCTTCGCTGCGGCACGAACGGAGGCGGCAAAATCCACGAAAAAGGCTTCGCGCTTGACGGTACTTTCGCGCGGTGCATCTTCTCCCTCGTCCATTAGCGTGAGGCCGGCAATCTTCGGCTGCTCGAGCGAACCACCCGATAGTTCGAGCAGATCGAGCGAAGAATCGTTGAGCGTCTTCACGAGTTCAACGCACTCGGCATTGGTGAACCCGCCCTTCTGAAAATCAGAAGAATTGAGCTTCAGCGCGACCGGGAAGTCCGGACCAACGGCCGAGCGAACCGCAGCCACCACCTCGAGCACGAAACGGGAACGGTTTTCAAGCGAACCTCCCCAACGGTCCGTGCGCTTGTTGGCGAGCGGGCTAAGGAACTGCGAAATCAGGTAACCGTGCGCCCCATGCAACGAGACACCGGTGAAACCGGCCTCGCGCACTTTCCTGGCCGCGAAGGCGAATTGCCCAATGGCCTGCTGAATCTGCTCTTCCGTCATTTCGCGCGGCGTGGCGAACGAAAAGCCGGCGCCCCTCATCACGTCGATGTCCACTGAAGAAGGCGCAAGGGGTGACGTGTTGATCGCGTCTTGCACCTGCCGTCCGGTATGACTGAGTTGAGCCCAGAAATGCGCGCCTTCCGACGTTCCCGCAGCGGCGAGCCGTGCGAGTTGCTCCTGTCCACTGTCGTCGTCGATCACGATATTGCCCGGGCGCTCGAGATGCCACCGGTCCACCTGGATATTGCCGGAGAGAAGCAGCCCGGCACCAGAACGCGCCCAGCGCCGGTACAACGCTTCGAGGCGCGGCGTCGAATGATTATTAGCGTCGGCCATGCCTTCGCTCATGGCTGCCTTGACGAGGCGGTTTGCGAGAATCGCGCCGCTGGGTAGCCGCAACGATTGTGAAAGAGGATTGCTCATCTGAATGTCCACCAGGAAACGGTCACGTGTAAGCCGAGCCCTTGCCCAGTAAGGCAAAGTCGACTCGGCACAGTAACGACAGCGATCGCTGTCGTTTGTTGTATAGTGATCGCTGTCGTATCATTCGTCAAGCAGATAAAAGAGGGACACTTATGGTCAAGACCTGGTCGGACGACAATCCGAAAGCCGCGTTGATGTCGCGCAAGCGAACGATGATCGTCGACGCCGCGCTGCGGGCGTTCCTTGAAAGCGGCTATGCCGAAAGCTCGGTCAATCGCATCGCGGCGGACGCCGGTGTGTCCATCAAGACGCTGTACCGTCACTTCGAGAGCAAAGACGATCTGTTCAGTGCAGTGATGCAAGCGGCCTGCTCGCCTAGCGGCACAGAGTCGGCTGACGCGTCGGAACCCGCAGAACCGGGCGAACCAGCCTGGTTTAGCGAACCGCCGGCCGTGGCATTGCCAATTGCGGGTAGCGATTATTTACGACACGCTCTTTCGAAAGAGCAGTTGGACCTTTATCGCGTCGTCACACGGGACGCACCTCGCTTCCCCGAACTGGCGCGCCGCTATCGCGACGAAGTGACGGGCACACGCGACGCACTGTTCACGAGCTACCTTGATCGCTGGCTGCCTGTCACGGGCTGGGAAGTAAGCGATAAATATGGCGCCGGTGCAACCTTCGCGGCACTTCTGAAAGCCAGGCTTTTCGACGATGCGTTGCTTGGTTTAAAGAACCCCAGCGAAGAAGATATCGCCGAATGTGCGGCTGATGCGACCGTCCAGATGATCGCGCTCATGGAAGCCGGTCGGCTCTAATCCGCCCAACCGTCCTCACCAATTAGCGGTACGAAGCTCACTTCGCCCAACCAGCACTCGTGATAATCCTGTTCGCCGTACCGCACCAGTTTGATCAATTGCTGATGGTGACGCTCGCGCCCTACCGGCATCACGATCCGCCCACCAATCGACAGTTGCGAACGCCATGCCTGCGGGATACGCGGGCCGCCAGCCCCGGCGATAATCGCGTCATACGGCGCATAGTCACTCAAACCGACCGTGCCGTCGCCGAGATAAACGGTCACGTTGAATATGCCCACCCGCGCCAGCGTCTCGCGTGCGGTGTCGGCGAGCACCGGATCGCGTTCAACGGAATGGACGTGCGCCACGATTGCCGCCGCAATTGCAGCGGCATACCCCGATCCCGTGCCGACGTCGAGAACACGGTCGCGTGGACCCAGTTCGGCCGCCTCTATCATCTGCGCGACAATGGCGGGCTGCGAAATCGCTTGCTGGTTCGCGATAGGTAACGCGCCATCGTCGTACGCGAATTCACGCAGTTGCGCAGGCACGAATTCCTCGCGGGGCACACGGCGCATCGCGGATAGCACGTTGACGTCGCGGATACCCCGCGCAACGATTTGCCGTACAACCATCCGCTCCCGGGCTTCCCTGAAATCGATCATTGTGGCCTCCGTCTGAGGATCGCGCCGGCTTTGCAGCAGGCTGCGCATAACTTCCACCGGACGATTCAATTTTGCGCCTCGTTTGACGCTGGCGAACACGCATCGGCCTTGCCGTCAACACGTCCCCGCGAATCAGGTATTCGATGGCCGGTCGCTTAAGGGTCAGCACTGATGGCGTCGTATGGCACACCGGTCCGTTTTCGCCAATAATGGCCCCACATCCACTACTGGACGAGGGCGGCCATGCATTACAGCCCCGACGCCATCCGCACCATCGCTCTGGTCGGCCATGCAGGATGTGGCAAGACATCGCTTGTCGAAGCCCTGCTCCATCAGGGTGGCGAATTACGCGCGCCCGGCAGCGTGGAACGCGGCAACACGGTCTGCGATTTCGACCCGCTAGAACGCAAATATCACCACTCCCTGAACTCCGCGGTCGCCCACCTGCACTACCGGGATACCCGCGTCTATCTGCTGGATACGCCCGGCTATCCGGACTTTTCCGGGCTGTCGATCAGCGCCCTGCCCGCTGTAGAAACCGTCGCCATTGTCATCAATGCACAGACCGGCATCGAAATGACCACTCGGCGGATGATGGCGTGGGCGGAAAAACGCAAGCTCTGCAGAATGATCATCGTGAACGGTATAGATCGCGACAAAGTCGATCTTCCGGAGCTTCTGACGCAAATCCAGGAGGCCTTCGGCAAGGAATGCCTGCCCATCAACTTACCGGCGCAGAACGGCAGCCAGGTGGTGGATTGCTTTTTCAACCCCGCGGGCGACGCCGACTTCCTGTCTGTTGCGGCGGCGCACAATGCGCTGGTCGATCAAGTGGTCGAGATCGATCCCGCTTTGATGGAGCTTTACCTGGAGCAAGGCGAAGCCATCAGCCCGGAGCAGTTGCATGAGCCCTTCGAGCGTGCGTTGCGCGAAGCGCATCTGGTGCCGATCTGCTTCACGTCGGCAGCAAACGGTGCTGGCATCGCGGAATTGCTCGACGTGTTCGTCCGGCTACTGCCCAATCCCATGGAAGGCAACCCGCCCCTCTTCTACCGCGATACCCGCGGCCGCCAGGAAGTCGTGCGTGCCGAACCGGTCGCCGACAAGCATGTATTGGCCCACGCCTTCAAGATCGTCGTGGACCCTTACATCGGCAAGATGGCCGTGTTTCGCGTCCATCAGGGCACGATCAGGCGGGATAGCCAGCTCTATATCGGCGACGCACGCCAGCCGTTCAAGGTCGCCCATCTGA
Organism: Paraburkholderia sp. SECH2; assembly: GCF_030464795.1. NCBI lineage: Bacteria > Pseudomonadati > Pseudomonadota > Betaproteobacteria > Burkholderiales > Burkholderiaceae > Paraburkholderia > Paraburkholderia sp. SECH2. The sequence continues at coordinate 106,606 of NZ_JALPRH010000015.1, forward strand.
TGATGCTGCAGGGCAAGGAACACGTGGATGTCCCACAAGCCGGCCCAGGCGATATCTGCGCCACGGCCAAGATCGATGAGATCGGTTTCGACGCCGTGCTGCACGACGCCCCCGAGGACGGCAACATCCACCTGACCCCGCTCGATTTCCCCACGCCAATCTACGGACTGGCGATCGAGCCTGCGCGCCGCGGCAACGAGCAGCGCCTCTGGGAGATTCTGCAAAAGTTGAGTGCGGAAGATCCATGTCTGCGCATCGACCACCCGGTCGGCACCAACGAGACGGTGGTGCGCGGACTGGGCGAGTTGCACCTGCGCCTTATGCTGGAGCGGCTATCCGAGCAGTACAAGCTGGAGGTCGTGACGCGCCCACCGAAGATCGCCTATAGGGAAACCATCGGCGCAAAAGCCGAGGGGCACCATCGTCACAAGAAGCAAACCGGCGGCGCCGGGCAATTCGGCGAAGTGATGCTGCGCGTGGAGCCACTGCCGCGCGGTACGGGCTTCGAATTTGTCGACGCCGTCAAGGGTGGCGCCATCCCTGGGCAGTTCATGCCCGCCGTGGAAAAAGGCATTCTTCAGGTTATCGATAGCGGGCCGCTGGCCGGCTTCCCGATGCAGGACGTACGAGTCACCGTCTTTGACGGCAAGAGCCATTCAGTCGACTCCAAGGAAGTGGCGTTCGTTTCCGCCGGGCGCAAGGCCTTCATCGATGCGGTGCTGAAAGCTCAACCCGTCCTGCTCGAACCTATCGTGGACATCGAGGTGATGACGCCTGAAGCCGCAATGGGCGACATTATCGGCGACCTCTCCGCCAAGCGCGGACAAGTCCATGGCACACGCTCGGCCGCGGGCAACGCCGTGGTCGTCGCAGGCCAGGTGCCATTGTCCGAACTCAACGACTATCAGTCGCGGCTGAACGCCATCGCAGGCGGGCACGGCAACTACAGCATCCAGCTCAGCCACTACGATCCGGTACCTCCCGCCCAGCAGGAGCGGATGGCGTCGCAACACAAGAAACAGAGCGACGGCGCGGCGCAGTGACCGGCGTGTCGCCCGCTTCTCCTCACTACAGATGCCTCAGAACGAATGCCGCATCCCGATCCGTACATCAGACTGCGTATTCGACGACGACGGCGTGAAGCTGTAGCCGATCACCGCATTCACGCCATTCGACGCACGCAGATAGTCGCCGGAAACATACACATCAGTACGTTTGGACAACAGATAGTGCAGTCCGAGCGAGCCCTGGTTCCAGTGATTGCCTTCGAAGGCCGTGTGTTGATAGCCGCCGTACAGCGACAGCGCAGGCGTGAAGTTATACGACGCGCCTCCTTCGTAAACCTGCATGCGCGAGGTCTGCCCGAAGCCCTTGATCGTCGTGTACGTAAAATCGCCGGTGATCATCAGGTTGCCGATCGTATACGCGGCGCCGATCGCGAACGCACCTTGTTTATCCACCGGGAATGCCGAGGAGCTATACAGATCGGTCACCGCGCCAGTGGCCGGATCGACGGAAACGGTCGGCTGGCCGAGGAAGGTGTGCGTGCCGATCATCGCGTACGGGTCGAACGCATAAATGCCGAACGGATTGTTCAACTGCGTATAAGCAACACCCATGTTGAATGGACCGTGGTCATAATGCGCGCCCACACTCCATGCGCTCTTCTGATGGAAGTCGCCGGCGGTGTTACCGAACGAGTACATGCCGCCGAAGGTGAAGCCGGCAAAATCGTTCGACAGGAACTTCACCGAGTTCGGCAGACGGTCGCCGTTCATCCGGTCGAAGTCGCCCTGGTGAATCGCGTAGCCGCTCGCCCACGCGGAGATGTTGTACAGAAAGACAAACTCTTCGGTCATATCGAGTTGGTTACCGAACGAGAATGTCCCCCATGAGTTCTTGATACCGACATACGCCTGGCGTCCGAATTCAGCACCACCGAATGCATATTGTCCATTGCCCAGGTGAAAACCCGATTCGAGCACGAAGACCGCTTGCAAGCCGCCGCCGAGGTCTTCCACGCCTTTGAAGCCGATCCGGTTGCCGTACGAAATGCCGTCGTCGAATTTGAACTGGTGTGCGCCGCCGGCGTTGTTCACGTAGGTGATACCGGCGTCCAGAATCCCGTACAAGGTGACGCTGCTTTGCGCATGGACCGCCGTCGGTGCGCATGCCGCGCTTGCCGCGAGAGCGAGTCCCGAAAGACTAACGGCATTTTTCTTCTTCATCTAGTTCTCCCCTGCTCTTTGCCTGCGTATTTCGTTAGATAAAGCGATCCCTGCTGCGGGTTGTCTTCCAACGCGCGGCGCTTCTCGCATGACGGGCAGTTCGAAATCGGCTGAGACTGATTGAAACGGATTGAAGCTCACTAACACTGACCTGGCCAGCTAACCCTGAATTAGCCGGCCAGGCTGATCGAAGCTATCGGCACTGCGTACGATCACCTGTATGTCTGCATCGACGGGTCAAGAATAAGTGTCCAGATTTAAGATGATTCGACCGGATGCGACATGAATCTGTCGAGTAGCGACCTCGTAGTCAGGAATGCCGGAGTTATTTCACACCGAGTGCGGTTTGCACCGCTTGCAAACCATTGGCGCCGCTGGCGGTGTTGACGCCGTCAAGCCATGACTTCAGCAATTCGGGGTGGCGCTTGAGCGCTTCGGTGGCGGCCGTGGCAACACCCGTCTTCTTCTCGAGTACCTCGGTGATCACGCCGTTTTCCAGATCGACATTGAATGTGAGTTGCCTGAACAGACGGCCGACATTCGGACACTGCTCGGCGTATCCGCTACGCGCAACGGTATTCACCGTGGCGCCGCCGTAGTTCGGCCCGAAGTACTTGTCACCGCCGTCGAGGTAAGTCAGCTTGAACTTCGTGTTCATCAGATGCGGCTCCCATGCAAGGAACACGATCCATTTTTTCTCACGCACCGCGCGGTCGACCTGCGTGAGCATGCCGGTCTCGCTCGATTCGACGAGCTTCCAGCTGCCGAGCCCGTATGCCTTGTCGTCGACCATCTTCTTGATGTTCTGATTGGCCGGCGCCCCCGGTTCGATGCCATAGATCTTGCTGTCGAACTTGTCGGCGTTCTTCGCAAGGTCCGCGAATGAATGCACGCCAGCTGCCGCCACGTAGTCGGGCACCGCGAGCGTGAACTTTGCGTTGCTCAGATTTGGATGCACGACCTCGATCGATTTTTCATCCTCAAACGGCTTCACGACCGGTGCCTGCGCTGGCATCCAGTTGCCGAGAAATACGTCGATCTGGCCTTTCTTCAGGCCTTGATAGGTGATCGGCACCGACAGGTTCGACACGTTCTGATGGTAGCCGAGCGCCTTCAACAGCACGCCGGTCATCGCATTGGTCGCGTCGATGTCGGTCCAGCCGGGCCCCGCCATGTTGACCTGAGTACAGGACTGCGGCTCGGCAGCCACGGCAAAGGTGGCCGCCGCGCACAGCAGCGCAACGCCGGATACAGCCTGTTTGAAGAGCTTTTTCATCATGTCGGCTTCCTGTAGATGGGTTGAATCGTGAGCGGAGACGTCAGCGCGTTACGGCGGGAAAACGCGCCATCGCTTCGAGCGTGTCGAGGTCGATGTGATTGCGCATGTAACGCTGGCTCGCATCGACATGCGGCTGCCAGTCCCATGACACGACCGTGCCTTGCGTCGTGGCCTCGAAATGAAAACGGCGGCGGCGCTGGCTTTTCAGTACTTCGTTGTGCAGCGCGGCGAGGTTCCAGCGTTGCGCGATCTCCTCACGAAATGCTGAGACCTGTGATGCATATTCGGCGCGCGCGGCGAGATTCTCGCGTTCGAGTGGGTCCGATGTTACGTCGTACAACTGGTCAGGATCGGCCGGCGTGTGAATGAATTTGAAGCGTCCGCGTCGCAGCATCACAACCGGCGCTATAGCGCCTTCCGCCAGGTATTCGCCGATCGCTTCGTCATGGCCAGCTTGTGTGCCGTGCAGATGCGGTACGAGACTTTGGCCATCGAGCGAATCCGGCCAGGTTGCAGGCTGCTCGCCGCGCGCCATCTCTACTAACGTGGGCAGCAGATCGAGATGCGACACCGACTCTTGCACACGATGCGCGTCGAACTGCTGCGGCGCATGAACGATCAACGGTACGCGGCAGCCTCCTTCGAAGAACGTCATCTTGTACCAGAGCCCGCGCTCGCCGAGCATCTCACCGTGATCGGACGTCACCACGATAAGGGTGTCTTTCGCGAGCCCTGACTGTTCGAGCGCCTCGATGATCGCACCGAACTGGTCATCGACGTAAGAGATCGCGCCGTAATAAGCGCGTCTTGCATTGCGGATCTGCTGGTCGGTCGGCGGCGTGTGGTCGGTTTCGCATACGTGGCGCAGGCGCTTCGAATGCGGATCGGCTTCATCGAGCGAATCGCGATGCGCGGGCAGATCGATGTCTTCATCCGCATACATGTCCCAGTACTTCCGCGGAATCGCGTACGGGTCGTGTGGATGCGTCAGCGAGGCGACCATGCAGAACGGCCGTGCATCTTTGCCTGCATGCCGCTCACGTGCGATATCGAAGAGCTTCTGGCGCGTGGTGAACGTGACTTCATCGTCGAAGTCCAGTTGGTTCGTGCGCACGCACGGACCCGCGTCGATCACCGAACTCATGTTGTGGTACCACGTGGGGCGCGTTTCGAAATCGTCCCAGTTCGGAGTCCAGCCAAAATCGGCTGGGTAGATGTCGGTTGTGAGCCGCTCTTCAAATCCGTGCAGTTGATCGGCGCCGCAGAAATGCATTTTGCCGGACAGGATCGTGCGATATCCTTCTGCGCGAAGATAGTGCGCGAAAGTCAGCGTTTGCGACGGAAACTCTGCTGCATTGTCATACGCACCGATCGCCGACGGCAGCTTGCCCGATAAAAAAGAAAAGCGCGACGGTGCGCACAATGGACTGGCGCAATACGCGGAATCGAATACCACGCCCTGCTTCGCGAGGCGATCGAGATTGGGGGTTTTCGTTAGACGATGCCCGTATGCAGCGAGCGCAAACGGCGTCATCTGGTCGGCCATCAGAATAAGGATATTCTGTTTCGTGTCATGCATTGGAGCGTGCCTCGAATAGAATCGCAAATAGGGGTGCGGGTGTCGTTGCAAGCGGGATAACCGGTGTGCCGGTCCTCGCGTGAACACCACTATTGCCGTCCAATTTGCCGCTGTGAAGACGGCAAATCGTTATGTGCCTATAAGGGGGCCTTATGTCGAGGCAGGATCGCTTGCCGCCGATGCAGGCGTTGACGATGTTCGAATCCGCAGCGCGTCTCGCGAGCTTCACGGCGGCTGCACGCGAACTGGGCTCGACGCAGCCGGCGGTTAGTCAGCGTGTGGTGCAACTCGAAGAAGCACTCGGTGTGCCGCTGTTCGAACGCGGCCATCGCGGTGTCACGCTGACGGAAGATGGTGTGCGCCTCTTCGAAGCGGTGCGCAACGCCCTCGACACCATCCGCCTCGCCACCGCCGAGATCCGCGCGCGGCGCACGCCGCAAACGCTCACGCTCTCCACTGACTTCGGTTTCGCGACCTACTGGTTGATGCCGCGGCTTTCGCAATTCAAGGCGCTGATGCCGGACGTCGACGTCAAGATCATCACGTCGCAGAGCGTATTCGATCCATCGCACGACCAGGCGGACATTGCGATTGCGTTCGGCGATGAAGATGCGGACCTGAGCGCGCGGGGTGCGCTCAAGCTATTTCCTGAGCGTGTCACGCCGGTGTGCAGTCCGGCTTTTCTCGCGGCGCATCCGGAATTGCACACGCCGTCGGACTTGTTGAGCTTGCCGCTGCTGCATCTAGAACCGACCCAACCGGCACGCTGGCTGTCGTGGGCCGACTGGTTCGCCGCGCAGGGGCTCGATGCGCCGGCTGCACATCGCGGCATCACGTTTAACAGCTTTACGCTCGTGGCGCACGCAGCGATCATGGGCCAGGGCATCGCGCTCGGTTGGGCGCCACTAGTCGACGAGCTTCTTGCCACGGGGCAACTCGTCGAACTGTTCGACACGCCGGTGGTGACGGAACGCGGCTATCTGCTCGTCACGCAGCGCGCGGCGACACCGGCGGTCAGCGCGTTCCGCCAATGGCTGCTTGGCGAATGTGGCCTCGATGCTGACTGAGCACGGCAAGCCGTCAATGCCGTGCACCACCGCCCCACCCTCCCCTGACGCTCCCATTCCAGCGCGACGGCGGTTAGCTTCTATCCCCCTGTACCGCTGATTTGCTCTACTGCGATGATGCATGCCGCGCCCCGCGGCGTTGCCCTATTGCCTAAGTGGAGAGCGCATGTCCGCCGATTCCCGTCCCGATCAACTGGTTCTCACGGTCGCCTGTCCTAGCGCGGCGGGCCAGGTCGCCGCCGTCGTCGGCTTTCTCGACCGGCATCATTGTTATATCGACGAACTGACCGTTTTCGATGACGACCTAAGCGAGCGCTTTTTTGTACGCTGCGTGTTTCATGGCGTCGATACCAACGAGACCCTGCACATCGCGGCACTCAAGCGAGAATTCCAATCGATCGCCGAGCGCTTTCAGATGACATGGGCGATGCACGACGTCAGCACGCGGCCGAAGGTGCTGATCATGGTGTCGAAACTCGAACACTGTCTCGCCGATTTGCTGTTCCGCTGGCGCATGGGTGAGTTGAAGATGGATATTGTCGGTATCGGCTCGAACCATCGCGATCTCGAACCGCTCGCGCAGCAGCACGGCTTGCCGTTCCATCATCTGCCGATCAGCGCCGATACCAAACCCCAACAGGAGGCGCGTTTGCTCGATCTGTTCGAAACCTCAGGCGCCGAGTTGATGATTCTTGCGCGCTACATGCAGATTCTTTCCGGCGAAACGAGCCGTGCGCTCGCGGCACGTGCGATCAACATCCACCATTCGTTTCTGCCTGGCTTCAAAGGCGCCAAGCCTTACCACCAGGCACATACGCGTGGCGTAAAGCTGATTGGCGCAACCGCGCACTTCGTCACCGACGATCTCGACGAAGGTCCGATCATCGAGCAAGTCGTGGAGCGCGTCGATCATTCATACAGCCCGGAGCGGCTGCTGGCGACGGGACGCGACGTCGAATGCATCACGCTCGCGCGGGCCGTGAAGGCGTTTATCGAGCGACGGGTGTTTATCAACGGCGATCGGACTGTCGTTCTGCAATAAAAAAAACGCCGCTGAAAAGCGGCGTTCTCTATCGTACGAGTTGCCGCTCTAAACAAGCGGCAACTCACTCACATCAAATACGACATCACTTCACCCAGCTATCCACACGATCGCCGTGCGCGCTGATCCACGCATCGGCAGCCGCCGTCGGCTTCTCGCCGTTCTGCGTCGCCAGCATCACGCTGTCGATCTCGCCCGGTTTCCATTGAAACTTCTTGAGGAACGCGACGACCGTCGGCGCCTTCGTCTCCAGTCCAGGATTGACGACGCTATCCACGTGCTCCGCTTCGCCGAACACCTTCTTCGGATCCTCGAGGAATTTGAGCTTGTACTTCGCGAACATCCAGTGCGGCTTCCAGCCAGTCACGATGATCGGCTTGCTCGCCGCTTCCGAGCGCGCCAGTTCAGCGGTCATCGCGCTGCCCGAACTCGGCATCAGCTGATAGTCGAGCCCGTATGCCTTGATCGCTTCGCTCGTTTTCTGCATTACGCCCGCGCCGGCATCGATACCGACGATACGCGAGCCGAATTCCGTCTTCTTCGCTTCCAGATCGCCAACGCTCTTCACGTCGGCGTTATCCGGCACGATCAGGCCGATCTTCGCATCGTTGAAGTTGGCACCCAGGTCGACGACTTTATCCTTGAAGTTGTTCCAGTACGCGCCATGCGTGACCGGCAGCCATGCGGACAGCGTCGCGTCGAGGTCGCCGCGCGCTACGCCTTGCCACATCACACCGGCCGCGACCGGCACGAGCTGCACCTGATAGCCGAGGCGCTTTTCGATCACGCGCGCAGCGACATTTGTGGTTGCAACGCTGTCGTCCCAGCCTTCCACATAGCCGATCTTGATGGTCGGCTTGGTATCGGCCGACACACTCACGCTGCTTGCCGCCAGCGCCGCGCTCAACGCGCTCAACACGAATATCTTTTTGATCAGTCTCATCGCCGTTCTCCCGTTTGCCGTCAAACTACCCATTGAGCATTTAGAATCGCCAACCAGAATTGCCGGGTAGCGTTGTTTTCCGACATCCAGTTGTCCGCATGCGACTTCGACCGAAAGTCCAGGCGCCGCTCTTGTCTTACTTATCGACGACGAGATCGCTCAACGGCTTGCTGCAGCACAGCAGCACCATGCCCTGATCGATTTCGCGCTGACGGATCCCACCGGCGTGTTTCATGGCGACTTCACCGGACACCAGCTTCACCTTGCAGGTGCCGCACATACCCTGCGTGCATGAGGATGGGAGCCGTATGCCGGCTTTCTTCGCCGCCTCGAGTACGTGCTGGCCGCTGCCGCATTCGATCTCGCGATTACTTTTGGCGAAGCTCACCTTGAACGTCGTTTCTATTTCCACCGGTGTGATCGGCACCTGCGCGGGTGCAAATCCAGCCGCGTGCTCACGCGCTTCGACAAAGCTCTCCGCGCTTGCCGTGGGCGCCTGCAACGCATCGGCGACATGCGCGGTCGTCAATTGCGCGGCCACTTCACTGATCGTCTCAAACGAGAAGCTTTCCTCGTGGTAATGGCTGCGATCGAAGCCGCCTTCATCCAGCAGATGACGGACTGCCTGCATGTACGGCGCCGGACCGCAGGTGAAAATCTCACGATCGAGAAAATCCGGCGCGATGAGTTTAAGCAGCGGCAAGGTCAGAAACCCGGTGACACCAGGCCAGTTCGTGCGCGCACCAACCCGCTCGCAGACAAACGCTGTGCGGAAATTGGCCTGATTCGATGCAATCAGATCGAGTTCGCGCGCGAAGATGATGTCGTCCGGCGTGCGGGCGCTGTGCACGAAGACGATGTCGCTATCTTCCCCGAGCTCGTGATGCGCGCGGCTCATCGACATCAGCGGCGTAACACCCGAACCCGCCGACAAGAACAGAAGTTTTCGCGCCGGATGCCGCGCACAGGTGAACTCGCCGGACGGCCCCAGCACACGAACCTGCGTACCCGCGTGCAAATTGTCGTGCAGCCAGTTCGATACCTTGCCACCCGGCACGCGCTTCACGGTGATGGAAATGGTGTGCGGACGCGTGGGCGGCGAGGAGATCGTATAGCAGCGATTCACGGCCTCGCCGTCGATCTCCAACTCCAACGTAATGAACTGTCCCGGCTCGAACACGAACGCCCGCTCGGACGGTGCGCGAAAGAAAAAGCTCTTGACGTCATGCGTTTCCTGACGGACCTGGCAGCACACCAGCGTCTCGTCGGTATCGCTGTTCCAACGCGCCGGCAACGTCTCCCAGAACCTCGGTTGCGTCACCCGGCTCGAAGTTTCGCGGCTTGACACCTCGCGGTTTGGAGCCGGCTCGGGGCTGAGCTGAAGCGTCGCCTGATCGCGCATCATTATTTTCTCCCGCTCCTGGTTGCGGTATCGCGCTCAGCGCATGAAAGACACGACTTTTTCGCCGTGCGAAACCGGCGTATCGCCGGCATCATGGGTTTGGGGCGCATTGCTGAATTCCGCAATACGGCCGATGTACCACTCGCAGAACTTCTCGACGAGGCCTTCGGTGAACGGCGAGTACGGACCCGGTTCATAGGCGCTGCTGGTCGCGCCGCGTTGCGAATACTCAACAAGCGCGCGATCCTGGTCATTGGTGGCGCGCCACACGGCCGTGAGATTGTTCACGTCGTAATCGATGCCTTCGCGTGCATCCTTGTGGACTAGCCACTTGGTGCGCACCAGCGTTTTGCCCGCCGACAACGGAATCACCGAAAAGCTGACGATATGATCGCTCATGAAGTGATGCCACGAATTCGGTTGCGTCCAGAACGAGAGACCACCGAGGTCGGCCTGCTCGAAGCCGCCGAGCAACTTCTTCGAGGCCACCTTCGCGTCCATGGTCTGCGATTCGCCGTCGCGATCGAGCGGCAGGCGTTGCGTGCGGAAACCCGTCACCAGATCCGCCAGACGGTCGATTTCCGCCGACGGCAGTTTCATCGCCTCCCATTGCGCGGTACGGCGCGCCACGGTCTCTTCGAACGCGGCCATGCCTTCTTCATTGGCGGGCGTGCGCTGATACCCAAAACCGTATTCGTAAAGCGAAATCGTCAGCTCGGGATGGTTCGCGACGCAGTGATAGCACTCGCGATTGTTCTCCATCGTGAGCTTCCAGTTGCCCTCTTCGATGATATCGATCGTCGCTGCGACCTTGCAGCCGGCGAGATCGTGCGGCAGCAGGTACGGCTCCATCGCGGCGCGCATCACCGAGAAATCAGCAGGCGGTTCATCAGCGAGACAGATGAAGATCAGACCGGCAAGATTCTGGAGGTGCACCGCTTTCAGGCTGTGCTTGCAGCGGTCGAACTGGTCGCCCATATGCTCGGCGAACATCAGATCGCCGTTCAGGTTGTAGGTCCAGCTGTGATACGGGCAAACGATATTGCCGAGCGAACCTTTGTCCGTATTGCACAAACGTGCGCCTCGATGGCGGCAAACGTTGTGAAACGCCCGCACCTGCATGTCGTCGTCGCGTACGATCAGAATCGAATCGTTGCCGATTTCCACCGTGATGTAGTCGCCCGGCTCCGGTACATCCGGTTCCACCGCGACCTGAATCCAGTGCTTGCGGAAAATCGCCTCCATGTCGAGCGCGAAAATTTCCTCGCCCGTATAGAACGGCGCTTCCAGCGTGTGATTCTTTTTGCGGCGTTCGATCATTGCGCAAACGTCTGCCGAAACTTTCATTGTGTGCTCCGTTGCATGTCACGTCTGGCGCTGCGCCAGGCCCTCCTGGTCGCATGCTCGCCCGAACCGGAAATCAGTAATCCACGAGTTGATGCTCGCGCAAATACGCGAGAATCACTTGTGCTTTTTCGACGGAACTCCCTTCAATTACGACGCTGCCCCCGCGGCTTTCGGTCGTCGTCGCCGAGAGCATGCGGGCATGGCCCGAGCGCTTTTCGGCTGCGGCGAGGCGCACCGGTTTGGCGGTCGCGGGGCGGATCGTCCAGGCGGGTTCGTCGGGGTTGGCGGCGGGTGGCCTTCCGGGCGTTGTTGTCGCGACCGGACGGATCGTGCCTTCGCGCAGCCTTGCATAGGCGTAGCTCGGCGCCGCGTTGGCCATCGGATGCACGGAGATCAAGGCCGGCAGCCGCACTTCGACGCGGCGGCGCAACCCTTTCGGCATGAATTGCCGGACTTCTGCATGGCCGTCGCGAATCGTCAAATCGACCGCTGCGCCGACCAACGGCATGTCAAGCGCACTCGCTACTTGATACGGCAGCATGCCGCTATCGAAGGCGCCTTCGGCGCGGGTGCCGGTCAATACAAGGTCGTAGCCTTGCAAACGCGTGGCGAGCGGTGCTATCGCATCGCCCTGGAATTCAGGCGTTGCCGGAACCTCCAGCACTTCGACAGTGCGCGCGCCAAGTGCCAGATACTCCTTGAGCGCCGGATTCGACGGATCGCCCGCATGCAACACGTCGAGCGTCGCGCCGTGCGTTTTGGCGAGCGAGAGCGCGATCGTCAGCGCGGCGGCGTCGTTGCGGCTGTAGCGCGCCGTGCCGCTGACCGGGTGCCGCCCCACGGAAACCAGTACGGCGATTTTCATGCAAGCGCTCCTTCCGCAACAGCCGTTGAATTCAATAGCGCAGCACCCGTGCCGCGTGCCGTGCGTGCAGCCTCCGCGGCGTCATTCAGCGCCGCGATGGTTTCCTGCGCGTCGCCGATGACGGTCAGATTGGCGCGTTTGGCGATTGGCGCGCTGGCGTCGAGATTCACGGCGATCACGTGCCGGCAATCCTTGATGCCCTGCAGATGCTGAACCGCGCCGGAAATGCCGAACGCGATATAGACGCTCGCCTCGACCGTCTTGCCGGTGGCGCCAATCTGCTTGTCGCGGGTGAACTTGCCGTCGTCCACGGCGACGCGGCTTGCGCCGATCGCAGCGCCTAACGTGGCCGCAAGACGCTCGAACGCGGGCACATCGCTAACGCCGTTGCCCGCCGAAACGATGAAATCCGCTTCTTCGAGCGCGAGTTGGGCGGCGTCGATTTCCTCGATGCCAAGATCGCGCACGACGCCTTTGGACGATGCCGGTTCGCCGTCGAAACGCCACACCACTCGCTCGCCTGCCCCCAAAAACGGCAGCTTCGGATCGACCGCGTTCGGTGCAAGCAACACGACTTCCGGCAGTGCGCGTACAGCGAACGCCGTATTCGTTTGAATATAAGCAGCGACATGGGTCGCATCGATCTCGACGACATGCGTCGCGACACTCGCGTTCGCGGCGGCCGCGTAACGGCGACCGAGGTCGCCGTCGCCGGTCGCGTTGTCCGGCAGGAAAATATGCGCCGGCGCGTAGGCCGCGACGCACGCGGCCAGTGCGTTCAATTCGTCGAGCGGCGCGAAAACGCGGCGGTCGAACATCGGCAACTCGATCAGCTTGTCGGCACCAAGCGCAGCGGCGTCGCTGCTGAACTCACCGAATACGAGCAGTACGACTTCAGTGGTCGCATCCGCGATCAACGCGGCGGCAGCTAAGGTCTGACGCGCGTGATCATCCAGCGCGCCGCGGTCCGCGTGAGCAGCCACCAGCAGCACGCGCTGCGCTGCAGCCGTCGTGCGGCGCGGTTTTGCGTGCTCGCGATGCGCCGCCCCCGTCGAGCCATGCGCCGCCAGTTCCGTCGAGCCGGCAACAGCCGTCACGCCGAGCGTAATACGCCTGAGCCCATCGGCCGTAATCGTGAACGGCCGGCGCGGATCGATTCGTTTGAGATTGTTCATGACGTTACTCCAGCGCCGCTGCAACCAGTTCGGCGACGTCCAGCACTTCCGGACGCGGGCCGACCACGCCTTCGAGCATCGCCGTGCAATTCGGGCAACCCACCGCGACGATTTCAGCGCCGATCGTGCGGGCGTCGTCGATACGGATGTCCGGAATGCGTTTTTTCCCGGGGATGTCAGTCAATGGCGCACCGCCGCCGCCTCCGCAGCAACGTCCGCGCATACCATTTCGTTCCATCTCCACCACCTTGATACCGATGGATTTCAGCAAGCGGCGCGGCGCTTCCGTCTCACCGTTATAGCGGCCCAGATAGCACGGATCGTGGTACGTGATCTTGCGGTCCGCGAACGCGGCGACCGCCTTCGGCGACAGCTTGCCGCTCGAAACCAGTTCTTCGATCAGTGCCGTGTGATGCTGGACCTCGTAGAAACCGCCGAGTGCGCGATATTCGTTGCGCAGGCTGTGCAGCACGTGCGGATCGGCGGTAACGATCTTGCGGAACGAGTACTGCGAGAGCGTGCCGATCAGCCGTTGAGCAAGTTGCTGGAAGGTCGCTTCGTCGCCGAGGCGCCGTGCCGTATCGCCGGTATCGGTTTCGACGCCACCGAGCACCGCGTAGTCGATCCCTGCCCGGTTCAGCACCTTGATCAGCGCACGCAGCGTGCGCTGATAGCGCATGTCGAATGCGCCTTCACCGGCAATCAACAGCACGTCCACCTGCCGACCCGGTTGCGCGACCTGTACCTGCAAATCAACCGCCCAGTCGTAACGCGCGCCGATGTCATAGCCGTTCGAGCTACCGGTTTCGCGCAGATTGGCGAGCGTGATCGGACCTTTGCCCGGTACGCTGCCTTCGACCAAGGTCTGATTGCGGCGCATATCCACGATCGCATCGACATGCTCGATCAACATTGGGCATTCCTGCACGCAAGCGCGGCAAGTGGTGCACGACCACAGCGTATCCGCTTCGATCAGGCTCGACACGAGCGGCTTGCCCGGCGCGCCACCGTGTTTGCCGACCGGAATGCCAGGCGTCGGGCTGCCGGCATAAGCTTCGTCCGTGCCACCGACCATGCCCGTGACAAGATCCTGAATCAGCTTCTTCGGATTGAGTGGCTGCCCGGCGGCAAACGCGGGGCACGCTGCTTCGCACTTGCCGCATTGCACGCAGGCGTCGAAGCTCAGCAACTGGTTCCAGCGGAACTCGACCGGCTTGCCTACGCCGTATTCCTTCGCGTCGAGGAGCGGCACCTTCAGTGCAGTCGGCGGCACGACATCGTTATCGTTGCGCTCGGCAAATCGCTCCTGACGTGGATGAAACGCGAGGTGCAGCAACCCGGCGAGCGCATGCTTCATTGGACCGCCGCGAGCCGCGCCGAAGGTCATCGTGAACGCGCCGACTGCGATCAGCAACGCGACGATAATCGCCAAAGCACCCGACATCGCCGCGGCCGGCAGCGCAATGAAGAGCGCCAACCCGAGCGCGAACGACCCAAGCAGCAGCGGGAGATGATCCCAAGGCCCGCGCGAGAGCCGTGCCGGCACCGCCTTCGCGCCATGCCGCCGACGCCAGACGAACACCGCGCCGACCAGCATCACCAGCGCCGCTAGAAAGATCAGCTTGTCGAGCCACGGCGAGTAGATCGCAAGACCGTAGTTGACGAACACCAGCGCCATCGCGAGGATCGCTCCGCCCGCCGTCGCGACGTGCGTCTTCGCGATGTACGGGTCGCGAGCGACCACATGGTGCAGGTCGACGAAATAGCGCTTCGGGATCGCCAGCAGATTGGTCCAGCCGTACGCACCCGCCGCCGTGGCACGGCCTTCACGCCAATAGGCAGCGCGTTTGGCGAGCGCGAACGCGAGACCCGCCACCGACAACCACAGCAGGACAGTGATGACAAACACGGGGCTCATCGTCAGAAATCCTTGCAAAGGCGCAGCGCGTCATAGATCGCGCCGTGAATGTTGTGCATGGAAATGCAGTCGCCGACGCGGAACAGCAGGAAGCGGCCGTTGCCGAGTTCTTCGCTGAGCGACGGTTGCGGCTCGGACGCAAAGAGTTTGTGCACGTCCACCTGGCCGCGATTCACCGACTCGGGCTTGAGCGTCCAGTAGAGCTGGTCGTTCGGCGTGCTGCCGTTCTCGATCACCACCTGGTCGACCGCGCGCTCTTCCTGCTCTTCCGTGTACTCGTTGCGGATCACGGCGATCTTCTTGCCGTCTTCCTCGTACACCTTGTCGAGCCAGTAGTTAGGCGTATGAATCACACCTTGCGCGTAGAGGCGGCGATAAAAAATCGGGAACGTGGTACCGCCGACGTCATCGGCAACCTTCACGTCAGGCGTGACGATCTCGACGTTCGACCCGCGGCTCGACATGAAGTCCGCGACGCCTGCGCCAGCGTGCGTGCTGACGCCGTCATAAACCAGCACGTTCTTGCCCGGCTCGACCTTGCCCGACAGCACATCCCATGAACTGACCGCGAGCCCTTCTTCGACGCCCCACGCCGCGACTTGCGACGTGAACGACGAACCGCCTGTCGCCAACACGACGATGTCCGGCTTCTCGGCCATGATGGTCTTTTCGTCAGCCGCAACGCCAAGACGCCGATCGACACCGAGGCGTTTCGTTTCCATATCGAACCAACGCACGATGCCCGCCATCTGCTCGCGCTGCGGCGCTTTCGCGGCCAGCATGATCTGACCGCCGACGTAGTCGTTCTTCTCGAACAGCACCACGTCATGACCGCGCGACTTCGCCACGCGCGCCGCTTCCAGTCCAGCCGGGCCTGCGCCGACCACCACCACCTTGCGCTTCGGCCCACGTGTCTTCGCGATCACGTGCGGCATGGTTTCTTCGCGGGATGTCGCGGCGTTCTGCACGCACAGCACGTCCAACCCGTTGTATTGGCGGTCGATGCAATAGTTCGCGCCGACGCATTGCTTGATCTCGTCCTCGCGACCGTCGCGGATCTTGATGACCATATGCGGATCGGCGATCTGTGCGCGTGTCATCCCGACCAGATCGACCATGCCGCTCGCGAGCAAACGTTCTGCCTGGCCCGCATCGCGGATGCTTTGCGCATGCATCACCGGCAGCTTCACCACCGACTTGATCCCGGCCGCGAGATGCACGAACGGCTCGGGTGGCAGCGCCATCGGCGGCATGCAGTTCGCCAGCGTGTTGTGCGTATCCGCACCGGAACCGATCACGCCGAGGTAATCGATCAGGCCGCTTTCGCTCATCGCCTGGGCGATCTCTTTCAGCTGTTCGTGATCGAGACCGTCTTCATGGAATTCATCGCCACACATGCGAAGACCAACACAGAAATCCGCGCCTACCGCTTCGCGCACCGCCTTCAACACTTCCGTGCCGAAGCGCAGGCGGTTCTCGAGCGAACCGCCCCATTCGTCGGTGCGGAAATTCGTGCGCGGGCTCCAGAACTGATCGATCAGATGCTGGTGAGCCGCCGAGATTTCGATGCCGTCCATGCCGGCATCCTTCACGCGCTTGGCAGCCGCGGCAAAGTCCGTGATGATGCGGCGAATCTCTTCCACTTCGATGATCTTCGCATTGCCGCGGTGCACCGGCTCACGCACGCCCGACGGCGACATCAGATGCGGCCAGTGTTCGCCGTGAAACGCCGAGCGGCGCCCCATATGCGTGGCCTGAATCATGATCTTCGCGCCGTGCTGATGCATCGCTTCGGCGAGCCGCGCGAGCGGATCGATGATCTTGTCGGTCGAGAGATTCACCGACTTCCACCAGCCTTGCGGGCTGTCGATCGACACCGGGCTCGAGCCACCGCACACGGCGAGGCCGACGCCGCCCTTGGCCTTCTCTTCGTAGTAACGGATATAGCGGTCGCCGGGCAGACCACCCGGTTCCGCATACACCTCAGCGTGCGCGGTGCTGACGATGCGGTTACGCAACGTCAGTTTGTTCAGCGTGAGAGGCTTGAAAAGGTTCGGGTAACGCATCGCGATCGACCTCGGAATAGATAGGCTTTGTGCGTTTTTACGACGCGAGCGGCGACACTTCGAACACGCAGTGATCGTGGCCTTCGGCCGCGCAGCGCGCTTCCTTCGAATGGGACGGCGGACCCTTGCGCTGTCCATCCGGCGCGGTGTCGTTGACCCAGTCCATCGCGCCCGCGAACCAGCCGGCGAACATGTAGCAAAGCTTGCCTTCCTTGCCCGGCTGCGCGAGCACGAACGACGAGTGGTGCAATTCAATGCGGGCACGTGAGCTGGACGGATCGGCTTCTGTGATCGTGAAGAGGCCCCAGCCACGTTGCGACAGGCGGTTCAGGTAATGCTCGAACACCGCCATGCCGGCAATACCGTGCTGTTTCGCTTCCTTGTCGCACCAGAAATACGCGGACTTGTAGCCGGCTTTGTAGAGAATCTCGGCATACGTGTCGATGCCAAGTGCTTCCTCGACAGCCGTGTGGTTGTTCGTGAAGAAATGACGCGGCACGTAGAGCATCGGCAGCGCGTCGGTGGTCCAGACGCCGGTGTTCGGATCGACGTCGATAGGCAGTTGGGGTTGCATGTGCGGGCTCCGTTTTTATAGGTTCAGGTTCGGTGGATGGCGAATCAAACTTTCCAGACTTCGCCGAACACGCGTACCCAGTTTTCACCCATGATCTTCTTGATGCGCGTCTCGCTCCAACCGGCGCGTTCCATCGCGGCCGTCAGGTTCGGAAACTCGCCGATCGTGCGAATGCCTTCCGGATTCACCACCTTGCCGAAGTTCGTCAACTGGCGATAACGGCCCTTGTCGTGTGTGATCCAGTCGAAGAACTCAGTGCTATAGCCTTGCGTGAAGTCCGTGCCAATGCCAACCTGGTCTTCACCGATCAGATTCACCACGTATTCGATCGCTTCGATATAGTCTTCGACGGTCGCGTCCGGGCCGCGCTTCAAGAACGGCGCGAACATCGTCACGCCCACGAAACCGCCCGCGTCAGCGATCTCTTTCAGTTGCTCATCGCTCTTGTTGCGCGGATGCTCTTTCAGCCCCGACGGGCAGCAATGCGAGTAGCACACCGGCTTGTTCGAGGCCGCGATCGCTTCGGACGACGTCTTGCCGCCTACATGCGAAAGATCGACCATGATGCCAACGCGATTCATCTCCTGAATCACTTCACGGCCATAGCCCGACAGTCCACCGTCGCGTTCATAGCAGCCCGTGCCGACCAGATTCTGCGTGTTGTAGCAAAGCTGGACCACGTTCACGCCGAGGTCCTTGAAGGCCTCGATATAGCCGAGGTTGTCTTCGAACGCATGCGCGTTCTGGAAGCCGAAAATGATGCCGGTCTTGTTCTCTTTCTTCGCGCGCAGGATGTCGTCGGTGGTGCGCACAAGCGTCAGGATCTCGCCGTATTCGCGGATCTGTTGCTTCATCTCGGCAATGTTGTCGACGGTCTTCTGGAAGCTTTCCCAGACCGACACCGTGCAGTTCACCGCGGTTACGCCGCCCTTGCGCATGTCCTCGAACACCGAGCGCTCGAACTTCGAAATGTTCAGACCGTCGATGATGATGCTGTTGTCGTGCAGAGTGCTCATCGTTTGCTCCAGGCGTGCTTAGTAGATGGGAAAGCGTTCGCACAGCGCGAAAATTTCGCGGCGCACGCGTTGTTCGGTTGCGGCATGGCCTTCCGGGTGATCTCGCAGCGCGTCGAGCACCTCGACGATCAGCCGCCCGACTTCACGGAATTCGCTCACGCCGAAGCCGCGCGTCGTGCCTGCGGGTGTGCCGAGGCGAACGCCGGAGGTGACCGTCGGCTTCTCGGTGTCGAAAGGAATGCCGTTCTTATTGCAGGTGATGCCCGCGCGTTCCAGCGCCTGTTCGACCTGATTGCCTTTGAGGCCCTTCGGGCGCAGATCGACTAGCAGCAGATGGTTGTCCGTGCCGCCCGTGACCAGATCGACGCCACCCGCCTTCAACACTTCGCCGAGTGCCTGCGCATTCGCGAGCACGTTATCGATGTAGGTTTTGAAACCCGGTTGCAGCGCCTCGCCGAAGGCAACGGCCTTGCCGGCGATCACATGCATCAGCGGGCCGCCCTGCAAGCCCGGGAACACGGCGGAGTTGATCTTCTTGGCGATGTCTTCGTCATTCGTCAGTACAAAGCCGCCGCGCGGACCGCGCAACGTCTTGTGCGTGGTCGATGTGACGACGTGTGCGTGCTCGACCGGATTCTGATGACGCCCGGCCGCGATAATGCCGGCGATGTGCGCCATATCCACCATCAGCTTCGCGCCCACGCCATCGGCGATTGCGCGCAGCCGTGCGAAGTCCAACGCACGCGGATAAGCCGAGAAGCCGGCGATCAGCAGCGCCGGTTTGTGCTGCTGCGCGAGTTCTTCGATCTGCTCGTAATCGATCAGCATCGTGTCGCGATTCACGCCGTATTGGACCGCGTTGAACCACTTACCCGACATCGCCGGCTTGGCGCCGTGGGTCAGGTGGCCACCCGCGTCGAGCGACATGCCGAGCACCGTGTCACCCGGCTTCGCCAGCGCGAGCATCACCGCGCCGTTGGCCTGCGCGCCGGAATGCGGCTGCACGTTGGCGAACTTCGCGTTGAAGAGCTGCTTGATGCGATCGAGCGCCAGCGTTTCGATCACGTCGGCGTATTCACACCCGCCGTAGTAGCGCTTGCCCGGATACCCTTCCGCGTACTTGTTGGTCAGCACCGAGCCTTGCGCTTCGAGCACCGCGCGCGACACGATGTTTTCCGACGCGATCAATTCGACTTGCGACTGCTGGCGCTCCAGCTCTTTCAAAATGGCGCCGCGCACCGCCGCGTCACGCGTGGCCAGCGATTCTTCGAAGAAAGGATTCGGGTTCAACATGGAAGGTCCGTGGGGTGGTTGGCGAAGGACCGGAAGCGGGCTACTGGCCGGGCTGTGAAGCCCTGCTGCCACCGGTCTGCATTGCGTCTATTCTTGACTCTCGCCCCGCGCGCCAATTTACGAATTCAGACGCGTTCTTTGCCTTTTCCGCCATGAGCGACCTTTTTCGACAAGTCGCGCTGGCAGGTTTCGAACGATCGTTAGCGGTTCGCGCGTTTGCTGCACTGCAGCTGATCGTTGTGCGCAGTTCGGGTGCGCGTGTGGGCTCGGGTAGCTCCGTTCTGGTGCTGTTCGTTGAGCGATCCGACTGTATTGATGCGCAACCGAGGGTTTAGCCTGATGGCACGTTAGTTGCGCTAGTACTCAAAATTGCAGGAGTCGCTGCTCCCCACGGCGACGCGACATTACAGATTCGAAGGAATCATTTCCCCCATGTCCACCGATCGCACGGCGTCGTTGTCGCACTTTGCATTCATGCCGGTGCCGAACTTCACGATGATCGCGTTCACCAACGCGATCGAAGTTCTCCGCATGGCGAACTACCTGACTGGACAAACGCTTTACCGCTGGTCGATCGTGAGCCCCGAAGGCGGCCCGGTGACGGCGAGCAACGGCCTCTCGGTCGATACGGGTTCGGTCGAGTCTGTCGGTCAGCCGGACATCGTGTTCGTGGTCGGCGGCATCGACGTGCAGCGCGCCACCACCCCTGCCCATCTCGTCGCGCTGCGCCGCTTCGCCCGCATGGGCAGCGTGCTCGGCAGCCTGTGCACCGGCACCTATGCGCTGGCGCGTGCCGGCTTGCTGGCCGGTTACGCGTGTGCGATTCATTGGGAGAACATGTCGGCGCTCAAGGAAGAGTTTCCCGACACGCGCTTTCTGAAAGAACTGTTCGTGATCGACCGTGATCGCGTCACCTGCACGGGTGGCGTGGCGCCGCTCGACATGATGCTCAACCTGATCACACCGCGAGTCGGCACGGCACGCGTCACGCAGATCGCGGAGCAGTTCATCGTCGAACACGTGCGCGATAACAGCGCACAACAGAAAATGCCGCTGGTGGCGCGGCTCGGTTCGGCCAACAAGTCTCTCTTCGAAGTGATCTCGCTGATGGAGAACAACATCGAAGAGCCGCTTTCGCGCGAAGAACTCGCACGGCTCGCCGGCATGTCACAGCGGCAATTGCAGCGGCTGTTCCGCGAACATCTCGGGATGACGCCGACGCATTACTATCTGACGCTGCGCTTGCGGCGCGCCCGCGAGTTGCTGCTGCAGACCGACATGTCGATCATGCACATCACGATGGCTTGCGGTTTCCAGTCGGCTTGCCACTTCTCGAAGAGCTACCGCGATGCGTTCGGCACCGCGCCGACGCGCGAACGGCGCAAGCAGGCGCCGTCGCTGGCCGCAGTGCCGGTGCTCGCGGCTTGAGTCGAATACCTCGCTGATTGAAGGGACCGCGAACGCGGTCCCTTTCCGCGCCATCAAGCCGCTTTCAGCAACCCGTGCGGGTCGATCACAAACTTCTTCGGCGCGCCGCCATCGAACTGCCGGTAACCGTCCGGGGCCTGATCGAGCGAGACGACCGTCACGTTCACGATATCCGCAATCGGCAGCCGGTCCCACAGGATCGCCTGCATCAGATTGTGGTTGTACTTCATCACCGGCGTCTGCCCCGTGTGGAACGAGTGCGACTTGGCCCAGCCGAGGCCGAAGCGGATGCTCAGGCTGCCTTTGCGGGCGGCGGCATCGGTGGCGCCCGGATCGTCCGTTACATACAGGCCCGGAATACCGATCGCGCCCGCGGCACGCGTGATTTCCATCAGCGAATTAAGTACCGTGGCCGGCGCTTCCTCATGCGAGCCGCTGCTGCCGTGACCGTGCGCTTCGAAACCGACGCAGTCCACCGCGCAATCCACTTCGGGCTTGCCAAGAATCTGTTCGATCTGCTCGCCGAGCGTCGCGTCCTTCGACAGGTCGATGGTCTGGAAACCCATCTTGCGAGCATGCGCGAGACGCGCCTCATTCATATCGCCAACGATCGTGCAGGCTGCGCCCAGCAAGCGTGCGGATGCAGCCGCCGCCATCCCCACCGGCCCCGCGCCCGCGATATAAACGGTAGCGCCAGGCTTCACGCCTGCCATCACCGCGCCGTGATAGCCGGTCGGCAGAATGTCGGACAGACACGTCAGGTCGCGGATTTTAGACATCGCCTGCGCGTAGTCGGGGAATTTCAGCAGATTGAAGTCGGCGTACGGCACCAGTACGTACTCGGCCTGGCCGCCGATCCAGCCACCCATGTCGACGTAGCCATAAGCGCCGCCCGCCCGCGACGGATTCACATTCAAACACACGCCGGTGTGCTGCGCCTTGCAGGTCGGACAGCGTCCGCAAGCGACGTTGAACGGTACCGACACCAGGTCGCCAACCTTCAACGTTTCAACATCACGGCCCACCTCGATCACCTCGCCGGTAATCTCGTGGCCGAGTACCAGGCCGACCTCGGCGGTCGTGCGGCCACGCACCATGTGCTGATCGGAGCCGCAAATATTCGTGCTTACCACCTTCAGGATCACGCCGTGGCCGATTGACCGGCCACGCGGATCGACCATCTTCGGAAAGTCGATCGACTGAACTTCCACCTTGCCCTGCCCTAGATACACGACGCCGCGATTGCTGCTCATTTGTCTGTCTCCATGTCTCGTGAGCGGCGCGCCGGACTCTACGTGACGCGCCGTTCAACGAGCGTAGCGCCCGCTGAAACAAAGGACATGTACCGAACACGACACCGGTTTGGCAGGAACCGACACGCCGGGCGCAACCCACGTCCACGCTGATGCAGCCCGGTTTTTATTGATTGACCGTTCAATATAAAAAAACTAGTATTCCCCATCGAACACTTGAGCGGCTGGCCTGCGCCCGCCGCCTCCAGCCCCATGCCCAAACTCGGAATGCGCGAAATCCGCCGCGCCCAGCTGATCGACGCAACCCTGCTGACCATCGACCAGACTGGCCTCGCCGGTGCGACGCTCGCTTCGGTCGCGCAGCGCGCGAGCATTTCCACCGGCATCGTCAGCCACTATTTTGGCGACAAGGACGGTTTGCTCGAAGCCACCATGCGCCACGTGCTGCGCGATCTGTGGCAAGCCACGTCGAGACGTCGTCGTGCGGCGAAGGCCGATCCACGTTCGAAATTGCGCGCGGTCGTCGCGGCGAATTTCGACGCCGAGCAGACCAGCGGCCCCGTCATGAAAACGTGGCTCGCGTTCTGGTCCGAGAGCATGCACAAGCCGCAATTGCGGCGGCTGCAATACGTAAACACGCGGCGCCTGAACTCGAACCTGTGCGCGGATTTTTCCAAAGCGCTGCCGCGTCCGGCGGCGCGCCGTGCGGCGAGCGGCCTCGCGGCGTTGATCGACGGGCTATGGCTGCGCGGTGCTTTGTCCGGTGAGCCGTTCGATACCAAGGCTGCACTGCGCATGGCAAACGAATACATCGATCTGGTGCTGGAAGCACGTAACTAGACCAGCGAACATTTCCGAAAAAAGGAGCAACTCATGGCGGTATTCGAAACGCAACGTCTCTATATAGGCGGCGCCTACGTCGACGCGACGAGCGGTGAGACCTTCGACACGCTCGACCCCGCCACGGGCGAAACGCTCGCCGCCGTGCAACAAGCCTCAGCGGCGGACGTGGATCGCGCGGTGCAATCGGCACGTGATGGCCAACGCGAGTGGGCCGCGCTCACGGCGATGCAGCGCTCGCGCATCCTGCGCCGCGCGGTCGAGATCCTGCGTGAACGCAATGACGAACTCGCCGCACTCGAAACACGCGACACCGGCAAAGCGATTGCGGAGACTCGGGCGGTCGATATCGTCACCGGCGCGGACGTGATCGAGTACTACGCAGGGTTGGCGACCGCGATTGAAGGTCAGCAGATTCCATTGCGGCCTTCGTCGTTTGTCTATACGCGGCGCGAACCGCTGGGCGTATGCGCAGGTATCGGCGCATGGAATTACCCAATCCAGATCGCATGCTGGAAATCGGCGCCCGCGTTGGCAGCCGGCAATGCGATGATCTTCAAGCCGAGCGAAATCACTCCGCTGTCCGCATTGAAACTCGCCGAGATTTATACCGAAGCCGGTGTACCAGCCGGTGTGTTCAACGTCGTGCAAGGCGACGGCCGCGTGGGAGCGATGCTCGCCGCACATCCCGACATCGAGAAGATCTCGTTCACCGGCGGCGTTGAAACGGGCAAGAAGGTGATGTCGCTGGCAGGCGCCTCGTCGCTGAAAGAAGTGACGATGGAACTGGGCGGCAAGTCCCCCCTGCTCGTCTTCGACGATGCCAACCTCGAACGCGCCGCCGACATCGCGATGAACGCCAACTTCTTCAGCTCCGGCCAGGTCTGCACGAACGGCACACGTGTATTCGTGCAGCGTAGCGTGCTGGAACGGTTCGAAGCGCTGGTGCTGGAACGCGTAAAACGGATTCGCGTCGGCGCGCCCACGGACGCCGACACCAACTTCGGTCCGCTGGTCAGCGCCGCGCAATTGCAGAAAGTGCTTGGCTACATCGAAAGCGGCGTGCAGGACGGCGCGCGGCTCCTCGCAGGCGGCAAACGGCTGACGGAAGGCCACTTCGGCAACGGCCAGTACGTCGAGCCGACGGTTTTCACCGGCTGCCATGACGACATGCGCATCGTGCGCGAAGAAATCTTCGGCCCGGTGATGAGCATCCTCGTTTTCGACGACGAAGACGAAGCGATCTCGCGCGCTAATAACACCGCTTACGGTCTTGCCGCGGGCGTTGTCACCGAGAACCTGGCACGTGCACATCGCGTGATTCATCGGCTCGAAGCGGGTATCTGCTGGATCAACACCTGGGGCGAGTCGCCCGCGGAAATGCCGGTGGGTGGCTACAAGCAATCGGGCGTCGGCCGTGAGAACGGTATCACCACGCTCGAACACTACACGCGCATCAAGTCCGTGCAGGTCGAACTCGGCCCGTATCAACCGGTGTTTTAAGGAGGGTTGGCGATGGCTTCGAACGAATACGATTACATCATCGTCGGCGCGGGTTCGGCGGGCAACGTGCTCGCTTCGCGCCTGACCGAAGACGCGGACGTGACCGTGCTGCTCCTCGAAGCAGGCGGCCCCGACTACCGCTTCGATTTCCGCACGCAGATGCCTGCGGCCCTCGCCTATCCGTTGCAAGGTCGGCGCTACAACTGGGCGTACGAAACCGACCCCGAGCCGCATATGAACAACCGCCGCATGGAGTGCGGACGCGGCAAAGGGCTCGGTGGTTCGTCGCTGATCAACGGCATGTGCTATATCCGCGGCAATGCGCTCGACTACGACGGTTGGGCAACGCGTTCTGGGCTGGAAAACTGGACCTATCTGGATTGCCTGCCGTACTTCCGCAAAGCCGAAACACGCGATGTCGGCGCAAACGCGTATCACGGCGGCGACGGCCCGGTCCATGTGACGACGAGCAAGCCGGGCAACAATCCCTTGTTCGCGGCGATGGTCGAGGCCGGCGTGCAGGCGGGTTTCCCGCGTACCGACGACCTGAACGGCTACCAGCAGGAAGGCTTCGGCCCAATGGATCGCACGGTCACGGCGAACGGCCGACGCGCCAGCACCGCACGCGGCTATCTGGATCGCGCGAAGAAACGCCCGAATCTGACCATCGTGACGCATGCCATGACCGATCGCGTGCTGTTCCTCGACAAGCGTGCGATAGGCGTCACGTATCTGCATCACGGTAGTGCTGAAACTGCGCATGCGCGCCGCGAAGTGTTGGTGTGCAGTGGCGCGATTGCCTCGCCGCAGTTGCTGCAACGCTCAGGCGTGGGCCGTTCGACGTGGCTGCGCGAACTCGACGTGCCACTCGTGCACGATCTGCCTGGTGTCGGTGAAAACTTGCAGGACCATCTGGAGATGTACATCCAGTACGAATGCAAGGAGCCGGTTTCGCTGTATCCCGCGTTGCAATGGTGGAATCAGCCTGCCATCGGGCTTGAATGGATGTTTAACGGCACGGGTATTGGCGCGAGCAATCAGTTTGAAGCGGGCGGCTTCATCCGTACCCGCGATGAGGACTTGTGGCCGAACATCCAGTATCACTTCCTGCCCGTCGCGATTAACTACAACGGTTCCAACGCGATCAAGATGCACGGTTTCCAGGCGCATGTCGGCTCGATGCGTTCGCCAAGCCGTGGACGCGTGAAGCTCACTTCACGCGATCCCGCCGCGCATCCGAGCATCCTGTTCAATTACATGGCCGATCCGCTCGACTGGCGTGAATTCCGTGACGGGATTCGTATTACGCGCGAGATCATGCGTCAGCCTGCGCTTGATCGTTATCGCGGGCGTGAGTTGAATCCGGGCGCGGAGTTGACCACCGATGAGCAACTCGACGCGTTTGTGCGCATGCGTGCGGAGACCGCGTTTCATCCGTCGTGCTCGTGCAAGATGGGTTATGACGATATGGCCGTGGTGGATAGCGAGGGACGCGTGCATGGGCTCGAGGCGCTGCGCGTGGTCGATGCGTCAATCATGCCGCAGATCACAACCGGCAATCTGAACGCGCCGACGATCATGCTCGCGGAGAAGATCGCCGATGGGATTCGCGGGCGGGAGGCGCTGGCGCGGGTGGAGACGCCGTACTTCGTCGCGAATGGAATGGTTTCGCGGAAGCGGGAACTCAAGACAGACGTTTTCGGAGTGTGGACGAGCAAGGAATCGGATAGCCTCGAATACCAGAAGGAGTTGCGCTCGGAATGGTAAGCGTGCGCGCCGACATATGAATTCATTCACTATCTGAACGCAGCAAAAGACTGACACGCCGAGCAAACCGCTCGATCAACCGATCATCCAGCGTAGGTCTTCTCTGGCGTAGCAGTAGAAGGACGCTTAAGGCCGCGAACTAGTCGCGGCCTTTTTCCTCTTGCCCAGCAAGCGTCACTCCCGCGCAGGACTCAACACTCCCTGCGCGTCCGACTCAACCGCTTCAGACACCAAGGTCTCCAACGCCAACCCACGCGTCTCGATCCCCATGATCCATACTGCCGCGGCAGCGATCACAAAACACATCGCGCCAAGCGAAAACACGCCGCCTTGCCCGAACGTCGGCAGAACCACGCCGACTACATAAGGCCCGATCAACGAGCCCACACGTCCAATCGCTGACGCAAACCCAGACCCCGTAGCCCGCGCTCCCGTGCCATAAAGCTCAGGCGTATAGGTGTAAAGCACCGCCCACATCGCAAACATAAAAAACTGCATCGCAAGTCCGGCGCAAATCAGCAGCGTCGGCGTTTGCGCGTGCAGCGCGGTTTGCCCGTAGACATAAGCCATCACCGCGCTGCCGGTCAGCGACGCGATACAGGTCGGCTTACGTCCCCAGCGCTCCACGAGCCACGCAGCGCAGATAAAACCCGGAATCCCGCCGAGCGAAATCAGTACCGTATACAGCACCGACTTCGTCACAGCGAAACCCGCTTGTTGCATCAACGCACCGAGCCACGACGTGAGCCCATAAAAACCGAGCAACGCAAAGAACCACAGCGTCCACACCATGATCGTGCGACGCCGGTAGGCCACGCTCCAGATCTCGCGGAATGCACTCGTACCCTTCGCAGCCGGCGGTTCCTGCAGCATCACCGGTGCGCGCAACTGGCTCAGTCCGGCCGCTTTCATCACCTTCACTTCGACCTCGGCGAGGATCTTGTCCGCCTCGGCGAGGCGTCCGCGATGCTCCAGCCAGCGCGGCGATTCCGGCACGACGCGGCGCACAATTAACACGAACACGGCGGGAATCGCCAACAGTGCGAACTCCGTGCGCCACCCAAACGCCGGCAACACGAAGTACGAAACCACGCCCGCCGTGATAAACCCGAGCGGCCAGAAGCCATCCATCAACGCGATCAGTCGTCCGCGTGACTTGGCAGGCACAAATTCGGAAAGGAGCGTCTGCGCAATGGGAAACTCCATGCCCATGCCAATACCAAGCAGCACACGATAAAAAATCAGCGCTTCGACACTCTGCGCGGTCGAGCACAGATACGACGCGAGCCCCCACAGCACCATGCTCCACTGAAATACGGGGCGCCGTCCGAAGCGATCGGCCAGCAATCCGGCAACCGCCGCGCCGATCACCATACCGAAGAAGCTCGCACTCGCAACCAACCCTGCCGTCGCGCTCGACAGATGAAATTCGCTCTTGATCGAACCGAGCACGAAGGTCATCGTGCCGAGATCGACCGAGTCGAAAAAGAACGCGATCGCGATGATGATGAAAATGGTCCGGTGATATCCGGAGAACGGCAGACGTTCGAGTCTGGCGGCTGCGCTCGCGCGAGGCTGAAAAACGGTAGACATGTCATGCCCTCGTTGATGCGGCGGCTGCCGCGTGGACGTTCCGATCAGTGCGTATTCAGTAGACGCCGACATAAATCGGCCACATAGAAGGAATACGTCATCGGGATGGAACGAGGGCGTCGTTAGGGCCGCAACCGCGCCCGCGCAGCGCCGGCAATCCGCGCGAGCGCATCCGCACTCAAACGAGCGGCGATCTTCTCAACGTATTCGTGATGCCGCGACTGCAGCGGCGCGCCCAACTGCTGTGCAAGGAGATAGCGGATCAACGCGATACGCCGGTGCCGCAAGACGATGCTCTGATCGAGCAGCGCGAGCGCGGCATGGGCATCGCCCTGTTGGCATGCGCGTTCGGTGAGACGCGCGGTGGCTAGACGTGTCGACGTCATGTCAGTCGGCGGTCGGGAAAGCCGCGAGCGGTGCCTCACTAGCAGGACACCACCCGCCGCGCTTCACGACATCAGCGGCTCGGCCGCATCGAGCATGATCTTAACGAAGTAGTCCGCAAAACTGCGGCGCACGATGATATCGAAGCTGTCTGCGCCGGTGGGCAACAACGTCATCGACGCCTTGAAGAAGTGACTCTGTGCGCACTGCCCCTCGCTGAACAGTTTCGGATGCAGATCGAGCGGACAACCGCGCGCCAGCACTTCACGCGTTCGAGTGCCACTGATCTCGAGCACCGTATAGCCGCTGCCGATATCCACCGCCGACGCGAACACGCCCACAAATGCCGCGCCGAGTTTCGCCTGCAACGGCGCGGTACGCGTCGCGTCGTGCGCCATGGCCGAGCGCACCAGCCACTCGTCAGGGCCAAGCCACAGCATGTCGTAGCCATTGCCGCGTGCAATCGTGTTCGCCTTCTCGGGCGGCCGGCAGCCGATCACGCTTTCCACCGCGCTCACGAACGCCGCGTCACGCGTGTCGCCGCGCACGTTCACCAGTTCCAGAAACGGCCGCTCGCTCAAACGGAACGCCGCCGACACCGTCGCCTGATGCTTCTTCAGCAGCGCATCCGCGCCCACCAGCGGCGACTCCTGCCACACACCCGTTTGCTGGCCGACAGCACGATCCACCGCCGACACTGTCCCTCTTGTTTCATTCCACATGTTGACGTGCTCCTTCGCTGTCGTAGAACACCGAGCTGGTGACCTTGGCCGCAATCTGTCTACCGCTCGCGAGCGGAATCGTGACCGTTTCGCCGATCTTGTCGAGACCGCCCTTCACTACCGCCATTGCAATCGAGCGCTTCAGGATCGGGCTGTAATAGCTCGACGTGACGTGGCCGAGCATCGGTGCGGTATCGCCCTGGAACGGACCGGCGACGATCTGCGAGCCTTCGGGGATCACGAACGACGGATCGTCCGCGAGCAGCCCGACCAGTTGCTTACGGCCGGCCTTCGCCGTATCCGAACGCGTCAATGAGCGCTTGCCGAGAAAGTCTTTCGACTTCGCGACCAGCCCACCCATGCCGAGGTCGTACGGCGTCATCGACCCATCCGTGTCCTGGCCGACGATGATGTAGCCCTTCTCGGCACGCAGCACGTGCATGGTTTCCGTGCCATACGGCGTGATGTCGAATTCCGCGCCCGCGGCCATCAGCGCCTCCCACACCGCGCGGCCGACGTTCGCGGGCACGTTCACTTCATAAGCCAGTTCGCCCGAGAAGCTGATGCGCATCACGCGCGATGCCGCACCCGCCACGGTGCCTTCGCGATAACTCATGAACGGGAACGCCGCGTTCGCAAAGTCGATGTCGTGGCAAACTTTCTGCAGGACCTTGCGGCTGTTCGGACCGACCACCGCAAACGTCGCCCAATGATCCGTCACGGAAGCGAGACGCACGCGCATATCCGGCCACTCGGTTTGCAGCCAGCGTTCGAGCCACGTCAGCACGCGCGCTGCGCCACCCGTGGTGGTCGTCATCATGTAGTGTTGGTCGGCAAGACGCACGGTCACGCCGTCGTCGAAGATCATGCCGTTTTCGTCGAGCATCAGGCCGTAGCGGCACTTGCCGACTTCCAGCTTGCTCCACGGATTCGTGTAGACCCAATTCAGCAACTTCGCCGCATCGGGGCCCTGGATGTCGATCTTGCCGAGCGTCGAAGCATCGAGAATGCCGACGCTCGTGCGCACCGCGAGCGACTCGCGCGCAACCGCGGCATGCATGTCCTCGCCGGCCTTCGCGAAGTACCAGGGGCGCTTCCAGTTGCCGACGTCCTCGAACGCCGCACCGTTTTCCACGTGCCATTCGTGCACCGCGGTCTTGCGCACCGGATCGAGAAACTCACCCAGCTCGCGGCCGGCAAACGTGCCGAACGTAACCGGCGTGTAGTTCGGGCGGAACGTCGTCGTGCCGGTTTCGGGAATCGTCTTGCCGAGTGCCTGCGCGAGAATCGCCATACCATTGATGTTGCCGAGCTTGCCCTGATCGGTGCCGAAACCCATCGCCGTATAGCGCTTCACGTGTTCGACCGATTCGAAACCTTCGCGCGCCGCGAGAAAAATATCGGCTGCCGACACGTCGTTCTGGAAGTCGACGAACTGCTTCGGCCCGCGCGTCGCCAGTTCGCGGCCGCCGACCAGCCACAGCGGCTGCATCTTCGTTTCGCTAACCTCGGCCACGTGCACCGGATTCGGCCGCGCAACGATGTACCCCGCTGCACGCGCCGCCTCGACACCGGCATCGACCGCGAAGCGAATCCCCTGTCCTAGCGTGAAATCGCCGGCACACGCACCAACGCTCGTCTCGGCTTGCATCGCCTTGCCCGGCACGAAGCAGGCTTTGTCGTCATGCCAGTGCGCCTTGCCGCCCGATTGCGCGAACAGATGCAGCACCGGGCTCCAGCCGCCGGACATCGCGAGCAGATCGCAGGGTAGATCGCCCTGCTTCGCACCGACCTGTCCGTTCGAATACGACGCGGCTTCGACCGAGGCAACCCGCAGCTTGCCGTGCGCCGCTGTCACAGCAGCACCATTCATCACCTTGACGCCATAGCGCCGCGCAAGCGCGGGCAGCGTGCCCTTCGATTCGGCCGCCCGCGGATCGACGACCGTCACCTGGGCACCGGCCGCTTTCAGATCGAGCGCGCATTGATAGCCGTCATCGTTGTTCGTGAACACGACGGCATTGCGGCCCGGTAGCACCGCATAGCGATGCAGATAGGTCGACACGGCCGAGGCCAACATCACGCCCGGTAGATCGTTGTTGCCGAATACGATCGGCCGCTCATGCGCGCCTGTTGCGAGAATCACGCGTTTCGCGCGGATCTTCCACATCAGTTCGCGCGTGCCTTTTCTCTGCGACACCGGCAGATGCTCGGTGAGCCGCTGCGTGACGGTGATGAGGTTATGGTCCTGGTAACCGAATGCGGTGCTGCGGCACAGGATCTTCACATCGGGCATCTGCCGCAACTCGTCTTCGATCTTGTGGACCCATTGCAGCGCCGGTTTGCCGTCGATCTCCGCGCGGCACGACAGCAGCGAGCCGCCGAGTTCCGGCTGATCGTCGATCAGCGTCACGCGTGCGCCGGACAATGCCGCCGCATGCGCGGCCGCCAGCCCCGTCGGGCCACCGCCGACCACCAGCACGTCGCAGTGCGCAAAGCACTTGTCGTAGCGGTCCGCGTCGGTTTGCTCGGGCGCCTTGCCGAGACCGGCCGCATCGCGAATCACTTCCTCATATTTCGGCCAGAATTTGCGCGGCCACATGAAGGTCTTGTAGTAGAAGCCCGCCGGAATGAAGCGTGCGAACTTCTGGTTGATCGCCATGCGGTCTTTTTCGATGCTCGGCTGCGCGTTCACGCTGGTCGCGACGAGTCCCTGATACAACTCCACTTCAGTCGCACGCGCGTTCGGCACCGTGTATGCGCCGGTTTCGAGCTGCACAACCGCGTTCGGCTCTTCCACACCCGCCGTCACGATGCCGCGCGGCCGGTGGTACTTCCAGCTGCGCGCCACGAAGTGTTCGCCGTTCGCGAGCAACGCGGACGCGAGCGTGTCGCCCTGATAACCCTGAAGCTTGCGCCCGTTGAACGTGAAGTTCAGTACGATCGCACGGTTGATGCGCCCGCCGCTGGGGAGTCGGTCTTTCTGGCTCATGGTGCCTTGCCCTCGTGTGCCTTGTCTTGTGCGTTAGCGTCGGTGCTGTCCATCGCGAGCAGAGGACGTTCGAACGTCTCGTAGCCCTGAATCTCGTAGCTCACGGTATCGCGCTGGGCCTTGAACCAGCGGCGGCATCCTTGCGCGTGCATCCATTGCTCGCGATGCACGCCGCGCGAATTCTTGCGCATGAACAGGTAGTCGCCCCATTCCTTGTCGGTGAGCTTGTCGGTGTCGAGCGGGCGCGCAATATCCGCTTCGCCGCCGCAGGAAAATTCGGTTTCGGCGCGTGGCCCGCACCAAGGGCATTCGATCAGAAGCATCTGGTTTTCCTAATGTGCGTTAGTGGGCAACAGCAGCAGCGCCGTGCTCGTCGATCAGATGGCCGGTATAGAACCGATCCAGCGAGAACGGCGCGTTCAGCGGATGCGGCTCGTCCTTCGCGATCGTGTGTGCATAAGCCCACCCCGACCCAGGCGTCGCCTTGAAGCCACCCGTACCCCAGCCGCAATTGAAATAAAGCCCCTTCACGTCGGTCTTGCTGATAATCGGGCACGCATCCGGCGATACATCCACGATGCCGCCCCACTGGCGGTTCATCCGCACGCGCGAAAACACCGGGAACATTTCGACGATCGCTTCGAGCGTGCCTTCGATGATCTGGAAGCTGCCGCGCTGACCGAAGCCCGTGTACTGATCGACGCCCGCGCCAATCACCAGGTCGCCCTTGTCGGACTGGCTGATATACGCGTGCACCGCGTTCGACATCACCACCGTGTTGACGACCGGTTTGATCGGCTCCGAGACCAACGCCTGCAACGGATGGCTCTCCAGAGGCAAACGGATACCCGCCATATCGGCGAGCGACGACGTATTGCCCGCCGCAACCACCGCAACCTTCTTCGCCTTGATGAAGCCCTTGGTGGTATCCACGCCGACCACCTGACTGCCGTCGCGGCGAATCCCCGTGACCTGGCAGTTCTGCACGATATCGACGCCATGCTGATCCGCCCCGCGTGCGAAGCCCCACGCCACCGCGTCGTGGCGCGCCACACCGCCGCGGCGTTGAATCGACGCCCCGAGCACCGGATAGCGGCTGTTCAGATTGATGGTCGGCTCGATTTCCTTGAT
This sequence comes from Paraburkholderia sp. SECH2, assembly GCF_030464795.1. NCBI lineage: Bacteria > Pseudomonadati > Pseudomonadota > Betaproteobacteria > Burkholderiales > Burkholderiaceae > Paraburkholderia > Paraburkholderia sp. SECH2. The sequence continues at coordinate 140,013 of NZ_JALPRH010000015.1, forward strand.
CTGCTCCGGCGTGAGGAATTCGGCATCCACGCCGTTCAGCCGGTTTGCATTCACGCGGCGTTCGGTGTCGCGCACGTCCTGCAATGTGTGCGCGAGGTTCATCACGCCGCGCTGGCTGAACATCACGTTGTAGTTCAGGTCTTGCGAGAGACCTTCCCACAGCTTCATCGCCTTCTCGTAGAGAGCGGCCGATTCGTCCCACAGATAATTCGAGCGCACGATGGTCGTATTGCGCGCGGTATTGCCGCCGCCGATCCAGCCTTTCTCCAGCACGGCGATATTGCGCACGCCATGCTCCTTCGCGAGGTAATAGGCAGTGGCGAGGCCATGCCCGCCGCCGCCGACGATCACGACGTCGTATTCACGCTTAGGCTCGGGGCTCTTCCACTGACGCTCCCAGTTCTCGTGATACGACATCCCGTTGCGCAACAGGCTGAATATCGAATAGCGGCTCATTGTTGGTCCTTTGGGTCCTGTTGTTACTCTTTGATTCTCAACTTGTTCAACACTCGATGACGTTCACGGCGAGTCCACCGCGCGACGTCTCCTTGTATTTGGTCTTCATATCCGCGCCGGTTTCACGCATCGTCTTGATCACGTTGTCGAGCGACACGTAGTGCTGGCCGTCGCCCTTCATCGCCATGCGCGCCGCGTTGAGCGCCTTGATCGCGCCCATCGCGTTGCGTTCGATGCAGGGAATCTGCACGAGGCCGCCGACCGGGTCGCAGGTCATGCCGAGGTTGTGTTCCATGCCGATCTCGGCGGCGTTTTCGACTTGCGTCGGCGTGCCGCCCATCACGGCAGCGAGCGCCGCGGCGGCCATCGAGCACGCAACGCCGACCTCGCCCTGGCAGCCCACTTCGGCGCCCGAGATCGAAGCGGTTTCCTTGTAGATGATGCCGATCGCCGCAGCCGTCAGCAGGAAGGTGACGATGCCCTCGTCGTTCGACGCATGCATGAACTTCACGTAGTAATGCAGCACCGCGGGAATCACGCCGGCGGCGCCGTTGGTCGGCGCCGTGACGACGCGCCCGCCCGCTGCGTTCTCTTCGTTCACGGCCATCGCGTAGAGGTTGACCCAGTCGAGCATCGACAGCGGATCGCGCAGCGATTCTTCCGAGCGCGAGCGCAATTGCGCGCACAGGTCAGCCGCGCGGCGCTTCACGTGCATCGGGCCGGGCAACTCGCCACGCACCTTGCAGCCACGTTCGACGCAGGCGGACATGACGCGCCAGATCGTCAGCAGCCCTTCGCGCACTTCCTGTTCGGTACGCGACGCGCATTCGTTGCGCAGCGTCACCTGCGCGATCGACAAACCGGTTTCGCGGCACACACGCATCAGATCGTCGCCGGTCCGAAACGGAAACGGCACCTCCGCCCCAGCGCGCAAGCCATTGACGCGGTCGCCCTCGCGATTGATCACAAAGCCGCCGCCGATCGAGTAATACTCCTTCTCCACCAGCAACTGGCCATTCTCGTCGAAGGCCTGAAAACGCATGCCGTTCGGATGCACGATGCTCGAGCCCGGCGCGCCCGGCATCAACTTGCGAAAGAAGCCGAGTTGTTCGCGCTCGTCGAATTTGACCGGATGCTTGCCGAGCAGCACCAGTTGCTTCGTTTCGCGAATCGCCTGCAGGCGCGGTTCGATCACGTCCGGGTCGATCAGATCGGGTAGATTACCTTCGAGGCCGAGCAGTACCGCCTTGTCCGTGCCATGCCCTTTCCCGGTCGCGCCGAGTGAGCCGAACAGCTCGACCTTGACGCGCCGCACGAAGCTCAGCAGATTGGCGTCTTCGATATGCGAGGCAAAACGGCAAGCAGCAATCATCGGCCCGACGGTGTGCGAGCTTGAGGGACCGATGCCGATCTTGAACAGATCGAAGACGCTGACGTTCATGACGTGCCTTATACGTTGCGATACCTTGGGTGCCGGGTTTGGCTTGAACTAGCCCCTATTGCACCGCACGTCAAATTGGACCGATAGAATAAAAACGGCATGACAGTGGGATAGTGGCGTCAAGCGGGCCGCCGGCCAAGCGCTGCGGCGGATTTGCGATGACTTCTGACGCATTTGCGACATGAGCCGCTTAAGCCTCCCTGTCCCCGGTGCTATGCTTGTTTCAACCCCTTTCCCTTGCTGGCTGCATGCATGAATTCCGCTGAACCGCTTCCCCTTCAATCGATCGACGGCACCTCGAAGCAACGCATCCGCTTCGGCATCATCCTGCTGCCGAACTTCACGCTGACGGCGTTCTCGGGTTTCGTCGACCTGTTGCGCCTGTCCGCGGACGAAGGCGACTTCAGCAAGCCCGTGCGCTGTTCGTGGAGCGTGATAGGGGAAACCCTCGCTCCGGTGCGTGCCAGTTGCGGGATCCAGATCACGCCGTGGGAAACATTCGACAACGCCGAGCCCTTCGATTACGTCGTTGTGGTGGGCGGCCTGCTGCATTCAGGGCCGGCCGCGAACGACGCGACGCTAGCCTTCATCCGTCGCGCCGCCGCTACCGATGCGACGCTCGTCGGCATGTGCACCGGCGTGTTCTCGCTGATGCGCGCGGGCGTGCTGGAAGGCCACCGCATCTGCGTGAGCTGGTTTCACTACTGGGATTTTATCGAGCGCTTTCCGGCGGTCAACGAGGAGGCGTTGGTGGCGGATCGGCTATTTGTGATCGACCGCCGACGCATTACGTGTTCCGGTGGGCGGGCGTCGATCGACGTGGCGGCCGCGATTCTGCTGCGCCACTTCGAAACGGCCACGGTGCAGAAGGCGCTGCGGATTCTGCTGGTGGACGATATGCAGAAAGGCAACGCACCACAGCCGCATCCACCTGGGTTGGCACCTGCCGCGCATCCGAAGGTGAAGCGCGCGATTCTGCTGATGGAACAGCATGTGGGGCGATCGCTATCGCTCGATGAACTGGCGCGCAAACTCGATCTGTCGCCGCGGCAGCTCGAAAGGCTCTTCAAGGCGCAAACCGGTAAGGCGCCTCAGGCCTACGCGAAGCAGGTGCGTTTGCGCACTGCCGCCTGGCTGTTGACGAGTTCGGATAAAACGGTAGCGGATATCGCGTCGAGTTGCGGCTTTTCCGATGCCTCGCATCTGGGCCGCGAATTCCGCAAGCAGTTCGGTTTGCCGCCGATGATGTACCGCGAGCAACGCGGTACGGCGGCTGAAGTCGATGACGGTTCAGGCTATGACGAAACCTTTCCGGGGCGGGCTCAGGCGATCTGAGCGCGCTGTTTGCCGTTAGGGTTTAGCGCTCCCGCTTTCGCGCCGCCGGAGCGGCGCGAAAGCTAAACCCAAACTCTCAACCCTTCAACCTTCATTTCCCAGCAACATAAGCTTTCACCGCCGGCAACCCATCCTTCCCATCAAACGTCTTCACACCGGCAAGCCACTTGTCGAGCACAGCCGGATTCGCCTTCAGCCAGTCCTTCGCCGCTTTGTTCGGATCCGTCTTGTTCATGATCGGCAGCATCACGTGGTTTTCGATATCCGTCGTGAACTGCAGGTTCGACACGAGCTTCGCGACGTTCGGGCAACGCGTCGAGTAATCGCTCGGCGTGACCGTCAGCACTCTGGCTTCGCCGTAGTTCGGGCCGAACACGTCGTCACCGCCGGACAGATAATCGATCTTCATCTGCACGTTCATCGGATGCGGTTCCCAACCGAGGAACACGATCGGCTTCCTGGCGCGAACTGCGCGATTCACTTCGACCAGCATGCCTGCCTCGCTCGACTCCACCAGCTTGAACTTGCCAAGACCGTACTGGTTGCTGTCGATCATCTTCTTGATCAGCGCATTGCCGTCGTTACCCGGCTCGATGCCATAGATTTTGCCGTCGAGCTTGTCGTAGTTCTTCGCAATGTCGGTGAAGGTTTTGATGCCCGCCTGATACGCGTAATCCGGCACGGCCAGCGTGTATTTCGCTCCAGTCAGGTTCGGCGTCGGCAGCACGGTAAGCTGGCCGGCCTTCTTGAACGGATCGATCATCGGGTCCATGGTCGGCGACCAGTAGCCGAGGAACACGTCGATCTGCTTGCTCTTCACACCCGCAAAGGTGATCGGCACCGAAGCGATCGTTTTGGTCGGCTTATAGCCGAGCCCTTCAAGCACGGTCGAAGCGAGACCGGTCGTCGCCGCGATATCGGTCCAGCCAACGTCGGCGAACCGGACGTCCCGGCAGGTGGCAGGTTCCGCGGCAAGGACAGATGACACCGACAGCGCGCACAACGACGCAGCCCACAAACGTTTCATGGCGTTCCCTTTGGGTGATTGATGCTTTACTGGTTTTAATAATCGAATCGGATTTTCAAAGTGCGACTTCTTGCGTCGACTTCATTGACGTCAACTTACTTATGCAGACTCGTCTACGCCGACAAGCGTCGCTCCACACTCGGCGCGTGACCGAACTGCGCGCGATAGGCCTTGCTGAAATGACACGGCGAATGAAAGCCGCATACTGCCGTTACCCGCGCAATCGATGCATCAGTATTGCGCAGCAGTTCACGCGCACGACGCAAACGCAAGGTCAGGTAATAATGCGTCGGCGATACGCTCAGAAACATCTTGAACATGCGCTGCAAATGACGTTGCGACAGATGCACGAGCCGCGCGAGCTCGTCGAGCGACAACGGCTCTTCGATATTCGCTTCCATCAAGCGCACGACTTCGATTAATTCAGCTCGCGAGAAACCGACCCGTGCATCGACGGGAATATGCTGATAATCCGTCGAGCCACGAATCCGCTCGACGATGAACTGTTCGGACACTTGCGCCGCGACTGCATGGCCGAGGCGCATGCCGACCAGGTTCAGCATCAGATCGAGTGGCGCGGTGCCGCCGGTGCAGGTCATCCGGTCACGGTCGATCACGAACAGTTCGTCGGCAAAACGTACGTGCGGGTAACTCTTGTGCAACGGCGACATGTCTTCCCAATGCACGGTACAGCGATAACCGTCGAGCAGATTCGCGGCCAGCAGCGCATACGGTCCCGTACAAATGCCGCCAAGCGGAATACCCTTCGACGCAACATCTTGCAGCAACGCGATGATCGTCTCGTCCACGTAGTCGCGCACATGCCAGCCGGCGCAGACGATCAGCACATCGGGCATGCCCGCTTCGGCCAGCGTCGTGGTCGGCTTCACGGTGATGCCGTTACTCGCTCGCGCCGGCTCGCCGTCCGGTGTAATCACCGACCATGTGTAGTGCTGCGCGCGGCCCACGTAGTTGGCCATGCGCAGCACCTCGACCGCGCTCGTGAACGCGATCATCGAAAAGTTCGGCAGCGTCAGAAAGCCGAAGTGCGCGAGCCCGGACAGCGGCGAATCGGATGGGGCCTCAACAACTGGAGAGATCGCGTCGCGCTTCATAGGCGGCTCAGCCGTGCTGGGCCGCCGGCGCCCGGCGCACCTTCATGACGCTGCGCAAGCCCGACAACAGAGGCGCCCGCGCCGTACCCGGCGAGCGGCCGAAGCTTTCCGTGATGCGGTCGAGAATGATCGCCAGCATCACCACCGAGAGGCCGCTTTCAAAACCCAGGCCGATATCGAGCCGTTGAATACTCGCCAGCACGTCGTTGCCGAGACCGCCCGCGCCGACCATCGAGGCGATGATCACCATCGAGAGCGCCATCATGATGGTCTGGTTCACGCCGGTCATGATCGACGGCAGCGCATTCGGAAACTGCACCTTGTAGAGCAATTGCAAGGGCGTGCAGCCGAACGCCTGCCCTGCTTCGACGATCTCGCGATTCACATGCTTGATGCCGAGCGACGTGAGACGCACCGCAGGCGGCATCGCGAAGATCACCGTGGAAAGAATCCCCGGCACGCGGCCGAGACCGAACAGCATCGCCGCCGGAATCAGGTAGACGAACGCGGGCATGGTCTGCATCAGATCGAGCACGGGACGCACCATCATTTCGACGGTGCGGCTCTTCGCGGTCCAGATGCCGAGCGGCACGCCGAGCAGCAGACTGATCAAGGTCGACGACAGCGTGAGACCGAGCGTGATCACCATCTGATCCCAGAAGCCGGTGCCGTAGATCAGCAGCATCGCCAGCAAGGTGAACAGCGCGAAACGCCAGCCCACCCGCCACAAACCGACACCGACGAAAAACGCCATCAGCGCCCACATCGGTACCGCTTGCAGGCCGTGCTCGATCAGCGCGGCAAAACTCTCGATGACCTTGCCGATCGAGTCGAAGGTTTTAGCGTCGTGGTCGAGCAGGTAGTGAACGCCGTGATCGACCCAGGCGCCAAGTGGAATGACTTCAGACATGGGAACCTCGATGGCGCGTGAGAACGTTCAGCACGTTCGTCTTGTTGACCGAACCGCAGTAGGAGCCGTCCGCTTCGACGACCGGCAGCGGCGCACGGCTCGCCACCACGCGCTCGACGACGTCGTCCAGCGGCGTGGTGCGGCGGATGCACTCGATGTGATTGAGCTGCGGCGACGCGCTGCCCATCGCATCGCGGCACACGAAGCCGCGGAACTTGCGCTCGCTGTCGAGTACGAACGCGTATTCGGCGCTGCCGTTGAGCGTCGCGGCCACGCTCGAGGCGTCGATCTGCGGCGAATGCTGCATGAGCGGCACGGCGTCCGTCTGCATCAGGTCGCCGGCCGTGAGATAGCGGCTGGTGTCGATGCCTTCGAAGAACGCACGCACGTAGTCATCGGCGGGATTGGTGATGATTTGCTGGGGCGTGCCGACCTGGACGACCTTGCCGCCTTCCATGATCGCGATCCGGGTGCCGATGCGCATCGCCTCTTCCAGATCGTGCGAGACGAACAGGATGGTGCGCTGCTGCTCGCGTTGCAGATCGAGCAGCACGTTCTGCATTTCCTTGCGTTTGAGCGGATCGAGCGCGGAGAACGCCTCGTCCATGATCATCAGCGACGGGTTGACCGCCAGCGCCCGCGCGAGACCCACACGTTGCTGCATGCCGCCGGACAGTTGCGCCGGCAGCTTTTGCGCGAACGGCGCGAGGCCGACCTGCTCGAGCACGGTCATGGCGCGCTTCTCGCGCTCCTTCTTGCCGATGCCCGCCACTTCCAGCCCGAACGCGGCGTTGGACAGCACCGTGCGTTGCGGCATCAGCGCGAAGGACTGGAACACCATGCTCATGTCCTTGCGGCGCAGCGCCGTCAATTCCGCGCGCGGCACGCTGGCCACATCGCGGCCGTCGATCAGCACCTTGCCGGCCGTCGGCTCGACGAGACGGTTGATCAGGCGAATCAGCGTCGACTTGCCGGAGCCCGAGAGGCCCATCAGCACGAAGATCTCGCCTTCCTTGACTTCGAACGAAACGTTGTGGACACCGACTATCTGGCCGGTGCGCGCAAACACTTCCTCTTTGGTTGCGCCGCCTGCCAGCATGCCGATCGCCTGTTTCGGGTTGGTGCCGAACACCTTGCACAACCCTTCGACCACGACCTTGGGGGAATTCATTGAATGCTCTCCTCGCGTGGCGGACGTCCGTCCGCGCTGTGCATACATAGTTGCCAGAAAAAAGTACGCCTAGCCGACTATTTGCGACAAGCACATGTGGAAATGCGACACCGCCAGTGCGCGGGCGCTGGCTGGTGGCGGGCGAAGCCCTTCTGGTAAAGGGTTTGCGGGGTGTTGGAGTGGGTGGCCGTCCGTGTCGCGCCAGAGCAAGTGAGGGCCGCCTGGAGGGAAAAAAGTCTGTGCGGAGGACGTGGCAGGCGCATTTTGCCGCAACGCAGCAAGCTCACCGCTCCTCAGCGGGCGTCGTTGCGCGTCCGCGAGCTGGACGCCATGATCAATGATCGAGGCCCCATGACGGGCGCGAACCACCTGCAGCAGACGGTCTGTCCGCGAAAAATACCAGATCGCAAGATTAGGGCAACCTTAAGGCTGCGCGCCGTTACTCCGTGTTACCAATCTCGCATCCCTCTTGCACCTGCAAACCGCGGCCCTGCCTAAACTGCGCACCATCTTCACTGTCATCGCCCGCCATCATCGGGCGAAAAGAAAAACATGCGCAAGAACCTATTATCAGTGATTCTCGGCGGCGCGATATTAATGGCTTCCACAGCCGCTTCCGCGCACGTCGATGTGGGCATCGGCATCGGCATTCCCGGGCCGGTTTTCGTGCCTGCCCAGCCGGCCTACATTGCGCCTCCGCCGGTCGTTTATGCGCCCCCGCCGGTGGTGGAATATGGCTACGGCTACGGCGACGACTGGCGTGCCCGTGAATGGCATGAGCGGCAGGAGTGGCGCGAACGGCGGTGGCGCCACCATGAGCATGAGGAGCACGAACGTGAATGGCGTGAACGCCATGGTTGGGATGGGGATTGAAAATGCGGAAGAAAGTTGTTTGAGCGCCCCTAAGGAGAAATTAAGGAAAGCTTCTTATTCTGTGGGTACGCGTCGACCGGAATGGTCGACGTGGCACCATCACACTATTGGAGAGCCTTCATGAAAGCACTCAAACACGTCATGCTCATTGCTTCGATCGTCGCCATCCCTACCCTGTCGTTTGCGCAGCAGATGAACGCACCGATGAACGATACGACACCCGCACCGACCGTCTCGATGCACGACACACAGAACAATCAGGCAGGTACGCAATATCAGCAGCCCTCGCACAAGATGTCGGGCTATGGTGACAGCTCAGGTTACGGCGCACCCGCAACAAGCTTTTCGCAGTCTTCGACGATGCATTTCGCGGGTAAGGACTCGCGACTGTTCAAGCATTGAATACGCGCGATGATGCCTTGCCCTTCCGCGCTAATCATTATTCGCACCGGGTCATTGGACAACAACTGGCGCGGGAGCGAGGCACATCGTCAATCAGGAAGCCAATCAGAAACCTGGCGAGATCATTGCGGCGCAGGCGCCGCCCGATATCCTCGCCGGCCGACAGCCAACGCGAGCATGGCTGATACCGCAAGACTTGCCGCTACGACATAAAGTCCGGCCGCATATCCCCCCGTCACACTCTTCAGCCAGCCGATCGCAAACGGACCGACGAAGCCGCCGAGGTTGCCGATCGAGTTGATCATGGCGATACCGGCCGCCGCACCGGCGCCAGAGAGAAAGGTACTCGGCATGGCCCACAGCGGCGCCTTGGCCGCACTGATGCCCACGTTCACGAGGATCAGTGCGAGCACCACCCCAAGGACGGTATCCGCAAAGCCTGCCCATGCGAGCCCAATGCCGGCAGCGACGCACGGAATCACCACATGCCACGTGCGCTCGCCAGTGCGATCCGAATGGCGCGCCCACATCACCATGCCGATCACAGCCAGCACGCTGGGAATCGCGTTCAACGCACCGGTACCTAGTGCGCTAAAGCCGAACTGACGAATGATCAACGGCGCCCACAGCCCGAGCGTATAAAGTCCCGCGGAGGTGCCGAAGTAGATCATCGACATGATCCACACCCGCGGGTCGCGCAGCGCTGCGAGTGCACCCGCAGCGTGGCCTGCCTGCGATTCTCGTCCCGCGCGTTCTTCGCGCAGCGTTGCGACGAGCCACGCTTTCTCATCGGCGGCAAGCCACTTCGCCTTTTCCGGCGAATCGGTGAGCGCTTTCAGAACCACGAACCCGAGTACGACGGCTGGAATTGCTTCGATGAGGAAGAGCCATTGCCAGTCTTTCAAGCCGAACAGGGCCGGCATCTGCATGATGGCGCCTGAAATGGGCGATCCGATTGCGGTCGACAAAGGCGCGGCCGCCATGAACGCGGCCGCCGCGACTGCGCGCTGCCGTGCAGGAAACCACTGGCTGAGATAAAGAATGATGCCGGGGAAGAAACCGGCTTCGGCCACACCGAGCAAAAAGCGCAGCGTATAGAACGAATTCGGCCCGACGACAAACGCGGAGGCCGCCGACACCAGCCCCCACGTCACCATAACGCGTGCAATCCAGATGCGTGCACCGACCTTGTTCAGAATGAGGTTCGAGGGCACTTCGAACAGAAAATACCCCAGAAAGAAGATGCCGCCGCCGAGCCCGAACATGGTCGGCGAGAGGCCGAGGTCCTTGTTCATCGTGAGCGCGGCAAAGCCGACGTTCACGCGATCGAGAAAGCTCACAAAATAAAGCAGCATGACGAAGGGCAAAATGCGCCACGTCAGCTTGCGAACCACACGGGCTTGCAATTCATTGGCCATGCCAGTCTCCAGTCTTTGAATCGCCCGTGACGTAGTCGTCCGGGCGTTTTGTTTTTGTCTAATGCGGGCGTTGTGTATCGCGTACTACGTCTTGCGTGCTCAGGCGGCCTTGAACTCCGTCGCTGGTTTCGCGGCGAGGATCGCGCAAACGGCATCGGTCACCTGCACGGTCGTGGCCGTTCCGCCGAGGTCGCCCGTGTGCAACGCCGGGTCGGCCGTGATGCGTTCGATCGCGCTCATCAATTGCTGGGCAGCGGCCATCTCGCCAAGATGCTCAAGCATCATCACAACCGACCAGAACGTGCCGACCGGATTGGCGAGACCCTTACCCATGATGTCGAAAGCGGAACCGTGAATCGGCTCGAACATGGAGGGATAGCGGCGCTCGGGGTCGAGATTCGCGGTCGGTGCGATGCCGAGGCTGCCGGCCAGTGCCGCTGCCAGATCGCTGAGAATGTCCGCGTGAAGATTCGTGGCGACTATCGTGTCGAGCGTGGCGGGACGGTTGACCATGCGCGCGGTGGCAGCGTCGACGAGTTCCTTGTCCCATTTGACGTCAGGAAATTCCTTTGAGACTTCCAGGGCAATCTCGTCCCACATCACCATCGCGTGGCGTTGCGCATTGCTCTTGGTGATCACCGTCAGCAGCTTGCGCGGCCGCGACTGGGCGAGGCGGAACGCGAATCGAAGAATGCGTTCGACGCCCGCGCGGGTCATCATCGAAACATCGGTGGCGACTTCGATCGGATGGCCCTGGTGTGCACGTCCGCCTACGCCGGAATACTCACCCTCCGAGTTCTCGCGAACGATGACCCAGTCGAGATCCTTCGGCCCACAACGCTTCAACGGCGCGTCGATGCCTGGCAGGATGCGGGTGGGACGCACGTTCGCATACTGATCGAAGCCCTGACAGATCTTCAGGCGCAAACCCCAAAGCGTCACGTGATCGGGAATATGCGGGTCGCCTGCCGAGCCGAACAGAATCGCATCCTTGTTGCGGATGGCATCCAGCCCATCGGCCGGCATCATCACGCCGTGCTGGCGGTAGAAATCGCCGCCCCAGTCGAAATTCTCGAACTCGAACTGGAAGGCGTCGCTTCGCGCAGCGATGGCTTCGAGAACCTGTTGGCCCGCGGGCACGACTTCCTTGCCGATGCCGTCGCCGGGAATGGTTGCGATGCGATAGGTTTTCACGGGCGTCTCCTTGGTGTTGAACGTATGGCTGCATCCTAGAACGACAACCGCACGCGAAAACGCTGCTAGACTCAAAGCATCCTTAACCTGAAGTTAATAATGGGCTGCTCGACGGCCCGCTCGTTGGCCCACTCAACATGACTTCGTCGATACAACCGGAAGATCTCGCCTTCTTCTCCACGCTCGCTGCAAGCGGCAGCCTGACCGCGACTGCACGCGAACTCGGCTTGAGCACGGCGGCCGTGAGTAAGCATCTGGCGCAGATGGAATCGCGCGCGGGCGTGTCGCTCGTGAATCGCACAACCCGGCGGATGAGCCTTACGCCGGAGGGCGAGCTTTATCTCACCCGCGCACGGCGCATCCTGAGCGAAATGGACGATCTGGCCCAGTTACTTGGCGGCTCGCAAGCGGCCCCGAAAGGCCTGCTGCGCGTGAACGCGACGCTCGGTTTCGGCCGCAGTCACGTGGCGCCGCTCATTTCCCGATTTGTGCGGCGCTTTCCCGAGGTGGACGTGCAGTTGCAACTCTCCGTTGACCCGCCACCGATTAGCGACGACGCCTTCGACGTGTGCGTGCGTTTCGGCGAACCACCGGATGCGCGCGTGATTGCGCGCAGGGTCGCGTCCAACCGTCGGCTGCTGTGCGCATCGCCAACGTATTTCACCAAACGACGCGCACCACGCAGTCCGGCGGAGTTATCGCAACACAACTGCATCGGCATTCGTCAAGGCGACGATGGCTACGGGTTATGGCGTTTGACCAGCGGACGCGGCGCGGCCGAAAAGACCGAGACCGTGCGAGTGCGCGGCAACCTCACCACCAATGACGGCGAGATCGCGGTGAAGTGGGCGCTCGACGGTCACGGCATTCTGATGCGGGCGGAATGGGACATCGCGGAGTACCTCGCCGATGGCCGTCTGATCCACGTATTGCCGGAATACCGCACGCCCGATGCCGATATTTATGCGGTGTACCCGCAACAGTTGCAGATGACGGCGCGGGTCAAGGCATTCGTCGACATGCTGATAGAGACGTTCGGCGCGCGCTGAGTCACTTCCTTGCTAGTTCTGCAATGCAGAACTAGCAAATCAGCCGCCTCTCTCGTAATTCAAACCGGATAATTCCGGCAATCCCCTTGTATTACATAGCCTTACGGCACACTTCAAGCGCACCTTCAGCGCCAGGTGTTTTCCCTATTTTGGCCTGCATTGCAGTCCAAACGAGCGATTTCCCCCGTTGACACAGAACGAACGGTCGTGCCAAATTGCGCCTGCATCCTGTGCGCAAGCATGCGATCAATGAGCTCTTAGCAGCGCCGAGCCGCCCCGCACCCAGGAGACAAGCCAGCCGGCAACCGGACTCGAGACGCCTACCAGCAGATCCAAAATTTCGCATCCCTTATCAGATCGCGAGGGCTCTTTATCGCCTGTTGAAATCGTATCGCGCAACAGATCGCCAGAATCTTGCAGCACAAGCATTACTTCGCCAGTTCAATTGATTCCAATAAACAAGGAGACACGAAGCATGCCGGCAAGTCATCGCAATCGAATTGGAGCCATTCTTGGATTAGTGGGCGCATGCGCCCTGGGCACGGCCCAGAGCGCCCATGCGCAAAGCAGTGTCACGCTGTACGGTATCGTCGACGGCTCGATCCTCTACACCAACAAAACGCTTAACGCGACCACCGGTCAGAACGCCGGCCGTCAATACTCGTTCACCGACAGCGGCCTCTCCGGTTCGCGCTTCGGCTTGCGTGGCGCGGAAGATCTTGGCGGCAGCATGCGTGCGATCTTCGAACTCGAAAGCGGTATCAGCATCGCCAACGGCGCGTTCAGCAATTCGAACGGCAACGCGTTCGGGCGGCAGGCGTGGGTCGGCCTGGACAGCCGCTACGGTACGGTCAAGGCCGGTTTGCAGTTCTCGCCCTTCTTCCTCGCGGTGTACGACTTCGATCCGCGCGAAATGTCGTACTTCGGCAGCGGTCTCGTCACCTATCTCAACAACGTCTTTGTGACCGGGCTGTTCAACCCGAACGGCATTTCGTACACGTCGCCGGAAATCGCTGGTTTGCAAGCCAGCGCAATGATGGCGCTGGGTGGCACGGCCGGGGACTTTCAGGCGGGCCGCCAGTACTCGGCGAGCCTGCGCTACCACCTGGGCACGCTGACCGTCGATGCCGCGCTCTATAGCGGCAACGCCGGCGGCAGCGCTGCATCGATCGCGATTCCGAGCGTGGTCGAATTCAACGGCCGTGCGCTCGGCGCCAGCTACGTGTTCAATAACCTGACCGTGAAGGCTTCCTACGTGCAGTACAAGGTGGCCGGCTCGTTCAACGATCGCGTCTATTCAGGCGGCGCCAGCTATCGCATCACACCGGCGCTGAATGTCGACGCGGGCGTGTGGGTCACGCGCGACGGGAACAACTCGTCGAACAACTCGATACTGGCGTCCACCGGGATCGACTATTCCCTCTCGAAGGCCACCGTGGTGTATGGGCAAGCCGGCTTCGTGACTAACCACGGTGCCATGCACACCGGACTGTCCGTCAACAATGCACTGAACGAAGTAACCGGCACAACGGCCGGCGTGAACATCGGCATGCGGCACATGTTCTAACCGCCTCAGAACGCGAGATACCGGCGTACCGTGCAAGCGGCGCGCCGGATCATGCGAATGGGCGACTTGATGCGCGCTATCTAAGTGACTTCCCTAATAATCTGCAATGCAGAACAATCAAATGGAAAAACTTATTGACGCAAAGCGAACGCCCGTGCCAAATTTCTCTAACGCCGCCACACATCACCATTTCCAGTTTGCGCCGATGCGCGCGTGTTTTAAGCGTCGACAACCGTCGATAACGGTCGCCGGATTCGAGAAAGCGGCTGTTGTCCCGTCCGTAGTCAGGCGTGCGGCGATGCGTTCCCGGCAGCAAGGGTAACGATTGCACAGCGCGCCTCCGTTGGAGGATGTCAAAGCGTGGACATGTTTTTGCAGCAGCTTCTCAACGGCTTGACGCTGGGCGGCATCTACAGCCTCGTCGCACTCGGACTCACACTGGTCTACGGCATTCTCGCCGTGCCGAATTTCGCTCACGGCGCGTTCTACATGGTCGGCGCGTTCGTCTCGTTCTACCTGATGAGCCGGCTCGGCTGGAACTACTGGCTCGCGATGATCGGCTCCGGCCTCGCGGTCGCGCTACTCGCGATCCTCGCCGAGCGGCTGGTGTTTCATCCGCTGCGCAAATCTTCCGAATTGCATCCCATGATCGCCGCGATCGGCCTCCTGCTGTTTCTCGAAGCCGGTGCGCAGGCGATCTGGGGCGCGGAATTTCATCGTATGGCGACGCCCTACGCGGGGATCGTCGATCTGGGCGGTGTGACCGCGCCCGTGCAGCGCCTGCTGATCATCGGCGCCGCGTTCGCATTGGTGGTGCTGCTGCAACTCTTCCTCAAATACACGGTAATCGGCTCGAGCATCATCGCGATGGCGCAGGACCGCGAAGGCGCCTCGCTGATGGGCATCGACGCCAACAAGGTGACGATGCTGACTTTCGGCATCTCCGGCCTCCTCGCTGCCGTGGCGGCCACGCTGTACGCGCCGATCAACCTCGTCTATCCGGCCATGGGCCAACTGGTGATCCTGAAGGCCTTCGTGATCATCATTCTCGGCGGCATGGGCAGCGTGCCGGGTGCGATCGTCGGCGGATTGATCATCGGCATGGCGGAGAGCTTCGGCGCCTTCTACATTTCGACCGACTACAAGGACATCATCGCCTTCGTGCTTCTGGTGGTGATTCTGTCGGTTCGTCCTCAAGGACTGTTCACCAGGGAACTGCGCGCATCGTGAAACCGGTCATGAAATTATTCGAGGGCAAGCTGGGCTGGACACTGCTGTTCGTGCTCGGTCTCGTGTTTCCGTTTCTGGCCACCAACGACTACATGCTTACCGTGATGTCCACCGCGTACGTCTTCGCGCTGGCCACCGTCGGGTTGAATCTGATCACCGGCTATACGGGGCAGTTCAATCTCGCGCACGGCAGCTTCATGGCGGTGGGCGCGTACACAGTGGGCATTCTCACGGTCGATCATCAGGTGCCGTTCTGGATCGCGTTCATTGCGTCGGGCGTCGTCGTCGCGATACTGGGTGCGCTGGTCGGACTTGTTTCGCTGCGTCTGCGCGGCCACTACTTTTCTATTTTTACTTTGTGCGTGGGCTACATCATGTTTCTCGTCATCGAGAAATGGGACAGCCTTACGCATGGTGTCTCGGATATTGTCGGTATCCCGGCGCCTTCGGGCTTCGGCATCATCTCGTTTGAAAATCCACGGCCGCTCTATTACCTGGTGTTCGCCTTTCTGGTGCTCGGCGTGTGGCTGATGCATCGCATCGTCGACTCGCTGCTCGGCCGGACCTTCATGGCGATCCGCAATAGCGACGGTCTCGCGCAGTCGCTCGGTATCAACCTGATGCGTAACAAGGTGCTGGCCTTCGTGCTGTCCGTCGTCTATGCCGGGCTTGCGGGTGGACTCTATGCGGGTTCCGTACGCTTTCTCGGACCTGATCTGGCCGGCGTCGAACATACCTTCGACATGACCATGTACATGCTGGTGGGCGGCATCGGCACCCTCGCCGGCCCGCTGCTCGGCGCGCTCGCCATACCCTGGCTCACGCAGTATCTGCAGTTTTTGCAGGCGTACCGCTTCGTCGTGTTCGGCCCGATCCTCATTTTGCTGGTGATCTTTTTGCCGAATGGGATCGTCGGTTTGTATAGGGCGAGAAAGAGCCAGCGCGCGAAACTGGCAACGCCGAAGAGCGGCGGTGTTGCGCGTCAATCGCAACCCACACGCGGAGATCGTCATGCTTGAAATCGACTCGCTCAGCAAACGCTTCGGCGGTCTCGTCGCGGTCGACGACGTCAGCACGCATATCGAAGCCGGCAAGATCAATGCAATCATCGGGCCGAACGGCGCGGGTAAGACCACCTTCTTCAATCTGATCAGCGGCACCCATCTGCCGAGTTCGGGACGCATCCGCTTCAAAGGCCAGGACGTGACAAAGCTGGCCGCCGATCAGATGGCGCGCCTCGGCATTGCGCGCACATTTCAATCCACTGCGCTGTTCGACCGGGCCAGCGTCCTCGACAACCTGATCGTTGGCCACCGGCTGCGCACGCGCTCGGGGCTGTGGGACGTGCTGACGCATTCAGCGCGGCTCAAGCAGGAAGAACGCATCTGCCGCGAGAAGGCGCGCGAGGCGTTAGATTTCGTCGGACTGTCGGCGATTGCGGAACGGATGGCCGGCGACATCTCGCAGGAAGAGCGCAAGCGTGCCGCCGTGGCGCTCGCGCTCGCCACCGAACCGAGCCTGATGCTGCTCGACGAACCCGCCGGCGGCGTCAATCCCGAAGAGACCGAAGGCCTCTCCGAACTGATCCGCAAGCTGGTGAAACACGGTGTGACGGTGTGCCTGGTGGAACACAAGATGAACATGATCATGAAGCTCGCCGATCGCATCATGGTGCTGAACTACGGCAAGAAAATCGCCGAGGGCACGCCTGCCGAGATTCGCGCCAACCCGGCCGTGATCGATGCCTATCTGGGGAGCGAACATGCTGAGGTTTGAGAACGTCACGCTCGATTACGGCAGTTTCCGCGCGCTGGACGGCATCACGCTGCACGCGGACGACGGCGAACTGGTCGTGCTGCTCGGCGCCAACGGCGCGGGCAAGAGCTCGATCTTTCTCGCGACGAGCGGCCTACGCCGCGCCACGAGCGGCAGCCTGCGCCTCGGAACGCGCGAGCTGCTCGGCATGACGCCCGCACAGATCGTGCGCAACGGCGTGATTCAGTGCCCTGAGGGCCGCAAGCTGTTCCCAGGCATGTCGGTGCTGAAGAACCTCACGCTCGGCGCCTATGTGCATCGCGGCGACAAGGCCGGCAATCAACGCAATCTCGATCAGGTATTCGCGCTCTTTCCGCTTCTCGCGGAACGCAAGGATCATGCGGCCGGCTCGTTGTCCGGCGGGCAGCAGCAGATGGTGGCGATCGGCCGCGCGATGATGGCCCGCCCCAAGGTGTTGCTGCTCGACGAACCGTCGCTCGGTCTCGCGCCGCTGGTGGTCAAGCAGGTGTTCGAGGTGATCCAGCAGATCAATCGCGCGGGTACGACGGTGCTGCTCGCCGAACAGAACGCGTTTGCGGCCTTGAAGATCGCGCACCGCGCCTATGTGATCGAGAACGGCCGCATCGTGCTCGAAGGCGATCACGCGAGTCTGATGAACAACGAAGCGATCCGGCGCGCTTACGTCGGCGGCTGAACGGATTTGATGCACAGCCTGATGCATGACTTTAAGCGTCAGGCCATTCGAACAATCCCAAAGGAGACACGTATGACGATCAAACGCTTGTGCGGACGCGCTGGAGTGGTTGCGGCGGTCGCCACGACTGCGCTGCTGGGCACGGGCGCCGCGATGGCGCAACAGGTGGTGCATATCGGCTACTCCGGTCCGTTGAGCGGGGGCGCGGCGAAGTACGGCCAGGAAGTGCTCGAAGGCATGCAGATGGCCGCCGCCGACGTCAATCAGGCCGGCATCGAAGTAGCCGGCAAGAAGATCAAGCTCGAAATCGTGCCGCTCGACGACAAGTACAACCCCGCCGAAACCGCGATCAACGCCCGGCGTCTTGCGCAGGAACAGCAGGCGGCTGTGGTGCTCGTGCCGCATTCGGGCGGTGGCTTCGCCGTGCAAACCAGCAATGAGCAACAGAAACTACTGCTGCTCTCGTACACCAGCGTGCCGCAGATCAGCGAGCGCGGCAACAAGCTCACGGTGCGCATTCCGCCCGCGTTCACGTCGTATCTGAACGCGTTCATCAAGTACGAAATGGCGACGTACGGCAAGAAGGTCGCACTCGCCGCCACCGATACCGACTACGGCAAGGTCTGGGTCGCCGCATTCAAGCCCGCATGGGAAGCAGCCGGCGGCACGATCGTCGCGGACAATTCGATGTCGTATAACCGCGCCACCGATTTCTACAGCGGTGTGAGCCGTGTGCTGGCCGCCAAACCGGATGTGATGTTTATCGGCGGCCCGTCCGAGCCGACCGGCTTGATTGCGCAGCAGGCACGCGAACTGGGTTTCAAGGGCGGCTTCATTGTGATGGATCAGGCCAAGCTCGACGAAGTGGCCAAGGTGACCGGCGGCTATGCACCGTTGAACGGCGCGATCGGGGTGTTGCCGCTGGCCAACGACGATACGCCGAACGCTAAAGCGTTTGTGGAGCGCTTCCGCAAGACCCACGCTGGGCGTGATCCGAGCCAGGAAGTATCGCTGAACTACACCGCGGTCTACGCAACGGCACTCGCGATGAAGCTGGCCGGCAGCGTCAGTGATGCAACCGCGATCCGCAATCAGTTCGATAAAGCCGTGAAGGCGTTGCCGCCACAGGCCAATCCGCAGAGTGTGACGGGTGTCGACGACCACGGTGGCTTTGTGATCGGTAATCCGGTTGCGGCAGTGGTTCAGGGTGGACAGTTGAAGTCGGCGGTGTTGAGTTCGCTGACAGCGGCGAAGTGACGACGTGACGGCCTGATATGGGCGTAAAAAAAGCGCCGTGGTTTCCACGGCGCTTTGCGCATTTCCAGTTCGGATTACCCCTTCAACGCCTCGATAATCTGAACACGCACATCGGGCCGCTCGGCAAACGGATCGGTCGGATTGCGCGGCGTCACGATATCCTCGGCGCGCGTTTTCACTGCGGCTAGCGCATGCGGATGCGAGAAGATATAGAACTGCTCCTCACGGATCGCATCGAACACCATGCCCGCGACCGTTTCCGCACTCACCTTCCCCGAACTCACCGCCTTTTCGCTCATCGCACGCGATACGCGTTGCGATAAGGTCGGAGGCGTGTCGTTGTCCAGTTCGGACGGGCGGTTGCGATGCGCCTTCGCAATACCCGTCGGCACGAAGTACGGGCACAGCACCGAGCACGCCACCTGCTGCGTGACCAGCGAAAGATCCTGATACAGCGACTCGGTCAGCGACACCACCGCATGTTTCGACACGTTGTACGGACCCATCATGGGCGGATTGAGCATGCCCGCCATCGACGCCGTGTTGACGATATGCCCGCGATAGTCCGGATCGCGTTTAGCGGCGTCGAGCATCAGCGGCGTGAACGCCCGCACGCCGTGAATGACGCCCCACAGGTTGACACCGAGCAGCCATTGCCAGTCACGCTCGGTGTTCTCCCACACGAGGCCGCCGCTGCCGCCTACGCCCGCATTGTTGAACACCAGATGCACGCCACCGAAGGCGTCGAGCGTGGCGCGGGCCAGCGCATCGATTTCCTCGCCCTTCGCGACATCGACGCGACGCGCGATGACTTGCGCGCCGGCCGCGCTCACCTCGGCGAAGGTTTCGTCGAGTGCATCCTGTTGCACGTCGGCGAGTACGAGATGCATGCCCAGCTGCGTGCCGAGCCGTGCGAACTCACGGCCGAATCCGGAGCCCGCACCGGTGATTACCGCTACCTTGCCTTCAAAATTGTTCATGCCTTGTCCCATTGCCAGTTGGTGAGAGTTGGTCTATCCAGCCAGGTGTATTCAGATGTCTCTATACGCTGTGCTAACGCGCGGCGGGATAGTACTGCTCGCGCAATTCCCGTTTCAGCACCTTGCCGATCGGGCTGCGCGGCAACGCGTCGACAAAGGTCAATGCGGAGAGCCGCTGCATCTTGCCGAGCCGCGCGTTGACCCAGGCCAGCAGCGTGTCGGCGTCGCTCGGCGCACCCGGGCGAAGCACCACGAACGCAACCGGCGTCTCGCCCCATTGCTCCGACTGCGCACCCACCACGGCCACATCCGCGACATCCGGGTGCGAGCACAGTTCAGCCTCGAGGTCACTCGGATAAACGTTGAAGCCGCCCGAAATGATCATGTCCTTCTTGCGATCGAGCAGCGTCAAGAATCCGTCTGCGTCGAAGCGGCCCATGTCACCAGTTCGGATGAAGCGCTTGCCGCTCGGGTCATACCACTCCGCCTCGGCAGTCTTCTCCTGTTGACGGTAGTAGCCGGTCATCATCGCGGGCGAATGGCCGACGATCTCGCCCACCTCGCCCGCTGCGACCTCGTTGCCGAGCTCGTCGATCAGACGGATGTCGTGACCTTCGATCGGTTTGCCGACCGTATGCAGCTTGGTGGGACATTCGTTGGCCTCCAACTGACACGAGCCACCGCCTTCGGTCATGCCGTAGTACTCAGTGAGCTTGCCCGGCCAGCGGCGCACCACGTCCGCCTTCACGCTCGCCGCGAACGGCGCGCTGGTGCAGAACTTGGCCCGGAAGCTGGATAGGTCGTAACGGTCGAAATCCGGATGCGCCATCAAACGTTGATACTGGACCGGCACCAGCATGGTGTGTGTGACGCTGTACTGTTGCGCCAACTCGAGATAGCGTGTGGCGTCGAATTTCGGCATCAACACGACTGTGCCGCCGAATGTCAGCGTCGGCATGAAACTTACGAGCGTCGTGTTCGAATACAACGGCGTGGAGATGAGCGTCGTGGCATCTGGGCCATAGCCGCGTTCGATGCTGCGCACCGCATAAGCCCAGCGCATGCCGTGCGACTGCACGATGCCTTTCGGCGTACCCGTGGTGCCAGACGAATAGATGATGTTGAATGGCCACGCCGGATTGATCGTGACCGCTTCAGGCGTTGCGCCCTTGGGCGCGAGCCATGCTTCAAGCGGGGTGCTGCCTGCGTGCGCATCTAGCGCGATGGGGATTGCGCTGATCTCTGCAGCCACCGGTTCGAGCAAACGCTTGACGTCGGCATCGAGAAACAACAGCCGCGCACCCGAGTTGCCGATCATGCTGACGAGACTCGCCGCGCTCGACGACGGCGCGAGCGGCGCGACCGCCGCCCCTGCCCGCAGGCCGCCGAGAAACACCACAGCGTATTCCACCGAGGCGGCCGCGCATAACGCAATCGCGTCGCAAGGCTTGATACCGTCGCGCTGCAATGCGGCGGCAAAACGATCGACTCGTGCGTCAAGCGCGGCATAAGTCACGACCTCGCCGTCGCAGATCAATGCCGCGTGCTCACCGCGTTCTTTGGCGAAGCGGCGCAGCATGTCGGTGATGCAGACGAACGGTTCGTCCACTAACGCTTCGAGCCATGTCATGACGAGGCGCCTCCTTTGCCACCGTTGTTTTCACTCGCCGCGGCCGTGCGTGCCGCGTCCTCTTCCTGCAACTTGCGCCACAGAATTTTGCCGCTGCCCGACTTGGGCAGCGACGTCACGAACTCGACAATGCGCGGCGCCTTGTAAGAGGCCATCTGATCGTGCGCCCAGTCGATAATCGCCTGCTCGGTGATCGTGCCGGCTTCCGCCGCGGCGGGCACCACCAGCGCCTTGACCGTTTCGCCGCGCTTCGCGTCCTTCACGCCGATCACGCACACCTCCTGGATCGCGGGATGCCGGTACATAAGCGCCTCGACTTCCGCTGGCCACACCTTATAGCCCGAAGCATTGATCATGCGCTTGAGGCGATCGGTCATAAAGAAATAGCCGTCCTCGTCGATATGACCGAGGTCGCCAGTACGCAGAAAGCGCTTGCCGTCGAGTTCGATAAACGCTTCTTCAGTCGCCTTGGGATTGCGCCAGTAGCCTTGCATCACCTGCGGCGCGTTCACGATGATCTCGCCGGTTTCGCCTTGCGGTAGTTCCTGCAGCGTGACCGGATCAATCACGCGCGAGTCCACGTCGAATACGGGAATGCCCAGGCACTGCGGCTTCGGCCGATGCGGGGGGTTGATGTGCGTGCCGGCAATCGTCTCCGACATGCCATAGCCTTCGACATAATCGAGCCCTGTCAGCGACTTGAGCTTTCTGGCAATCGCGTCCGGCATTGCCGCGCCGCCGCCGCGTGCGCCCGTCAGGCTCGACAGATCGTATTCGCCAAGCTTCGGGTTCGACAGAAAATCGACCATCATCGCCGTGATCGACTGCCATGCGGTCACGCGATATTTCTGCATGCATAGCGCCGCAGCTTCGCGATCCCAGCGCGGCAACACGATAATTGTTGCCCCGGAGAAGACCGCGCTGTTCATGCCGCCTTGCATGCCGGTCACGTGAAAGAACGGCAATATCGATAGATACACACCGTCCGGCGGCGCCGAGAACCAGACGCAGCCGCCGAGCAGCGTGCTCATCACGCTGCGGTGCGTATGCATGCAGCCCTTCGGCTTGCCGGTGGTGCCGGACGTGTATGGCATCACGCACAGATCGTCCGGACCGGTGGTAAGCGGACCCGGCGCGATATGCCGTTCGAGCGCCTCGCGCCAGGACGTGACGCCGGGAATATTGAAGGTCTTGCGCGGCGCGGCCACGAACTCCGGCACGGGAATCGGCGATGGCCGCTTCAGATAATCGCTATACGTCGCGACGATCACGTGCTCGATGCCCTTCCCCGGCCCCTTGCCGATCAGCGGCTCGACGTTCGCGAACAGGCATTGCGGCGCAATGATCGTGGTCGCCTCGCTGTCCTCGACGTAATGCGCCAGCTCACCGCTCATGTTCATCGGATTGACCGGCACCACGACGGCGTTCGCACGCAGGATCCCATAGTAAGCGATGATCCATTGCGGGCTGTTCTGCATGTAAAGCAGCACGCGGTCGCCCGCCTTGACGTGGCATTCCTGCTGAAGGAATCCCGCGATACGCTCGGTTTCGTCCTTGAACTCGCCGAACGTAACCGCCGTGTCGTAGAAGACGATGAACGGTTTGTTGGGAAAACGCGCCGCCGACACCTCGGCGTTATAGAAAATATTGGTCTCGGGCAGCGTCAGATGCAATGGCACTTGCGGCGGCCAATTCGGGTGATGGCGTTCGTTCATAGGCGTCTCCTGCCTTTACTGTCTGTGCGCGTTTCACACGGATGGTGCGCGCTTCGTTCACATCCGCCGCGTGAAGGACGCGGCGGGTTAATGCGTCATGGCAATCAAGGGACTCAGTTGCTTGATGAATGCCCGAGATGACGTCCAAGCTCCATCTTCGCAATGGCGTTACGGTGCACTTCGTCAGGGCCGTCCGCGAAACGCAGCGTGCGCGAACTCGCATACGCGCGAGCGAGGCCGAAGTCGTCGCTGACCGCGCCGCCACCATGCACCTGCATCGCCCAGTCGATCACCTGGCATGCCATGCTGGGCGCAGCCACCTTGATCATGGCGATCTCCTGACGCGCGTCCTTGTTGCCGACCGTGTCCATCTTGTGCGCGGCGTTCAGCACCAGAAACCGCGTCTGGTCGATCATGATGCGTGCGTTCGCGATCCGCTCGCGGGTGACGCCCTGGTCCGCGATCGGTTTGCCAAACGCTACGCGTTCCAGCGAGCGGCGGCACATCGCTTCGAGCGCGCGCTCGGCGCGTCCGATCAAACGCATGCAGTGGTGAATACGGCCGGGTCCGAGCCGCCCTTGCGCGATCTCGAAGCCGCGGCCCTCGCCGAGCAGCATGTTGCTGGCCGGCACACGTACATTTTCAAAGGAGATTTCGGCGTGACCATGCGGGGCGTCGTCATAGCCGAATACCGGCAGATGACGCAGTACTTTCACGCCCGGCGTGTCGATCGGCACCAGAATCATCGACTGCTGCTGATGCCGGTTGGTGTGGTCCGGGCTGGACTTGCCCATAAAGATGAGAACCTTGCAGCGCGGATCGTTCGCGCCCGAGGTCCACCATTTGCGGCCGTTCAGAATGTAATCGTTCCCGTCGCGTTCAATGCGCGCCTCGATATTGGTTGCGTCTGACGACGCCACTTCCGGCTCCGTCATCGCAAAGGCCGAGCGGATCGAGCCGTCGAGCAGTGGCAGCAGCCATTGTTGTTGCTGCTCCGGTGTTGCGTAACGCACCAGCGTTTCCATGTTGCCGGTGTCCGGCGCCGAGCAGTTGAACGGCTCCGCGCCGATATGCGAGCGCCCCATGATTTCGCACAGCGGTGCGTATTCGAGGTTGGTGAGCCCCGCGCCGTATTTCGACTCGGGCAGGAACAGGTTCCACAAACCCACGGCTTTCGCTTTCTGTTTCAATTCCTCGATGACCGGTGCGGGCTTCCACCGGTTGCCGGATTCACGCGCGGCGTCCATCTGCGCTTCGAAGACCGCCTCCGCTGGATAGACGTGCTCGTCCATGAAAGCGTTCAGGCGCTGCTGCAAACTCTTGACCTTGTCCGAGTGCTGAAAATTCATGCGGCGTCTCCGGTCCCATGCAAAGCTGTTTCTATACGTAGACGCAGCGCGCCGTTGCCTGCGCGCTGCGTCTGAAGGCCACTCAATCAGACAATGATCGAGCCGCCATCCACCGCAAAATACTGGCCCGTGATATGACGCGACGCTTCACTCGCGAGGAACACGACCGGGCCTTTGAGATCCTCATCACCGCCGAGGCGCTGCAACGGCGTGCGCGAAATGACGGTGTCTTCGAGTTTGTCGAGCAAGCCCGCCGACATCTTCGACGGGAAAAATCCCGGGCAGATTGCGTTGACGTTGATGTTGTACTTGCCCCATTCCGCCGCAAGCGCCCGCGTGAAATTGATCGCCGCAGCCTTGGAGGTGTTGTACGCAATCGTGTTCATGCCCGGCGGCGAACCCTTCAACCCCGCCACCGACGCGATGTTGATAATCTTGCCCGCACGCTGCGGAATCATGCTCCGCTTGCCGACTTCACGAGCGACGAAAAACGGCGCATGAACATTCAGGTTCATCACCTTGTGCCACGCTTCATCGGGGTAATCTTCGGCCGGTGCGCCCCACGTCGCGCCTGCGTTGTTCACTAGAATGTCGATGCTGCCATGCAGGCCGAGCACTTCATCCACGAGACCGGGGATACCCTCGAAGCGCTGCAAATCGTTGACGATGGTCTGCACCTCGATACCCCGGCTTTGCAGATGCGTTTTCGCTTCGGCGAGCTCATTGGCCTTACGCGCGGTGATCGCCACGCGGCAGCCCATCTCTCCCAATGCCTCGGCCATTTGCAGGCCCAGCCCGCGCGAGCCTCCGGTGATCAGTGCAACCTTGCCGTCCAGTTGAAACAGGTCTTTCACAGACATTACGACGCTCCTCCAAGTTGTTCTGCAATGCAGACTTCTATTCCAGATTTGCTGACCATCATACGTGCCGAAATTCAGCCTGTAAATAAAAGCACGCTCATTCACTTTTGATTTAAACTGACACGCATCGTCGATGGGCCGGTCATCGGGACTTACCCGAATACCGCACTTTTCAATCGAGCCGCGTCTATGCGATTTCGTGGGTTTCCGCGCTTGTCGCGTAGTTGTTCTGCATAGCGGCTCACCTTTGGACGGGTCTTCTCCCATGCAAGATGCGCTGATCATCAACTCGCGTGATCTGGAATTCCAGTTGTTCGAAGTGCTCGAGGCCGAGACGCTCACGCAGCGCGCACGCCACGCCGACCACACTCGCGAGACCTTCAATGCGGCGCTCGAAACCGCTCATGCGGTCGCCGCCGAAAAGTTCGCGCCGCACAACCGTCTTTCGGACGAGCAAGAACCGCAATTCGACGGTCAACGCGTCACGATCCTCACCGAGGTCAAAGACGCACTCGACGCGTTCCGCTCTGCCGGTTTTCTTGCTGCAGGCAAAGATTACGAATGGGGCGGCATGCAGTTGCCCTCGGTGATTTCCTTTGCATGCCTGTCGCTCTTCAAGAGCGCCAACATCGCCACCTCGTCTTACGCGATGCTGACCACGGCGAATGCGAACGTGATCGAGCGCTTCGGCAGCGCGGCGCAAAAGCGCAAGTATCTGCAGGCCCTATTCGAAGGCCGCGCGTTCGGCACCATGGCGCTGACCGAGCCGCAAGCGGGCTCGAGCCTCTCGGACCTCGTCACCAGTGCGACGCCTAACGAAGACGGCACCTATTCGATCCGCGGCAACAAGATTTTCATTTCGGGCGGCGATCACGAGCTGAGCGAGAACATCGTTCACCTGGTGCTGGCGCGCATTCCCGGCGGCCCCCCAGGCGTCAAAGGCATCTCGCTCTTCACAGTGCCGAAATTCCATGTGAATGACGACGGCAGCCGCGGTGCGCGCAACGACGTCGCGCTCGCGGGCTTGATTCACAAGATGGGCTGGCGTGGCACGACGTCGACGATGCTCTCGTTCGGTGAACGCGGCGAATGCATTGGTGAACTGGTGGGCGAACCGCATCACGGCCTCGCGTATATGTTCCACATGATGAACGAGGCACGCATCGGCGTCGGTCTCGGCGCGGTCATGCTCGGCTATCGCGGCTATCTGGCGTCGCTCGATTACGCACGCGAACGGCCGCAAGGACGTCGCCCGGATAACAAGAATCCGCTCGATCCGCAATTGCCGTTGATCGAACACGCCGACGTCCGCCGCATGCTCCTCGCACAAAAAGCCTATGTGGAAGGCGCGTACGCGCTGTGCCTGTACGCGGCGCGCCTCGTCGACGAACAGAACACCGGTGAGAACGACACTGCACGCACCGAAGCGGGCCTGCTGCTCGATCTGCTGACGCCGGTGGTGAAGTCGTGGCCCTCGCAGTGGTGCCTCGAAGCGAATAGTCTGGCGATCCAGATTCACGGCGGTTACGGCTATACGCGCGAATATCCGGTCGAACAGTTCTATCGCGACAATCGCCTGAACATGATTCACGAAGGCACACACGGTATTCAGGCCATCGATCTACTCGGCCGCAAAGTCGTGATGAAACAGGGTGCGGCGCTTAAGCTGTTAGGGCGTGAAATACAGCGCAGCGTCGAATCGGCTCGCGCTCATCCGGCACTGCAAGCGTATGCCGATTCACTCGTCCAGGCATGGAGCGAATTGACCGGCACGGTTGAAGCGTTATTGCCCACGCTCGTCAGCGAAAGCGAACGTGCGCTCGCCAACGCGAATGCTTTTCTCGAAGCGTTCGGGCATATCGTGATTGCGTGGACGTGGTTGCGGCAGGCGATCGTTGCGAGCGCCGCGTTACCCGAAGCGAAGAGTGAAGCCGACCGTGACTTCTATCGCGGCAAGCTGCATGCGTGCCAGTGGTTCTTCCATTGGGAATTGCCGCGCGTCTCGCTGATGCTTGCCACGCTGCGCAGTCTCGACGATACGACGCTCAGCATGGCGCCTCAGTGGTTCTAAACGCTGCCGCTCAGTGCGGCTTCAACGCGGCGTTCGATGCGGCTATCGACGCCGCTTGATACCGCCTGACTCCGCTCAATGCGACAACGCGACTTCCAGCTGCGTCACCACGTCGATCAGACGCGGCCGCACTTCTTCGAGCAGGAACTCTTTGGAGAGTTTGAACGAAGGTCCGCCGACATTGATCGCCATGATCGGCAGCTCGCCACCCGGCTGGAAAGCACGCGCGATGCCGTTCACCTCTTTCTGCCAGTCCCCGAACGAAGTCGTCACGCCGAGCGTGCGGTAATCTTCGAGCGCATTCTCGATGCCGCGGCGTGTTTTCGGCCACTGGACGTGATCGAGCTCACGCACCTGCTCCATAAAGCTGAGACGGTCGTGTTCAGGGATCGCCGCGAGCCACGCGCGGCCAATCGCCGACGTGGCGACCGGAATACGCGAACCGACTTCCAGCGTCAGCGTGAGCGCCACCGAGGCCCGGCAATTTTCCACGTAGATCATCGAGAGCCGGTCGCGCGTACCCAACGACACAGTTGCGCCGACGATATCGGCCAATTCCTGCATCACCGGCCGGGCAATCTTGCGGACATCGAGCCGCGCCAGCATCGCGCTGCCCAGCGCGAGCGAAGCCGTGCCGAGCCGGTACTTGCCGCTCTCTTTCAAATGAATCAGATAGCCGAGCAGCGTCAGCGTGTGAGTCAGACGCGATACGGTCGATTTCGGCAGCTTGCAGCGCAATGCGAGTTCCTGATTGCTCAGCGATTTGTCGCCTGAGCGAAAACACGCCAGCACCTCGAGCCCGCGCGCGAGTGCCGTGACAAAATGCCGGTCGTCCTTGTGCGCCTCGTGCGCCGTCCGGCTCGCGAGAACCGAATTCGCGCCGGCGGATGTAGCGGGTGTCTGCTCACCGTCTCCCGCGCTCGGGTCCTCGACCGGATGATCGACCGGGCTGTGATTGGTTTTGCTCAAAATGAAACGCGCTCCCGCGAAACGGCACCATCTGAAGGACAAACCATAGTCCGGAACGGGGGTGATCCGGGCTGCGGAATTATAGACAAATGCAAAAAACCGCTCAGACTTCTTCTTTCGGCGCAGCAACCACCGGGCTGAAGAAATAAATGACGGCGCCGATCGCAAGCGGCACGACGGTCACGGAGAACAGCCCCGAATAGATCCCCGCGTTCGATAGATGCGCCTGTTTTGCGACACCCGCGATCCAGCCGAAACAACTGCTGGTCAGCGCCACGCCGAGAAAAACGAGGCTATTGAGCAGGCCCAGACCGAGACCGAGCCGGCGCGGTGCAATGATGGCGCGCGCTTGCGACATCACGAGCGGATGGATCGAGCCGACCGAGAACAACACGCAGATCAACGCGACACTGACGCCCCAGTTGCCGTCCGGGCTGACCGCGAGCACCAGTGCCGCCAGCACGCCGGCAATCAGCCACAGCAACGAGATAAGCTTGGGCGCGCAGAACCGCACGACCACCGGAATACAGAAAGATGCGGCGATCCCGATCACGCTGGTGACGGTCATCGCATTGCCGCGCGCGAGGACGTCGAAGCCGTACACGTCGGCGAGATACGGCCCACCCCATGACGTACGGAACGTGCTGCCGACCGAAAGCGCGAGGCAGGCCGGCATCAAGGTCCAGAAACCGGTGCGCCGTTTGACCCCGCCTGCCGCGTGTTGCGATGCAGCGAGGCTTTGCTCATGCGCGGCCGCATCGCGCCGGCGCACGAAACATACGACGCCAAGCGTCGCGCATAGCATAGCCAGCGCAGCGGTAACCATGACCGGCCGCCAGCCGAAGCTGGCCGTCGCTCGGCTCAGCGGAAACGCGGCCAGCAATGCGCCCGCCATGCCGATCGCACTCGCCGTCGTGACAGCACGCACATTGCGCGTGCCGTGGCCGGAATGCAGCACGTAGTTGAGCAACCCCATAAAGATCGGCGCGCAACCCAGTCCGATGCCGGCTTGCGCGACGAGCGCCACGGTTGCGTTCGTCGTCATCGAAAGAATGCCGGCGCATGCAGCGCCGATGCCCATCAACAACGCGGTCGGGCCGCGCACGCCGTAGCGGTCGAACATGACACCGACCGGCAGTTGCGCGATGGCGAACACGAGGAAGAACGAGCCCGCGAACCAGCCGAACATCTGCGGCGAGAAATGATAATCGCCGATCAGCTGGGTGGAAATCACGGCGATATAACTACGGAAAAACTGACTCAGTACATAGCTGAAGGTCAGTGCCCACAAGCCATAATCGATCGACGATGCAGCGGCTTCCGTGCGTGTTTCGTGTAGTTGTTCCTGTACGCCATCAGACATCTGCAGTACGCCCTGGATGATCGAAGCCGTCATGATAGGCGAATCGGGCGACAGGCGGCCAGGTCAGTTTTTTCAACGCTCGCGCGTTTGCTGGAGTATTGTTTAAGCGCGCCGGGAGCTTCACGACGTCACTCTTCTACAAGACCGGAGGCCCCACGCGGGCGGAAAAGTGCTTGCAGGCGCATGTTTTTTGCATGCAACGATGCGAAATCAACTTTTCGAGGAATGGAGAAAACGTGAAAACAGTCAATCTATTGAAGGCGCTCGGCATCGCATTGTGTGTGGCGACTGCGTCCAGCGCCTATGCCCAATCGAGCGACGCGATGGCGTCTGGCACCATGGCGGCGCCGGCTCCGAATTCGAAAGCGATGAAGAGCACGGACCGCAAGTTGGGTCTGGCCGTGCGCAAGGCTTTGGGCAAGGCACAGGGTTTTGACGTGTCGAACGTGTTTGTCCGGGCGCGCGGCGGCGCGGTGACGTTGACTGGCACGGTGCCCGATGGCGCGCAAATCCCACAAGCTGAGGAAATAGCCAAGGGTGTTTCAGGCGTGACCTCGGTGAACAACAAGCTGACGCTCGGCACGCAGGGCGGCGGCGGGGGTTGATCGCGTCTGACGATTGACGATTAACGAAAGCCGGGTAGTGACGATGGGTAGCGCCGCAAGAGCCAATTTGCGGCGCTGTCTGTCGTTCTGGCGGTTTTCGGCTTATGCACGCACGAGCCCTGTCATTGGGTGCATGCCTGCGGTCTGGCCAAACAATCTAGCGGCGGTACGCTGCGGATCGAGTCCGAGGCTTTCGCTTGCGGCGCCGGCGAGCAACGCATCCAGCGACATCGTCGGCTTGAGGTCGCGCGCTTCGTAAAGGTCGCCCGGTTTCAGGCCAGGCCAGTCGGCGAGCACACGTCCGCCCGCCACCGCGCCACCCAGCATCATCGCCACCGAGCCGGTGCCATGATCGGTGCCGCCCGTGCCATTGGCGGCGGCGGTTCTGCCGAACTCGGTTGCCACTACCACGGTAGTCTTGCTCCACAACGGCCCCATGCCGTCACGCAACGCGGCCAGCATCGTGTCAAGCGCTTTCAGCTGATTGGCGAGGCGTGCGTTTTGCGCCGTGTGGGTGTCCCAGCCACCGGTTTCGATCATCGCAATTCGCGGACCATCGTCGCGTGACAGAAAACCGGCCGCGAGCTTGCCGAGGCTCGCCGGGTCCTGACGCGCTCCGGCGTCGCCCGCGAGTCCGCGCGCGGTCATGGCCGACTCCCATAGCGGGCGCAATTGCGCATCCTGGTCGTACAACTGCGAGACCCGCATGAGCAGATCGTCGGGCGCCTGCGGCAACCCCGAGGGCGCGTACGAGGTCACCGCCGCGCCGCCGCGCAGCGCCATCGGCACGGTCGGCGCGAAGGCGATCGCGTTCTCGCGCGTGGCGGGCATCGATGCGACCAGCCGGTTCAGCCAGCCGTCCTTCATCTGATACGGCGAGGTGCCACCGGTCTCCAGCACGTTCTGCCCGTCGAAGTGCGAGCGGTCGCGATACGGCGATGCCACTGCGTGCACGAACAGCGCCTGGCGATCCCCATACATCGCGGCGGTCTGGACCAGCGAGGGATGCAGCGCGAAGGTGCCGTCGAGACGGGTCGCCTTGGACGCATCGATCGCAAGCGCACCGCGCAATGTCGCGTAGGCGGGTTCGGCGTACGGCACGACGATGTTCAGGCCATCGGCTGCACCGCGCTGGATCACGAACACGAAGCGACGATCCGTTGCGACGCTGGCAAAGGCGATCCGTGACGACACGAGAATCGCGCCCGCGCCGGCAGCGGCAATGCTGAGAAATTTGCGGCGTGAAAACATGGCGTTCATCTCCGTTGAAAATCCGGCGAGACCAGCAGCAGCGCGATCGCGGTCGATGCGCTTTCGGCACGCGATACGGCGGTGGCAGTCGGCGCACTGAGCGAGCCGGCCAGCAAGGTCTGGCCGAGCGAGCGCGCATCGAGCCGGTCGCCGACCCGCGACGCGAAACGCTGCGCCACTTCGACACGGCGCACGAGCGCATCGGGCGCCGCCCAGCTCGCGGCAATGTCGTCGTAGCCGGCGGGCGAACCTGGGCGCCATACAGGCTGACCGAGTTGCGTCAGGATGGGGGCGGTCTGCATGGTGCCGATGTCCTGCCAGCCGAGTCCGCGCATCGAAGAAATGGTCCATTCCCACGGCGTTTTGAACTTCACCGCAGCCGGGGACCATGCCTGCGGCATGTCGAGCAGCGTCCGGTACACGGTCGGCAGATCGCCGCCGCTGCGCGCGAATGCACTCGCCAATCGCTCGCTCACCGCCGGTGGCGGATTGTCCGCGACGAAGTGACGGGCAAGCTTGCCGCCAATGTGCTGCGCCGTCGCGGGCGAGCTTGCGAGGTCGTGCAGTATCGCCAGCGCCTGCTCTTCTCCCGGCTGGTCGTAGCGGCGGCCCATGATGGTGCGCGAACCCGGCTCGTGCAGCGCGACGCGAAACACGAAAGTGCCTGGCGCGGCGTTCGTCTGCAGCCCCTGCCCGCGCGGGTTGCCGGGATTGCCGGGGTTGCCGGCGAGGCTCCAGCCGGTCAGCGCACGGGCGAATTCCGTGACGTCGCCCTGGCTATAGCCGCTGCGCACGCCGAGCGTGTGCAGCTCCATGATTTCGCGCGCCAGGTTCTCATTCAGACCGCGTTTGACGTTCGGATTGCGCTCCGCTGCGCGCATGGCTGCCATGCTGTCCGGTCCAACCGAACGCGTCTGATCGAGAAACAACTGCATGGCCGGATGACGTTCGACGGCGACCAGCATGTCTTCGAAACGGCCAAGCACGTGCGGGCGGATCGCTTCCGCTTCGAATGAACCGGCCAGCGCCGCGACGGCGGGCTTTTCCGTCGACACCGCGAAGTGGTTCGCCCAGAAATGAACCAGCCGCTCGACGAAAGGCGTCTGCGTAGTCAGCGCGCTTGCGACCCGCGCGTTCACCGCGGAACGGTACATGTCGAGAATTTCGCCTCGCAGCGCTTTTCGTTCGGCTTGCTTAGCAGTTTGTGCAGCGGGTTCTGATGCGCCCTGCCCGATGGTTTGCGGGTTGGCCGGCCCATTGGTTTGCATGCTGACCTGCGCGTTCGTCTGACTGGCGGCCACGCCTTCGCTGACGTTCTGCTGGGTCTGCCGATTCAGTTGATTCAGCTGCATGCGCTGTTGTACGAGCTCGCCCGACAGCGCCACCGAATCAGGCTGGCTCGCCCACGCGGCAGGCCGCGGCTGATACTGCTCGAACTGCGCGAGCAGCCATCCCTTCGGGTCGGCGGGCGGCGTATCGTCGGCCCGCGCGCCGAGGCCGAAGCGATTCAGCGCAATCGCCGCGGCATTCAGGTTCGGTGATGTGGCCATACCATCCTCTTCGGCGTTGGATATTTCTTTAAACGACCGTCACGCTCTGATCCGTCGCGGCCGTTCAGAATTTTTTATTCGCCCGACGCTTCACTCGAAGGTTCACTTGCGGCCGGCTTCGGTGGCTTGTTTGCATTGGCGGCCGGCTGCGGTTCACGCCATTGTCCGCGCAGCTTCAGGCTGTCGGCGAATGCGACGCGCTCTTCGGGCGACAGCGTCGCCGCAAAATCCGCCACACTGCCCTCCACTTGCGCGCGCAAGCTGCTGTCGGCCGCACGCGTGCGGGCCAGCGCTGCGTCCAGTGCCGCGCGATCGAACTGCGGCGCGGCGAGCAGGCGCAATACTTCATGACGCCCTTCGCGGCCATCGCGGGCATATTGCCGGCCCTCGCGGCGCGCATTCTTCAGGCCGTCGATGAAAGCCTTCTGACGCTCGGCCGGCAGCGTTTCGGCGGCAAAGCGCAGCGCCGTGCGCTGCTGCGCCAGCACCGTGGTGGTCGCGCCATGCGCCGCAAACCATTGATAAGCACCTCCGACAATCGCGCCCAGCAGAAATACGTTGAGCACCAGCGAAGCCACCAGCACGATTTTCCATGACCGGCCGTTCATTCGCCGCTCCAATCGGCGGACGAACCACCGAAGCTCGAAGTTAGATAAGAAGACTCGTGTACTTGCGGAACCGTCCCCGTCAAAACGAAGAACGAGACCGCAAAGGCGCCGGCCACGCCGCCCAGCACGCCGACGCCTGCCACCGCCGCACCCGACCACCACAATTTCCGGCGTGGTGCGCTCGGCCGCCGTCCCGGCGCGCTGCCGATGATGCGCCGCTGCAAGGCCGCGCGAGGCGGATCGACCTTGTCGGCGGCCAGCAAGGCATCGATGCCGGCCGCGTCGGCCAGCAACACGTCGGCCTCGGCACGATGCGTTGCGGCCCATGCCTCTGCCGCTGCGCGTTCCTGTTGCGGCCAGCGGCGCGGATCGGCGCCGTAGGCTTCGACGATCTGATGGAATCTTTCGGGCGTCATGACTTGTCCTTGCTAAGGCCGCTGCCGGCCAGTTGGGCGCGCAGATTGCGGCGCGCACGTGCCAGCAGACTTTCCAGCGCATCGACCGTGATGCCCATCAGGGCGGCAGCGTCGATGTTCGACATCTCCTGGTAGTAATTCAGCACCAGCGCCTCGCGCTGTCGTGCCGGCAATGCGGCGAGCGCCTCGCGAACGCGCTCGTCCTGGGCGCGCGCTTCGAGCGCGGCGTCGGGCAGCGCAGCGGGGTCGATCTCATCGGGCATGTCGTCTTGCGGGACTTCGCGGCGGCCGCGCAGACGGTCGTAGCAAAGATTGAGCGCGACACGATGGACCCAGGTATCGACCTTCGCCTCGCCTTCGCGCCAGCGCGAAGCCTGTTTCCAGATTCGCACGAAGACCTCCTGCGCCACGTCTTCCGCTTCCATGCGGTCTCCCAGCATGCGCGTGGCGAGCGCGAGCAGACGCGGCAGCTTGCGCGCGACGAGCGAGCGGACGGCGGCCGGGTCTTGCCGGGCCACCCCCTCGAGCAATTCCGCATCGGGATCGCGTTCGCTCAAGGTATGCGGCTCCGCAGCGAGCCAAAGAGCACCATGGCGCTCAACGTTCAGGCCCAATGCCCTTCGACCCAACGCCAGTTAGGTCCGCGCTGCACCCAATGCCCCGGCACCCAGCGATAGCCGACACGCACCGGCTGCCAGTGGCCGGGCACCCACACATAACGGCCGTGCTCCCAACGCCAGCGGCCCTGATCCCAGACGTAACCCGAACGCGGCGCTGGCATCACTTCGACGCGCGGCGGTGGCGGCGCCATCGGCGCGACAATCACCGCCTGCGCGAAGGCAGGCGCAGCCGTCAGCGCTGCAGCGCATGTCATTGCTGCAGCGAGCACGGAAGTCAGAAGGCGGACCGGTTTGGTCGATGTCATGTTGGATTTCTCCCATAAGAGCCGAAGCCAGAAGCGGCTGCGTTTCTTCTTGAACGCCGCAGCCGGAAAAATCCGTCGTTCCCCTTCGCTCTGAATGGCGCTGAAAGAAACGCGCCGCTGCACGCGAATCGAGCAGGCCGCAACAGCCTTTATATCGCGGCCCCACGCAAGCGGAACGACAGCAAAAGTTATCTAAATGAATGGCGGCCGATAGGTGACGTAATGTTCGCGCCCTCAAATCTTAATCAGCGGGTGTTTCAATGCGCCCAGTTTCTAGCGGTAAGACCCTCAGCTGTATTTCTAACAATATCCCCAGCGAACATCCACACGTGCATTACCTGGAAACGCTGAACGGCGAAGTCGAATCTGGAGCCAGTCACATGTTCCGTAGAACCCTCTTACCCATCCCGTTTGCGGCGATGCTTGCGCTCGCTGCTTGCGGCAACAATAGCGTGAGTTCGACGGCGTCCGCGCCGCCGGCTGCATCGACACCGACAGTCACGGTGTCCGCGCAGGATGCCGTCACGACAGCCACGCCGATCAAACACGTGGTGGTGATCTTCGGCGAGAACGTCTCGTTCGACCACTACTTCGCAACCTACCCGCAGGCCAACAACCCGGTCGGCGAGCCGCAATTCACCGCAGCCGCAGGCACGCCGTCGGTCAACAACCTCAGCACCAACAACCTGATCACCGCGAACCCGAACGCGCTGTCGACCTCGCCGAACACGGCGGGCCGCACGGTGGGTTCCGTGACGATCGCGGGTCTCGGCCTGCCGGCCGCCGACCTGCTGCCGTTCCGTCTCGATCGTTCGCAAGCCAATACGTCGAGCCAGAACCACGCGTATGCCGCGGAACAGCTCGCGTATAACAACGGTGCGATGGACTCGTTCCCGCTGTTCACGGCAGCAGGGTCGACGATCGCCGGCAGCACCGGCGCGTTCGCCACGAAGGGCCAGGTGCTCGGTTACTTCGACGGCAACACGGTCACGGCGATGTGGAACTACGCGCAGAACTTCGCGATGAACCAGAATGCGTACACGGACACGTACGGTCCGTCGACGCCTGGCGCACTTGAAGTCGTCTCCGGCCAGAACAACGGCGTCGTGGTGACGGGCGGAACCTCGGCCAATGCGATTCCTGACTCGGCCGGCGGCTTCACGATGATCGGCGACCTGGATCCGACCGGCGACGTCTGCACGATCGCGGCAGGCAGCACGGTGACGGGCGCGATGACGTCCAAGAACATCGGCGACCTGCTCAACGCGAAGGGCCTGACGTGGGGCGGCTTCATGGGCGGCTTCAACCTGACGACCACCAATGCCAACGGCACGACCGGTTGCGCACGCTCGACGTTCTCGCAAGTCCTGAACGCGACCAAGACCGACTACGTGCAGCATCACGCGTGGTTCCAGTACTACGCCAGCACGGCCAACCTGAAGCACACGCGTCCGACGTCGACGGCGCTGATCGGCGCGACCGACCCGCTCGACAACACGGCAACGCCGGTTCACCACCAGTACGACACCGACGACTTCTTCACTGCGGTGAAGGCGGGCAACTATCCGTCGGTGAGCTTCCTGAAGGCGCCGGCAGTCGGCGACGGCCACCCGGGCAACTCGGATCCGATCGACGAGCAGGCTTTCGTCACGAAGGTGATCAACTTCCTGCAGCAACAGCCTGACTGGAAGAACACCGCCGTGATCATCGCCTACGACGATTCGGACGGTTGGTACGACCACCGCTACAAGGCGCCGACGAGCGCGTCGTTCGACTCGACCACGGCGCAATCCGCTGGCGGTGCAACGATCGCCGGCAGCGACAACCTGAGCGGCACGGGTCAGTGCACGGCAACGGGCGCGGTGCAACCGCAGGGCGTGAATGGCGGCGCAGTGAACGGCCGTTGCGGCCCGGGTACGCGTACGCCGTTTATCGTGGTGTCGCCGTGGGCGAAGGTCAACTTCGTCGACGATACGCCGATCACCCAGGCGTCTGTGGTCAGGTTCATCGAAGACAACTGGCTCGGCGGTCAACGCATTGGCAGTGGTTCGTTTGATGCAACGGCAGGCAGCATCATGAACATGTTCAACTTCTCGGGCTCGGGCAACAATCCGACAGTGTTCCTGGACGAGAACCTGGGCACGAAGCTGTCGGCGGCGCCGGCTAGCTGACCCGCAAACGTGCGGACTGCCCTTCCGGTGCGACTGCCGTCACGTCATGTACGAGCGCGGCTCGTGCATGACGACGCGACACGCAGCACGAGGAAGAACACGAAACACATCAAGCTGTAGTTGGGCGTCGAGCCAGTGCAAACGTGCTGGCTCGATTTGCTTTTTGGTCGCACCTGATCGAATCACTTGTCACTACCGCCATGAATCATCCTTCAGACGCCGTGCTGCCCCCGCATCTGCCTGCCGGCGGTGAGCCGGGTCCCGTCATTACCCGTCGCGCCTGGCTCAGGCTGCTCGTGTGGAGCGCCGTCGGCATCGTGCTCGCGCTCGCTGTGGTTTGCGCGTACGCACTCGTCTACCCGGAACGGATGCCGCCCGCAGTGGGTTCGATCGTCGAGGAAATCACCGGCGCGAATCCCAATCCGGTTCATTTGATGCGTCCGCAGGACGCGCCGCTGAGCGCAGTTGCGCTGCTCGGCAAACAGATTTTCTACGACCAGACGTTGTCGGCCTCGGGTACGCAGTCGTGTGCGTCGTGCCACTCGGCACAGCATTCGTACGCGCCGGATAACGCGTTTCCGGTTCAACTCGGCGGCGCGCACATGAATCAGGCCGGCTATCGGCCGCCGCCGTCGCTGACGTATCTGTACCGTCAGGCGCCATTCAGCATCGGGCCGGATCAGGGCGATACGGACGTGCCCGTCGATATGACACAACTGGCGACGCAGGCCGCCGGCGTGCAGCGCGCACAGAAAACGGCGCTTGCCGCACCGGCCGCGCCGGCGATGGTGCCGCAGGGCGGCCTGTTCTGGGACGGCCGCGCCGATACGCTGCAAATCCAGGCAATCGGTCCGCTGATGAATCCAGTGGAGATGGCCAACGCGACGCAAGAGGATGTCGCGCGCAAGCTGCTGCAAACCAAATATCTGGACCAGTTCAAACAGATCTTCGGAGCGGGCATCGTCAACAATCCGAGCCTGCTGATCTCGGAAGCCATGTTCGCAGTGGGACGGTATCAAACCGAAGATCAGTCGTTTCATGCGTTTACCAGCAAGTACGATTACTGGCTCGAAGGTAAAGCGCGGCTGACCCACGCCGAATTGCATGGCTTGCAGTTGTTCAACGATAAGGACAAGGCTAATTGCGCGGGATGCCACTTGAGCCAGCCCAGCAAGGATGGCTTGCCGCCGGTGTTCACCGACACGCAGTACGAGGCCCTTGGCGTGCCGCGGAATCCGGCCATTCCGGCCAACAAGGATCCGAAGTTCTTCGATATGGGTGTGTGCGGGCCGTTCCGTGACGA
Organism: Paraburkholderia sp. SECH2; assembly: GCF_030464795.1. Lineage (NCBI taxonomy): Bacteria > Pseudomonadati > Pseudomonadota > Betaproteobacteria > Burkholderiales > Burkholderiaceae > Paraburkholderia > Paraburkholderia sp. SECH2. The sequence continues at coordinate 178,694 of NZ_JALPRH010000015.1, forward strand.
CATGAAGAAGGAGACGCAGTACTGCGGGATGTTCCTGACGCCAACCCTGCGCAATGTTGCCGAGCGCAAGGTGTACTTCCACAACGGCGTGTATCACGACCTCAAGCAGGTCATGGACTTCTACAACCTGCGCAACACGGCGCCCGAGAAAATCTATCCGCGCGATGCTTCGGGCAAGGTACAGAAGTACAACGATCTGCCGGCGCAGTATCACGCCAATGTCGACGTGGCCGATGCACCGTTCGATCGCAAGTTCGGGGATCAGCCGGCCATGACGGATCAGGACATTCAGGACATCATCGCGTTCATGAAAACGCTGAGTGACGGGTATAAGGCTGCAGGGTCCTGATTCCATTGGGGCCGTTGCGCAGCGTCGCGCGAGCCGGTGAGGTATCCTTGCCGGTTCCGCGACCACTTTCCGTACCCTGCCCGATGGCCGATTTCCCTTTCGACGCCGTACTTTTCGACTGCGACGGCGTGCTCGTCGACTCCGAACCCATCACTAGCCGCGTGCTCACCGAAATGCTCGGCGAGTTAGGCTGGCAATTGAGCGTTGAAGAGGCGATGCAAATTTTTGTCGGCAAGGCCGTCAGGGATGAAGCCGCACTCATCGAAGCGCGCACCGGCTTCGCGATTACAACGGAATGGCTCATGCAATTTCGTGCGCGCCGCAATGAGGCACTCGATCGCGAGCTGGTGGCGATTGACGGCGCGGCGTCGGCAGTGCGCGCGCTTTATGCGTCGCTCAACGGACGCATTGCTGTCGCGTCCGGCGCGGATCGCATCAAAGTGGAATTGCAACTGGTGAAGGCCGGTATTCTCGACTGCTTCGAAGGGCGCATCTCCAGCGGTCACGAAACACCGCGCAACAAGCCGTATCCCGACGTCTATCTGGCCGCAGCCGCAAGCCTGGGCGTAGAACCGCAACGTTGCGCCGTGGTTGACGATACCGTCACGGGCGTCACGGCAGGCGTAGCCGCCGGCGCCACAGTGTTCGGCTACTGTCCGAAAGAACTGAGCCACAGCAGCGCTACCGCCTTGCATGGCGCCGGCGCGGTTCACGTCTTCCGCGACATGGCCGACCTGCCCGCACTGCTCGCCGGATGGCGCGGCGTGCAGGGTTAAGCGCGGGGCTGAGCGCGCGCCCTTACTCGACGACCTTACTCGAAGGCGGGGTCGATCGGCACGCGATACCCCACCGCGAGGCGGTTGGTCTCGTTCGCCATACCGACCACCGCCAGCAGTTCGCCAAACATCTCATCGGTCATACCCGCGCGGCGGGCCGCAGCCGTATGGCTCGCGACGCAGTACCCGCAGTTGTTTGTCACGCTCACCGCGACGTAAAGCAATTCCTTGATCAGCGGATCGAGCGCCCCCGGCGCCATCACGTCCTTCAGGCTGTCCCAGGTGCGCGCGAGCGTAGGCGGATGCTGGGCGATGTATTTCCAGAAGTTATTGACGTCGTCGACCTGGCGGGTCTGCTTGATGTCGTCATAGACGGCTTTGACTTCAGGCGAAGCTGCGGAATATTCGATGGCTTTCTGCTGGCTCATACATCCTCCTTTGCTTGCTAATGGAAATCGGCGATTCGTGCGCGAGTGGCGCGAGGTTGCCCATTGTGCCCGCAATTCCGGTGGGCGTAGCGAATGCTCGCAACGGGCGTAGCTGTTGGTGGTGCACCAACACCATAGCGTCACGAGTCGGTGTATCTCAACCATCTTGCGCGCGCGAGATCGGTTGATGTGGACGCCATGCCGCTTTGCGGCGGATGGCATGGTGTGTGCAAAGGGAATCAATGAGCGCGGCGATACCCGGGCTCACTGTTAATCCAACCCTACCGGAGATCCACCATGAAAACGCTAGTTCTCAAAGATTTGCCCCGCGCCGATGAGCTCGACCGCGCGGCTTCGCAATCCGTCCGCGGCGGCATCGCCTACCTCACGCGGGAAGCACCGTCTGCTTGCCCCGGCGGGATGATGCCGCCTATTGTCGTTCGGCGCGGCTGGGAGTGTCCGCCGATTCATTGGGGTTGTGGGCCTGTCCATGTCCCATACGGCAAGCCGCCTTGCCACTCCGAGCCTGTCGTGGTGCCGCTTTAGGCATCGCGAGAAACCGCGTGAAGCGTGAGGATAGACGGGCCAGCATGGCGACCCGTCTACTTCTCATTGCCACGCCAGGGTATCGTTACTTCCCTGTATCGCGCGGACGCAGCACCTGCCCACCCGGACCGTCTTCCACGAGCCAGCCTTCAGCTCTTAATTGCTCGCGCAGACGATCGGCCTCGCTCCAGTCCTTGGCCGCGCGGGCCTTGTCACGCGCATCGAAGAGAAGCGCGATATCGGCGGGAACATCAGGCACATCTTCCTTCCAGTCGGCGAGCCGGAGTCCTAGCACGGCGTCGAATCGATCGACCGTCGCCCGTCGCGTCGCCGCCGGGAGATCGCTTCTCACCACATCCCACAGCACGGCGAGCGCGCGCGGCAGATTCAGATCCTGGTCGACCTCGGCCTTGAAACGTTCGACGCTGTTCGCATCGGGCGCGCCTCCTTCGGGCCATTGCACATAGGCTCGACGCAAACGGTCCAACGCAGATTGCGCGGCATCGAGCGCTTCGAGATTGAAGCGCAGCGTGCTCCGATAATGCGCGCTGAGGCACAAGTAGCGATACGCGAGCGGATCGACGCCTCGATCGATCAACGTCTGCAACCGCACGAAATCGCCGCCCGACTTCGACATCTTGCCGGCGTCCAGCGTGAGGAAATGGCCGTGCATCCAGAAGTTCGCGAGGCGGGTTCCATGGCGTGCCTGAGTCTGCGCGATTTCATTGCTGTGATGCACGGCGATGTGATCCTCTCCGCCGCAATGAATGTCGAACCACGAGCCGAGGTATTTCGCCGACATCGCCGAGCACTCGATATGCCAACCGGGGAAACCCCGGCCCCACGGGCTATCCCACTCCATTTGCCGCATGGTGTCCGGCGGACTGAATTTCCATAGCGCGAAATCCGTTGCGTGCTGTTTCTCTCCTAACGCCACACGCTTGCCGGCCTGCAGGCCGGCGACATCGAGACGTGCGAGAAAGCCGTAATCGTCCTGTTTGCTCGTGTCGAAGTAGACGCCGTCGGCCGTGCGGTACGTATAGCCGTTGCGTTCGAGGCCGGCAATGAAATCGATCTGCTCGACGATGTGATCGGTTGCGCGGCACCAGAGGGCAGGCTCGAGCAGGTTCAACGCGTGCCAGTCGCTCATGAAGGCTTCGGTATATCGCTCGGCGATCGCCCACGCCGATTCGCCGGTGCGGCGGCTGCCCTTCTCCATTTTGTCTTCGCCTTCGTCGGCATCGGAAACCAGATGACCGACGTCGGTGATATTGACGACGTGCCGCACGGTGTAGCCGTTCAATGTCAGCACGCGGCGCAGCACGTCTTCGAATACGTAGGTGCGAAGGTTGCCGATATGCGCGTGGTCGTACACGGTTGGACCGCAGCAATACAGCCCCACATGGTCCGCTTGAATCGGCGTGAAAGCGCGTAAGGTGCGCGACCAGGTGTCGTACAGGACGAGTGGCATGTGAATTCCTGTGGTGTTGAGCGCGTTAGTGAACGTAAGTGCGTGAGAGCGAAAACGAAAAGATCAAAACAAAAAGCCACCGGTCTTGTGACGGGTGGCCTCAGGAATACGGACGTGTACAGATCGACTCTCTAGACGCAAGCTCCCCTTGGCAGGCTGCAACAGCATGCGTGCAAAGAATGCGAACGGGAATGGATAGATGCGATCATGGAAACGATGCTAACGTGTGTTTCGAGGCAGGTCAATCTCGAATCGTGGCGCGGTGTCCGAATCGTGCGCCTTCGGAACTCATGAAGAAAGCCCCGCAAAGTTTTCACCTTGCGGGGCTTTTTCTCAAATGGCTACGTTTTCCGCCTAGCGGGACATCATATGCATGCTGACGTTATGCATGATCCACAATGACCCGACGATCAGAATCACAGCCGTAAGCACCGTGAAGCCGAACGCCATGACGTTCCAGCGCTGTGCCGACGACGCGTTCATGTGCAGGAAGAAAATCAGGTGCACGACGATCTGCACAAACGCGAGGCCTGCGATTGCGAGCAGAGCGTTCTCGCCGGTCAACGTCCCGTTGAGGACGAGACCGAAGGCCGCGGCAGTCAGGATGACGGAGAGAATGAAACCCACCGTATAGCTGCCGAAGCTGCCGTGACTTTCACCGCCGTGCCCTTCGTCCGGGTGCGCCAGGTGTGAGTGATGGCTATGGTCCATTTAGATCACGCTCGCAAGATAGACAAAGGTGAAGACGCCAATCCACACGACGTCCAGAAAGTGCCAGAACAGGCTCAGGCACGTTAGGCGAATCATGTCGCGTTCGGTCAGATCGCGATGACGCATCACCTGCACGGCGAGCACCACCATCCAGATCAGGCCGCAAGTAACGTGCAAACCGTGCGTGCCGACCAGCGTAAAGAACGACGACAGGAACGCGCTGCGGCTCGGGCCCGCACCCTGTGCGATCAGGTGCGAAAACTCGCGCATTTCCAGCACGAGGAACGCGAGACCCAGCAGGAAGGTCACGCCGAGCCAGAAGAGCAGCACGCCCTTCCGGTTCTTGTGCGCGCCCAGCATCGCGAAGCCGTACGTGATACTGCTCAACAGCAGCATCGACGTTTCAAGCGCGACGCCCGGGATCTCGAACAGATCTTTACCGGTCGGGCCACCCGCGAACTGATGGCCCATCACCGCGAATACGGCGAAGAGCGCGGCAAAGATGATGCAGTCGGTCATCAGGTACAGCCAGAAACCGAATACCGATTGCGACGGCACATGGTCCGGCGCGAGATGCGGCTGAACCGCAATAGTCTTCTGTAGCATCAGTCCACCTCTACCGCAATGTGGGCACCAGCGCCGGAGCGTTTTTCTTCAATCAACGCGACCGTGTCGGCCGGGATGTAATAGCCGTCGTTGTCCTGGAAGCTATAGATGATCACCGTGCCGATTGCACCGACCAGGCCGACGATCGCAAGCCACCAGATGTGCCACACACCGGCAAAGCCGAGCGCCAGCGAGAACAGGCCAACCAGCAGACCTGCTGACGTATTCGACGGCATATGAATGTCGCGATACACCGGCTCTGCTTGCGGCGCTTTACGCGACTTCATGTCGGTGAACGCGTCCAGCTTGCGCACCGTCGGGATGATCGCGAAGTTGTACACCGGCGGCGGCGAGCTCATCGCCCATTCCAGCGTATGACCGTTCCACGGATCGCCCGAGACGTCGCGATTTTGCGGCAGATTGCGGTCGCGGATACTGACGTACAGCTGCGCCAGCTGGCAGGCAATACCGATAGCGATCAGCCCTGCGCCGAACGCAGCGAGGATCAGCCACGGATGCCATGCCGGATTGTCGTAATGGTTCAGACGACGCGTCATACCCATAAAGCCGAGCACGTACAGCGGCATGAACGCGACATAGAAACCGACCAGCCAGAACCAGAACGCAGCCTTGCCGAGTTTTTCGTTCAGCTTGAAACCGAACGCTTTCGGGAACCAGTAGTTGAATCCGGCCAGATAACCGAACAGCACGCCACCGATGATCACGTTGTGGAAGTGAGCAATCAGGAACAGGCTGTTGTGCAGCACGAAGTCCGCGCCCGGGATCGCCATCATCACACCGGTCATCCCGCCGATCGTGAACGTGATCATGAAGCCGATCGTCCACAGCACGGGCGTGGTGAATTCCAGACGGCCCTTGTAGATCGTGAACAGCCAGTTGAACACTTTCACGCCGGTTGGAATCGCAATCACCATCGTCGCAATACCAAAGAACGCGTTGACGTCAGCGCCCGAACCCATCGTGAAGAAGTGGTGCAGCCACACGAGGAACGACAGCACCATGATCGCGCAGGTCGCCCATACCATCGTCTTGTAGCCAAAAAGCGGCTTCTTGGCGAAGGTGGCCACGACTTCCGAGAAAATACCGAACGCCGGCAGGATCAGGATGTACACCTCAGGGTGACCCCATGCCCAGATCAGGTTCAGGTACAGCATGGCGTTGCCGCCGCCGTCGTTCGTGAAGAAGTGCATGCCGAGGTAGCGGTCCAGACCGAGCAACGCGAGCGTCACGGTCAGGATCGGGAACGAGGCCATGATCAGCACGTTGGTGCAGAGCGCGGTCCACGTGAACACCGGCATCTTCATCCAGGTCATACCCGGGGCGCGCATCTTTACGATCGTCGCGAAGAAGTTCACGCCGGTGAGCAAGGTGCCGATACCGGAGAGCTGCAAACTCCACAGGTAATAGTCGACCCCGACACCCGGACTGAACTGCAACTCCGACAGCGGCGGATAAGCCAACCAACCTGTTTGCGCGAACTCACCGATCACCAGCGACACGTTGATCAGAATCGCGCTGACAGCGGTCATCCAGAAGCTCAACGAGTTGATGAAGGGGAACGCAACGTCGCGCGCGCCGATCTGCAGCGGCACGATCAGGTTCATCAGGCCGATCATGAACGCCATCGCCATGAAGAAAATCATGATGACGCCGTGGGCCGTGAACACCTGGTCGTAGTGATGCGGCGGCAGATAACCCGGGCTCATATAGCCGAGCGCCTGTTGCAGACGCATCATGATCGCGTCCGAGAAGCCGCGCAGCAGCATGATCATCGCCACGATGATGTACATGATGCCGAGCTTCTTATGGTCGACGGAGGTCAGCCATTCCGTCCACAGGTAGCGCCATTTGCCGAGATAGGTGACCGTGCCGAGCACGGCCAACCCGACGAGCGCCATGAAGATGCCCGCGCCCACGATGATTGGCTCGTGATACGGAATCGCATCGAGCGTAAGTTTTCCGAACATGCGTTACCCCTTACCCTTTGGCGCACAGTTAGCGTCGTTCATGTTGTCGAGGACGTTACCGTTGTTGTATCGGGCAATGATGTTGTGAAAGAGCTTCGGATCGACCGACGAGAAGTAGCGCACCGGCTCCTTCTCGGTAGGCGCCGACATCGCGTGATAGCGGTCCATGTCGAGACGGTCGGACGAGGCGCGGACCTTGCTGACCCACGCGTTGAACTCGTCGGGCGACGTGGCGAGCGCGCGGAACTTCATGTCCGAGAAGCCCTTGCCGCTGAAGTTCGCCGCGGTGCCTGCGTAGTTGCCGGCCTCGTCGGCGATCAGATGCAGACGCGTTTGCATACCCGCCATCGCGTAGATCTGGCCGCCGAGTTGCGGAATGAAGAAGGAGTTCATCACCGTGTCGGACGTGATGAGGAAGTTCACCGGCGTGCCGACCGGGAACGCCAGCTGGTTCACCGATGCAATGCCGAGGTCGGGATAGATGAAGAGCCACTTCCAGTCGAGTGCGACGACTTCGACGTTGATCGGCTTGACCTGAGACTCGAGCGGTTTATACGGATCGAGCTCGTGTGTGCTCTTCCACGTCAGCACGGCGAGGAACAGGATGATCAGCGTCGGAATCGTCCAGATGGCGATTTCGATGCCGGTGGAATGCACCCAGCCCGGCTTGTATTCGGCATTCCTGTTCGACGCGCGATAGCGCCATGCGAACAGCAGCGTGAGCGCGATAACCGGAACGACCACGATCAGCATGGCCCAGACCGACGTGGCAATCAGCTCACGTTCAGCCAGCCCCACACTCCCCTTCGGATTCAAAACATCGAGGTTGCTGCAACCCGAGAGCAACAACACAAGGCCGGCGGAAAGGAAACCTGCCGACCCTCGCAGCGTTTTTCCTTTCATATCCATTGCCTTTCTTCTACGACTTCAACGAACGTCATTCGACCGCTCTCCATTAGTAAGCGATCGCATAATAGGGGGTCGTCAAGGGGATATAAACACTCGTTTTCGCAACGATCTATTGCGCCGCAACACCGTGTGACATGTTGCCGCACTGCTGTGCGCACGTGAGGGTTTGCAATGCGCTATTGCGAAGTGCCGGCGGAATCGCCAGATCACAAAAGTCCCTTTAAACAGGCATTAAAACGCAGCGTGACCTGAGCGATTAGGCTGCGCGGATGCTCAGAAAGGACGTATGTACGGGTGCGACAAAGGCGCGTCCGCACAGGCAACATCCTGGCGACGGATGTTGCACCTGCGACACGCGCCTTGTTTTGATCAGCCCGGTGTGCGTGCCGCGACAGTAGCGGGAGCCGCAGCCTGCAGATGCTCGCCACCGTCAGCCGGTACGGAGTCTGACGGATGCAGGCTGCGTTCCGATTGCGCCAGCAGCGTGCCGACCGACGGGTCGATCGCATCGGTGAACGGCTTCGGATTGATGCCGATGGCCAGCACCAGCAACGCCATCGCGCCGAGCAACACGAACTCGCGCTTGCCGAGGTCCTGAAGCTTCGCGACGCGTGCATTGGCAATCGCGCCGAAAATCACGCGCTTGTACATCCACAGCGTGTAGGCCGCGCTCAGGACCAGCGTGGAGGCCGCGATTGCGCCGATCCAGAAATTGAAGCGGATCGCGCCCATCAGCACCATGAACTCGCCGACAAAACCCGAGGTACCCGGCAGGCCGATATTGGCCATCGAGAACAGCATCACGAACGCGGCGAAGCGCGGCATGGTGTTGGCAACGCCGCCGTATTCGGCGATCGAAGCCGTCTTCGTGCGGTCGAAGAGCATGCCCGTGCACAGTAGCATCGCGCCGGACACCACGCCGTACGACAGCATCTGCACGATCGCACCGGCCTGGCCGATACGGTTGAAGACGAACAGGCCGAGCGTCACGAGGCCCATGTGCGCGATCGTCGAATACGCGAGCAGGCGGCGCATGTCGGTCTGCACGAGTGCGAGCAGGCTCGAATAGATCACCGCGACCAGCGACAGCGTGATCATCATCGGCGCGAAGAAATGACTGGCTTGCGGGGCGATCGGCAACGCGAAACGCAGCAGACCGTAGCCGCCCAGCTTGAGCATGCCGATCATTACCGCGGCGCCGGTCGGGCCGTCGAGGTGGACGTCAGGCAGCCACGTGTGCAGCGGCCACATCGGCACCTTCACACCGAACGCAGCAAGGAAGCCGAGGAAGATCAGGACCTGCGGCCAGGTGCCGAGGCGAGTTTCACGCCACAGCGCGAGGTCGAAGCTGTGCGTCTGCGCATACAGGTACAGCATCGACATCAGCATCATCAGCGAGCCGAGGAACGAGACGAAGAAGAACTTCACCGCGGCATACGAGCGGTTCGAATTGCCCCATGTCCCGATCAGCAGGTACAGCGGAATCAGCGTCGCTTCGAACGAGATGAAGAACAGCATGCCGTCCATCGACGTGAACACGCCCTGCATGAAACCCGACAGCATCAGGAAGGCGCCGAAGTACTGCGCGGTGCGCTCGGTGATCGACTCCCACGAGGCGACCACGATGATGATCGTGGTCAGCGCGGTCAACGCGACGAGCCACAGCGAAATGCCATCCACCCCCACGTGCCACGCGATATCGAACGTGGGCGACCAGCGGACGTTCTCGACGAACTGCATCGACGTCACGTCGTTGCGGAAATTCGATACGAGCGGAATCACCGGCAGGAAACCCGCTATCGCGCCGATCAACGCGAGCCATCGCGTGCGGCCACGTGCCGCGTCCGATCCGGCACGCAAAACCACCAGGCCGGCGACAATAGGGATCCAGATGAGTAGGCTAAGAAGCGGAGGCAATGGCATGTGTTCTGTTGAAAACTTGAAATACAAAACGCCGCATCAATGCCTTCAAAAACGAAAGCATTGAAATGGATATGTAGGCTGGATTTCGCTGAAATCGACGTCGAAGCAGTGCTGCCTGCCTCACGTTTACCCGCAGTCGAATGACCAAGGGTGGGAGATTACCAAGATAAGAATACTTTTGCAGCGCAACAACGCTGCAACGCCGTTGGTAATGCTTTGTTGCCACGTGTGCCCTTGCGAAACGCCGAAAAATGTGCAGACGCACAAAGCAATTTCCCCAGGGTATACACCATGCTTTTTACATGAAGAAGAAAGCAATTGGCGGGCGATTAGCCGCTCTTGCATAGGCGCTTAGACGAGACGATCGCGCCGAAATAAATCATTCTGGTGCACGACACGCCATCAAAGCCGATTTCGAGCCGCCGGCGAAAATTTAGCGCGTCCGCGAGCAGAAAATTTTTTTGATCCGGCACTCTAAAGAAGCGTCGGCGCGAGCCCGAAAAGACCCTGTCGATCCGGGTGGCGGTTCATTATCGGACAGGTATCGGGCTATGGCGGCGCTCGCCTGCGAGCCTTACAGAACCCGAATATACTTCGGCGGTTCAGGGGCCGACGCTCGTGCGTAGTACGGTAGTTCTTCGCACGCCTGGACGCCGCCCTCACCGGCCAGACTTATCGGATACCGCATGCTGCTTCGTGATGAAGGTGTCGTTCCCGCGCTCGAATGCCGCGGGCTTGGCAAGACGTATGGCGCCGGCCGCATCGTGCTGGCGCACCTCGATTTCACGCTCGCGCCGGGTGAATTCGTCGCGATCATGGGTGACTCCGGCGTCGGCAAATCGACGTTGCTCAATCTCATTGCCGGGCTCGACAGCGCGGATAGCGGCGACGTGATCATCGACGGCAGCGCCGTCTCGCGTCTGGATGACAACGCGGCGACGCGCTTGCGCCGGCAAAAACTGGGCTTCGTGTTTCAGGCGTTTCACGTGCTGCCTCATCTGACGCTTGCGCAGAATGTCGCGCTGCCTCTTCTGTTAAACGAGCTGCCCATGGCCGGCGCGCTCGATATGCTCGCGGCCGTGGGTTTGAGCGGCCGTGGCGATGATTTTCCGCGGCAGTTGTCGGGCGGCGAGTTGCAACGCGTCGCCATTGCGCGGGCACTCGTGCATCGTCCGAAACTGATTCTCGCCGATGAACCCACCGGCAACCTCGATCCCGATACCGCACACGAAGTACTCGGCCTGTTCCGCACGCAAAGCAAGGCAACCGGGGCGGCCACCATCATGGTCACGCACTCGGAGGCGGCCGCGGCAGTGGCGGACCGCATTCTGATTCTGAGCGACGGCGGTTTGCATGCTTCATTGGGGCGCAACGCCTTTTCCGGCTCGGCCCCCGACGCTCGATCCGCTGCGCGTTCAGCTGATGATGCACGCTGACCCGCGCCCACTGGAACGAATGCGAGGTCATCGCAGGCTCGCGCGTTGGCTGTTGGGCGCAGAGTGGCACAGTCATCGCGGACGCGCACTGGTTGCAATCGCAACGATCGCGCTCGGCGTCGCGCTTGGCTACGCCGTTCAATTGATCAACAGTGCGGCCTTCAATGAATTCTCGGCGGCGGCGCGCAGCCTGTCGGGCGAGGCCGATCTGCAGGTGCGCGGTGCGCAACCTTTATTCGACGAATCCATCTACCCGCGTTTGTCCGCTGAGCCTGGCGTGGCGCTGGCGAGTCCGGTACTCGCTCTCGATGTGACCGTGCCGGATCAGAGCGCCGCGTTGCCAGTACTCGGTATCGATGTATTCAAGGCAAGCCGCATTGCGCCTGACCTGATTGGCGTGCCGTCGCCCGATCGGCCGTTCGATACGCTCGCAGCCGATACGGTGTTTCTCTCGGCGGCGGCGCAACAATGGTTGAACGTGAAGATCGGCGATGACGTGGCGCTGCAAAGCGGCACGTCGATCGTGCACTTTCGTGTGGCTGGCGGTCTCGTGAGAACGCGGCCGGGACAGCGGCTTGCGGTGATGGATATTGCCGCCGCTCAGTGGAAGTTCGGCAAGGCGGGCAAGCTGTCGCGCATCGACGTGCAACTCGAACGCGGCGTCGATCGCGAACGCTTCAAACGTGATCTGCAAGCGCAACTCGGCAGCCGGTGGGTGATCTCCGAGACGCGCGACGCCGAAAGCCGCACCGATCGTTTGTCGCGCGCCTATCGAATCAATATGAACGTGCTCGCGCTGGTGGCGCTTTTCACTGGCGCGTTCCTCGTGTTTTCGACGCAGGCACTGGGCGTCGTGCGACGCCGTGCCCAGTTCGCAATGCTGCGCGTGCTTGGACTGACGCGCGGCCAGTTGCTGCGCCAGATCCTGATGGAAGGCGCACTGCTCGGCCTCCTCGGTTCGCTGTCCGGACTCGCGCTTGGCTATGCGATGGCGAGCGGCGCGTTGCGTTTTTTCGGCAGCGATCTGGGCGGCGGCTACTTTCCCGGCGTGCAACCGCGCGTCGGTTTCGAGCCGCTCGCGACCGCACTATTTCTGATGCTCGGCATCGCCGTGTCGGTATTAGGCAGTCTTGCCCCCGCGTTGGAGGCGGCGCGTGCGCAGCCCGCGGCGGCGCTCAAAGCCGGTGCCGAAGAAGGCGCACTAGCCCGGCTCGCTACGCCTTGGCCCGCGTTGACATGTCTGCTGGTTGCCGCCGTGCTCACTCAAGTGCCGCCTCTGTTCGATGCGCCTATTGGCGGCTATCTGGCGGTTGCGCTGTTGCTGGTCGGTGGGATTGCGCTGATGCCGCGCGTGACGGCTTTGATCTTTGGCGCGGCAAGCCGTGCTATTGGCGCGCGGCGTCGGGCTGGCGCGGCGAGCACGTTGGCATTGGCGCGTCTCGCGAATGCGCCAGGCCATGCATCGATCGCAATGGGCGGCGTGCTGTCAAGCTTCGCGCTGATCGTCGCGATGGCGATCATGGTGGCGAGCTTCCGTGTTTCTGTCGAAGACTGGTTGGGCCACCTGCTCTCGGCCGATCTGTACGTTCGCGTGGCACCGAACGGCGACACCGGTGGCTTGCGCCCCGACGAACAGACTCTGCTGCGTACCGTGCCCGGCATCAAGACGGCAGCGTTCGCTCGTACCTCGCATCTCACGCTCGATCCTGCACGGCCGGACATCGCCGTGCTCGCCCGTGAAATCGACGCCGCTGATCCGGGTGCAAATCTGCAGATGACCGGGGCGGTGCTGCCTCCGTCCGAGTTGCATGAGGGCGAGACACCTGTTTGGGTATCCGAAGCAATGGTCGATCTATATGGGTACAAGCTTGGTCAGCGCGTGCAGTTACCGCTTGGTGAGCGCGGCCACGTGTTCGTTGTAGCCGGTGTATGGCGTGATTACGTGCGGCAGACCGGTGCGATTCAGATACGGCTTGCGGATTATCGACGCCTAACCGCCGACACTGGCGCGACGGATGTGGCTGTCACCGTTCAACCGGGAACGAGCGTCGAACGCGTGATGGCCGGCCTGCGTGCGCTGCCCTTCGGCGCATCGCTGACCCTGTCGCAACCGGGCGAAATCCGCGCGCGTACGCTGGTTATTTTCGATCGAAGTTTTGCCGTCACTTATCTTCTCGAGGGAGTCGCGATCGTGATCGGCCTGTTCGGCGTCGCGGCGACGTTTTCCGCGCAGACACTCGCACGGGCCCGTGAGTTCGGCATGCTGCGGCATGTGGGCGTGACCCGCTCGCAGGTTCTCGCGATTCTTGCGCTCGAAGGCGGGATGCTCACCGCTTGCGGCATCGCGATGGGCTTCGTTCTTGGATTCGCGATCAGCCTGATCCTGGTGTTCGTCGTCAATCCGCAGTCGTTTCACTGGAGCATGTCGCTGCACGTTCCATGGACAGTGCTCGGCACGGTGGCGTTGGTGATGCTGGCTTCGTCGTGTTCGACGGCGGTAATTGCGGGACGAGGCGCGGTGTCGGTGGATGCGGTGCGCGCGGTGAAGGAGGATTGGTGATGGGTGGGTCGTCGCGGGAGGTGGTGCGGGAATCGATGTATGACGCGGCGTATGGATCGGCGTATCAAGCGACGTATCGAGCGATGTATCAAGTGGCGTGTCGAGTGACTACATGCTCCTGTCGAACTGGTCGCGTCCGCCTGGCGCACAGCGTTCCAGGCAGGTCATCGGCTGCGCCGCGGCGCCTGGCAAGTGCACGAAGGCTGAACGCTGCGATTCATGCGGCGTTGCTTTGCTTGGGTTTGGTGGCTACAGCATCTGCGGTAGCCGCGACACCGGAGTTCGCAGCGGTCATGCCGGACCATTCGATCGTGCTGCCGCAAGATAGCGGCGCACACCCGGCTTTTCGCACCGAGTGGTGGTACGCAACAGGCTGGCTCACGACACCGGACAATCAGCCGCTCGGTTTCCAGATCACCTTCTTTCGCTCGGCAACCGGTCACGACGCAGCGGACCCGAGTGCGTTCGCACCATCGCAATTGATCATCGCCCACGCCGCGTTAAGCGATCCTGCGCTTGGTCATCTGACGCACGATCAGCGCATTGCCCGCCAAGGCTTCGGGCTGGCATATGCGAAGCCAGACAATACCGACGTCAAACTCGATGCATGGAAAATCGTCCGTGCCGGCGACGGTCACTACGACGTTACAGTGGACGCGAACGGATTCGCGCTGCGCCTCGCACTGACGCCGACGCAGGCTCCTTTGGTCCAGGGCGAACACGGCTACTCGCGCAAGGGTCCACGGCCGGAACAGGCAAGCTATTACTACAGCGAGCCACAATTGCGCGTGACTGGCAGCGTAGTTCGACCGGTCTCGGCGGGCAGCAAATCGACGGGCGAAACGGCCGTTACCGGCGCGGCGTGGCTCGATCACGAATGGTCCAGCACGCTGCTCGATGCCGACGCGGTCGGATGGGATTGGCTCGGCGCCAATCTGGCGGACGGTTCAGCCTTGATGGCTTTCAAGGTCCGCAGTCGCGATGGACACGCAACATGGGCACATGCTGCACTCAGAAATCGCGACGGCCAAGTGGCAACGTTCGGCCGCGATCAGGTCGATTTCACTCCAATTCGCACATGGCGCTCGCCACGCACGAACACGTCGTATCCCGTATCGATGACGGTCAAAACCGGCGCGCTTACGTGGCGCCTCGATCCGTTGATGGACGACCAGGAACTCGATTCCCGTCAGTCGACGGGTGCAGTGTATTGGGAGGGTGCAGTGCGGGTGAGCTGTGACGGCGCGGAAGTTGGACGTGCCTATCTGGAGTTGACGGGGTACGCGAACGCGCTGCGGATCGGGAAGGAGTGAGTGGCGTTGCTGACGGAATTTTCAGGGCCGTAAACGCAGAAACCCCACCTTTGCGGGGTGGGGTTTCTGGTCATGCTGGGGAGCCTGACGATTACCTACTTTCACACGGGAATCCGCACTATCATCGGCGTGGAGTCGTTTCACGGTCCTGTTCGGGATGGGAAGGGGTGGGACCGACTCGCTATGGTCATCAGGCATGACTTGTTGTCGTACTGCTCGTGGAGCAATACAACCAATCTGGAAGAAGTAGTTTCTGGTGATGCTCACCAGAGGGGGGTTGTGTTGTTTCTGGCACAACACTGATCACTCAACCGTGCGTGGTGTCCTGCCCCCCTTCGGGGGTGGGATCACTGTAAGCGCTGAAGCGCTAACACTGATCGACACAAAACACACCTGTTATAGGATCAAGCCTTACGGGCAATTAGTATCAGTTAGCTTAA
>NZ_JALPRH010000016.1:0-99785 GCF_030464795.1 Paraburkholderia sp. SECH2
GCAAAGAAAGTAAGTGCCGCCCCGCACAGGGGCAACGCTAATAAACCACTAACAATTCAAGGAAAGGCACCAAAGCCAGAACAAGGAAAGGCCAAAACCCTAAGAACCCGGCCAATGCCGCCGCCAAAGGCAAAAAAACACCCCCTCTCACCAACAGGAGTTTGCATCGTGATTGACAGAATAACTGCAATGCGGACATTCATCCGAATCGTGGACACCAACAGCTTCACCCGCGCAGCGGAATCCCTCAACATCCCCCGCGCGACAGCGACAACCATCGTCCAGAATCTGGAAGCGCTGCTAGGCACACCCCTCCTAACCCGCACGACACGGCGCCTGAGCATCACGCCAGAAGGCGCAGCCTACTACGAACGCTGCGCGCAAATCCTCGCCGACATCGACGAAATGGAAGCGAGCCTCCGTCACGCAACAGACAACCTGACCGGCCGCCTACGCATAGAAATGCCCGGCGCGGTAGCGAGCACCATCGTCCTCCCAGCACTGGAGGACTTCCATGCCCGCTATCCGAATCTCGATCTCGCCATCGGCATCAGCAACCGCACGGTTGACCTGATCTCCGAGGCCATCGACTGCAGCATCCAGCTAGGCGAATTGCCCGACTCGAATCTGATCGCGCGGCAATTGGGCACCCTCGAGCACGTGACATGCGCAAGCCCGGCTTATCTGGCCCGACATGGCACACCCGCCGACCTCGACGATCTGCGCGGACACGTCGCCGTCAATTGCATGTCGCCGCATAACGGCCGCGAAGTCGACTTCGACTTCGAAGTGGACGGCGAAGCGCAAAACGTCAAGGTCAGAGGCTTCGTTAAAGTCAGCGACGAGCAGGCTTATCTCACCTGCGGATTGCAAGGCCTGGGGCTGATCCAGCCCGCGCGAATCGCCGCACAACCCTACCTCGATTCGGGACTATTGCGCGAAGTACTGCCGCAGTGGAAACCTGTGCCGATGGCGGTTTCGGTCGCATATGTGAAAAACCGCCGGGTGTCGCCTCGCGTGCGAGCCTTCGTCGACTGGCTTGCGGAGTTGTTTGAGCAGACCGAACATGTCGATCAGGACTTGTCGCGAGTGCGTCAGTTATTGCGCGGCCTGCATCCCGCTTGAGGCGGGTTTCATGCAGGCCCGCAACATCACGGACGCGTTAGTTCGGTAGTGTCACGGGTACCGGACGTGTCAGCAGATCAACGTAGAAATTGAAAAAGGTCGGATTGTCGAAGCGTTTCACCACTGTCATCTTCTGCAAACCCGCCGGCGGCGAACTGGTGTAACCGGTCGACTTGCCGTCATTGGCGCCAAAGCTCATATCCACATCCACCCATTCATCCACTGTCTGCGTCGCGAACGACGGATGCATCAGATACGCCAGCGTCAGCGTGTCCCAGATATTCGTGGTGTAGTTCGGATTCGTTTCAAAACCGTTCTTCCCGTCGAACCCATAGCCGTTCAAGGTCTTGAATAGTTGCGTGATGATGGTCTGTTTGTTCGGATCGTGCGCAACGCGGTCGTACAGCGCTTTGTCCATCTTTACGGTGTCCGTCACGTCGAGCGGAATCACCACCTGTTTGATCGGCAGGCGCAACACGGTCTTCGCCGCTTCCGGATCGAACCACCAGTTGAATTCAGCCGTCGGTGTCGTGTTGCCAGGCACGTCGATCGCACCACCCATGTAGATGATCTGTTTGATCAACGGCACGATCTCAGGGTGCTGACGCGTGGCGAGCGCGATGTTGGTCAGCGGGCCGATCGCCAGAATCGTCACCTCGCCAGGATATTGCTTCACCGAATCGACGATGAAATCCACCGCGCTCTTGCCCTGCAATTTTGTGTGCGTGGCGAAGCCGTCAGGCGGTGCAACGAGGTCGCTGTCCGATTTCGGCTCGGGCGTATTCCACGCGCCGAGATAGCCGTCCCCGCCCGGGAATTGCTTCTGCTCGGCCTGGATGGTGGCGAAATCATGTGATAACGCATAATTGGCGCCTGCATAGACGCCGATCTGATTTTCAACGCCAAGACGCTCAACCGATTTCAATGCATCCGCTGCGCCCTGCTTCAACCATTGATTGCCTGAGACCACCGTAATACCCAATACCTTCAGTGAACCCTGCGCCTGCAATTGCGCAGCCATTACGCCGAGCTGACCGTCGTCGCTCAGTGTGTTGTAGTCGCTGTCGATAATCACCTTAGGCGGATTCGTCTGCGCATTGATATCGTTCCCGCTACACGCCGAGAGCGCCGAGACGGCTACCACGCAGGTCAACGCCACGAAAAGTCCCTTCACCGATGCCTCCTTTTAATGCAGTCGTACTGCTCCAATAAGCGGGCTCATCTTAGACGCAATATCTGCTGCCGCTCGTGCCTGAGTTTCTTGCGAATCATCCCGCCATTGCGCTCGACATCGTTCTGGCCGATCAGGTGGTGGACCTGCTTGAACAATGCGCCGATATCTCGCTGCGCAACGGTCCGCCGAAGGATTCACAACTGTTGGCGCGCAAGCTGGGGACGCGAAGCAACGCAGGATCGAAGTACCAGTGGAAGGTAATGCGCAGGTCGGCGGTGGCGAAACGAATGCGCGTCGAGTGACGCGCATCGCTAGCTGTGAAGCCGCAGATTCACAAAACGCTGCGACAGCGAATGTGAATTGCGTGGACCGCATGTGCCGCGAGTCACGAAGACGCGCCGCGCATTACGCGAACTTACGGCTGACGTGCCTGCGGCGCAGCCCCCGGACAAGCCGGGTCTTTACCCCAATGTCCATCGCACACGCGCCAGCGGCACAACTGGTCTTCAAAGAAGCCGCGTTGTCCGCACTCTTTCACGCGTTCTGCCAGCTTGGCGTTACCAGGCGCAGCCGATGCACTGACCTTGGTGGCCGTGCTGCCGTCTGCCACTTTCGCGTCAGCCGGTTTGGTGCGCGCCACGAGTGCAGCCAATAGATCGGCATCCGAATCATCTTTCGAAGCATTACCGGCAGGGCGCGATTTCTTCGTTTGAGCGACCGCGGTCGGCGCGCTCGCGTGATGATTGCTTGCGCTCGCGCTTTCCTTCTTGCTGTGCGCCGCTGTGTCGTGTTTCGCATTGCTGGCGACAGCCGTGGAGGAGCTCTTACCGTGCTTTGCCGCCGGCACCGTGACCGCCGACGCAGCCGTTGCGGACGCAACCGGTGTAGACGCGGTGCTCGGCTCAGCGCCATCGGCAAGCGCGCGCGATAAGCGGCTTCCATCACCGCTTGCAGGCTCACCCGCGGATGCCGCTGGCGCCTTGCTGTCGCTGTCATCAGCAACGATCGTGGCCGCTTGCGACGACGCTGCAGCCGGCGCCTCCGCTTTCGCAGTGACCTGCGCAGCACCGCTCGCGGCGGACGCCGGCACAGCAGCTTTCGTGGCGTTGGCAGGCGTGGCTGACGCCAACGACTCCGTCTGCACACGCTGCTGCATATGCCACGCGCCCCAGCCACCGGCCGCGATCACCAGCAAGGCGACCAGCAGCAGCGGCGTTTTGGACCGGCGTGGTTTATCGGTAGGCGGCTCGACGCGGCCTTCCAGATTCGCGAGAATTCGCGAACCATTGCCATCGGCGCCCTTAGCCTTATCGGATAACAGGCTAGGTGGGGCTTTGGAATTCGAACTTTCCGGCGCACTCATTCACTGTCTCATTGAATCCTGGATTATTTCGCCGTGATAATACCGTTCCGGCTCCTCTCCGAGCAGGCCTGATTCTAAGAGCAAGCATTACAAAATACAATTGTTTCCAATTTCCGGGGTCGACTTTGATTGCCGTAGTACTTCTCGCCTATTTCGCCTTCGCCGTTGTGATCGCCGCAATGCTGCTATTGCCGGCGGTACGCGCCTCTTTATTAGGCGCCGCACTCGCCATTCATGGCCGCGTTATGCGCGGAGCATCTCAAGGTGCTTCACGTGCTCGCGGTCAATTAGTGCGTTCGGCAAAAATTTCGCAATCGACTGCAGTCGATATGCAAAAGTTACTGGCAAAGCGGCGCTTGCTGATTTTTACCACCACAGGTATTCTTGCGACGCCGCCATTGGTGGCATTGGCTTTACGCGGCAGGCAATTATTCCAATTCGATGACACTGCACGGGTACCGGACGAGAAAATTGCCGCGTTATTGAATGGCGAACAGCTCGTGCCCCCGCCGCCGCTGCCGCCCGAGGTATTTGCAACGCAGGAAGTGGAGCAGATTCGGCCCGCGCTGAAAGACGCGAGCCGCGACTGGAATTTGCTCGACGCCGATTTCAGAACGCGTTTATTGCTCGTTTACAAAATCATGCACGAGCAGTACGGGTATGAAATGGCATTGCTGGAAGGTTATCGCAGTCCGGAGCGGCAAAACCGCCTGGCGCAAATGGGGGGCAACGTCACCAATGCCGCAGCGTTTCAAAGCTATCACCAATACGGTCTTGCCGCGGACAATGCGTTTTTGCGCGACGGCAAGCTCGTCATTTCAGAAAAAGATCCCTGGGCCATGCGAGGCTATCAGTTATACGGACAGACGGCCGAACAGGTCGGCCTGACGTGGGGTGGCCGTTGGAAATTGATGGATCTCGGGCACGTTGAATATCACAAACCCGGCTTCGTCCTGGGGCGTGGTCATTAAGGCGAAGTGGGCAATAAAGAGGTTGGCAATGGGGCGTTCAAGCAAATTTTCTGGCAAAAGTCGGCAATGCCGCCTGCATAACGGCATTCGTCCCATCGCCATCGGCGAAACATTCCACGGCGGATTTAACAATCCGGCCGCATTCACCTTCGCCTGAATATGCTTTCGATTTATTTCAAACGCGGCGCTGGCAGACTTTGCCCGCGCTCGCACCATGCTGTTTGTCACACACGCGCCACAACACACATCACCAAGACCTGAACGGCCTATGCGACGCATTCTTAACGTGTTGACCCATACACGCACGCTCTCGATCATCGGCTTGCTCGCGCTCGCTGCTGTTTTGTTCATCGGTGCCGATACCTTGCAAATCGACCTGATGTGGCCTGCCATCGTGCTCGGCGCGGTGATCGCGCTATGGCTGCTGGTCTGGGTGGTGCGCCGCCTGCGCGCACGGCGCGCGAACAACAAGCTCGGCGAAATGCTCGAGCAGCAAGCCGAAAAACAGACCGAAACCGGCCCCGCCCCAACGCCCGCGCGCCAGGCCGAACTCGACGTGCTGCGCACGCGCCTCGTCGACGCGGTGAAAACGATCAAGACCTCGAAGATCGGTCAGATGTCCGGCGGCTCGGCGCTGTATGAGTTGCCCTGGTACATCGTGATCGGCAACCCGGCCGCAGGCAAGAGCAGCGCCGTGCTGAATTCCGGTCTGCAGTTTCCTTTCGCTGACAAGAACAACGCCGTGATTCACGGCATCGGCGGTACGCGTAACTGCGACTGGTTCTTCACGACCGAAGGCATTCTGCTCGACACCGCCGGCCGCTATTCCGTGCACGAAGAAGACCGCACCGAATGGATCGGCTTCCTCGGCCTGCTCAAGCGTTTCCGGCCAAAAGCGCCGATCAACGGCATCATCGTCACGGCGAGCATTGCCGAGTTGACCAGCAGCAAGCCCGAGTTCGCGATCAATCTCGCGAAGAACCTGCGCCAACGCGTGCAGGAGTTGACCGAGAAGCTCGAAGTGTTCGCGCCGGTGTATGTGATGTTCACCAAGGCCGACCTGATCACGGGCTTCACCGAATTTTTCAGCGGCAGCGACCGCCACGAATACGACCGCGTGTGGGGCGCCACCCTGCCCTACGAGCCGGACGAAAAGCGCGACGTGGTGGGCCTCTTCGACGAGCACTTTGAAGAGCTCTACGACGGCCTGAAAGAAATCAGCGTTGCGCAGATGTCGATCAACCGCGGCAACAAGCTCTCGCCGGGCCAGTTGAGCTTCCCGCTCGAATTCTCGACGATCAAGCCCGCATTGCGCGCGTTCCTCGCCACGCTGTTCGAAACCAACCCGTTCCAGCACAAGCCGATTTTCCGCGGTTTTTACTTTACCAGCGCCCTGCAGGAAGGCGAGACCAACAGCGCCGCCGCCACGCGCATCGCCAACCGTTTCGGCCTCTCTGCCGACAGTCTGCCCAAGCCGCATAGCGCGTTCTCGAAGAACGGCTTCTTCCTGCGCGACCTGTTCTCCAAGGTGATCTTCGCCGACCGGCAGACCGTCAAGCAGTTCGCCAGTCCCGCCAAGACGCGCATGCGTTATGCCACGTTCTTCGGCTTCGTCGCGGTGCTCGCGTTGGCGCTCGGCGGCTGGACGTGGTCGACGATCGGCAATGAGCAGCTCGCCGACAACGTCAAGGCCGACCTCGACAACGTGGTGCGCCTGCAGCAGAACCGCAACGACCTGCAATCGCGCTTGCAGGCAATGGACATTCTGGAAGACCGCATCGACCAGCTCGAACAGTTCCGCCGCGACAAGCCGCTGGCCGTGTCGCTCGGGCTGTATCAGGGCGACCGCCTCGAGCAGCACTTGCTCACCGAGTATTACAACGGCGTGCGCCAGATCCTGCTCGACCCGGTCTCGCAGAATCTCGCGTCGTTCCTGAAGGACGTCAATGCGCACCCCGATCAGCTCGCGCCGTTGAACCGCACGCCGGACGCCGCAGCGATTCCGGTGTCCGCGCACACTGCCATGGCGGCGAACAGCCAGGGCGGCCTGTATAGCGATGCGTCGCCGACCAACGTCGAAGACGCGTACAACGCACTCAAGACCTACCTGATGCTGAGCGACAAGCGTCACGTGGAAACCGCTCACCTGACCGATCAGGTCGCCCGCTTCTGGCGCGGCTGGCTCGAAACGAATCGCGGCAACATGCCCCGCGACGAGATGATCCGCAGCGCCGAGCGCATGATCACCTTCTATCTGTCGCGCGTGTCCGACAACGACTGGCCGATGATCGACCAGAACCTCGGACTCGTCGACCAGACCCGTGAAAACCTGCGCCGCGTGGTGCGCGGCATGCCGGCTCGTCAGCGCGTCTATGAAGAAATCAAGGCGCGTGCGTCGACCCGTTTCGCGCCGATGACGATCGCGCGCATCGTCGGCGAAAACAATACGGCGCTGGTGGCCGGCAGCTACGCAATCCCCGGCACCTTTACGCGTGAAGCGTGGTTCCAGTACGTGCAGCCGGCGATTCGCGATGCCGCCACCAAGGAATTGCAGGCCAAGGACTGGGTGCTCAATACCTCCGCGCATGACGACCTGACGCTCGAAGGCAGTCCCGAGCAGATCCAGAAAGCACTCGTGGCGATGTACAAGACGGAGTACGCAATGCACTGGCAGAAGTTCATGCAGGGCATTGCCGTGCAGAGCTTCGGCAGCTTCGGTCAGGCGGTGGATGCAATGAACCGTCTCGGCGACCCGCAGGATTCACCAATCCGCAAGGTCCTCGAAACCGCGTACGACCAGACTTCGTGGGACAACCCGTCGCTCTTCAACGCGAACCTGAAGCGCGCGCAAACCGGCATGACGAGCTGGTTCAAGAACTGGTTCTCGCGTGCGCCGACCGGCCAGTTGAACGCCAACATCGACATCAACGGCAATCCGGTCGAAGTGCCGATGGGACCGATCGGCCAGGAGTTTTCGGCACTGGGTCGCATCGTCGTCTCGGGCGACAACGGCTCGATGTTGAAGGGCTACATGGACACGCTCTCGAAGGTCCGTACGCGCTTCAACGTGATCAAGAATCAGGGCGATCCGGGACCGGGCGCACGTCAGCTGATGCAGCAGACGCTCGACGGCAGCGGCTCCGAACTGGCCGATTCGCTGAAGTACGTCGACGAACAGATGCTGACGGGCCTCACCGATTCGCAACGCAAGGCACTGCGCCCGCTGCTGGTGCGTCCGCTGATGGCGGCGTATGCGGTGGTGATCCAGCCGGCCAGCGTTGAAGTCAACAAGGTGTGGAACGCGCAGGTCTACCAGACCTTCCAGGGGTCGCTCGCGAACAAGTATCCCTTTGCAGGCGATGCAAAGGTCGAAGCCGGCGCAGGCGAAATCGCCCAGGTGTTCGGGCCGGACGGCGCGATCGCCAAGTTCGTCGGCACCACGCTCGGGCCGCTCGCGGTGCGCCGCGGCGACACGCTGACCTCACGCACATGGGGCGACATGGGTCTCGCGCTGACGCCCGACTTCACCAGCGGTTTCGCGCGCTGGGTGGCGCCGCTTGCCGGTGGCGCGGCGACCTCGGGTGGTCAAAGCTCGGCCGAACCGCAGACCGTATTCCAGATCCTGCCGCAGCCGAGCAGCGGCACCACGGAATACACGCTCGCGATCGACGGCCAGCAGATGCGTTACCGCAATACGCCGCCGCAGTGGACCAACTTCGTGTGGCCGAATCCGTCGGGCTCGCCGGGCGCGACGCTGAACGCCACGACCTTCGACGGCCGCACGCTGCAACTGGTCAACGAACCGGGCCGCTACGGTCTGGAGAAGCTGATCAACTCGGCGCAACGCAAGCGCCGTCCGGACGGCACCTTCGATCTGTCGTGGACGCAAGGCAATGTCACGGTTGCGGTCAGCATGCGCATCATCAGCACCTCGCAGGCCTCGGGCAGCGCCAGCAGCGATGCACCGCAACAGCAAAGCCTGCGCGGCTTGCGGCTGCCGTCGTCGGTGGCGGACGTGAGCGCCGCGGCGAATTCAGTCAATGCGACGGCCGCGGGTGCGCCAGGACCAACAGGAACAGCGGGCACCGCGCCCGCTGCCGCACCGGCCTCACCAGCGGCACGGCCGGCCACGGCCGCCGCCGCGGTTTCGAACACAGGGGGTGCGCAATGACGCAAACCGTGCAGGCGCAAATCGCCTACTTCGGCAAGATTCCGTCGCGCGGCGACTTCGTCAAAAGCGCGCATAACCCGCAATTGCTAGCCACGCTCGACCGCTGGATCGCCGAGGCCATGGAGTTGCTCACTGACGATCCGCGCTGGAAGATCGTCTACGAAAACGCCAAGCCGATGCACTTCGCGTTCCTCGGTTCGCGCAGCAAGCTGGCGATTGCCGGGCATATGGTGGCGAGCCAGGATCAATCGTCGCGCCGCTTTCCGTTTCTTGCCGCCACCGCGCTGGAAGTAGAAAAGCCGCTGACGTTCCTCGCGCATAGTCCGCTAGCCTTTGCGCGCCTGTGGTCGCGCATCGCCTCGCAGATGAAGCCCTTGCTCGGCGTGAGCGAGCCGGCCGGCGCGTTGCACGCGCTCGGCGAAACGCAAGTGCCGATCGAAATCGGCGGCGGTCCGGGCAATCCGCACGACGGCACCTTCAACGACTTCGTCGAACATCAAACGCTCTCCGGCCTCGAACAAATGCTGCTTGCGAGCGGCCATCCGGTGCGCCTGCGTGGCGCGATGCTGGCGCTCGGTTCGCTGCTGCGTCCGGTGATGCAAAGCGGTTCGTCGCATCTCGAACGCGGGCTCACACTGCCGCTGCCGAACGATCCGTTCTATCGCTCGCTCGTCGCCGCTTTCTGGCTCGAACTGATCGCACCGTTCGTCTCGCAGGCCGATTTCGAACTGGCGATTTTTATCGGTACGATTGCCGAGCGCGAACGGCTCATCATCGGCTTTAACGGCGCCTCGGCCAAAACGCTGCACAGCGTGGTCGATCCGCAGGCGTACGCGGCACACAACATCGATATCGACGATCCCGAGTGGATCGACGAACACGCACAAAACGACCATGGCATCAGCAAGCTCGTCAGTTACCTCGACCAACCGCAACTGTCGTTGCGTGTCAGCATCGACACGTTCCGCGAAGCATTCACGGGAGCGTGACACGATGTTGAGCAAACACACGCGCATTGCCTCGCTGCTGGCAGGTCTTCTCGTCTGCGCACTCGCACATGCCGACAACGACGGCCCCGCACGCGTCACGCCGGTCGACAACAGCGGCATGGCGATTCGCACGACGGCTCTGCCGTCGGCACAGTCGGGCACTGCAGGTCCTGCTGTCAGCACGGCCGGCCTCGCCAGCGGCACCACGGGCGGCGGCACGGGCGCGATCAGCGCAGCGCCGCCACCGGCCAATGCAACACCGGGCCAGGTGGTGGTGGGCGGAAAGGTGCCGGATGAAGCGACCAAAGCGGCCGTGCTCGCACGTCTGCGCGACACCTACGGCTCGGCCAACGTGGTTGATCAGATTGAAGTCGCCGACGTCGCGACGCCGCCGAACTGGTCTGCCAACGTACAGAAGCTGATCGGCCCGCAGTTGAAGCAGATCAGCAAAGGGCAGTTGAAAATCGACGGCACGCAGATCGACGTGAAGGGCGAGGTGCACAACGAATCGCAGCGCCAGCAGCTCGCAAGCGATATGGCGAACGCGCTGAACCCGACCTACACGATCAAGAACGGCCTACGCGTGAGCGCATCGGAACAGGGCCTGCTCGACCAGACCTTGGCGAATCGCACGATCGAGTTCGAGACGGGCAGCGCGACACTTACGCCGCAAGGCCGCGCGATTCTCGATCAGATGGCGGCCGTGTTGTCGAAGATGCAGACGAAGACGGTGGCGATCATCGGCCATACTGACAACTCGGGCAATCGCACCTCGAATATCGCGCTGAGCCAGGCGCGTGCGGACGCGGTGAAGGGTTATCTGGTTGCAAGAGGCATTCCGCCCGAGCAGATGACGACCACAGGAGTTGGTCCGGATCAGCCGATCGCATCGAACGATACGACCGACGGGCGGGCGCGTAATCGACGTATTGAGTTTCGCGCAGGGTCTTGAGTTGCTGCTCGCTT
This sequence comes from Paraburkholderia sp. SECH2, assembly GCF_030464795.1. Taxonomy (NCBI): domain Bacteria; kingdom Pseudomonadati; phylum Pseudomonadota; class Betaproteobacteria; order Burkholderiales; family Burkholderiaceae; genus Paraburkholderia; species Paraburkholderia sp. SECH2. Next base: position 10,760 of record NZ_JALPRH010000016.1, read on the forward strand.
GACCTTATGAATTAAAAAAGCCTGGCACCGATTTCGATGCCAGGCTTTTTTCTTGCGTTCAAGGAAGTTCTAGCTGTTTTCCTCGGGCTTCACGCCCAACAACTCGCGAATATGCGCGAGCGACCCATCGTCCTTCACCACCGAAGACAACCACTGATGCAAAGGCATATCTGCGCATTCCGCCGCCTTGTCCGCGAGGTACGCAGCAGGGTTATGCGGCTCGGTGCTGCGAAAGAACTTGGCCACGGCACGCAACTGCGCGACGGCTTGCGCACGGCTCTGGATTCCTGCAATCGGACTGATCGTGGTCGGCATGGTCGTCAACACGGGTTCCTCGCGTTGCGGTGAAGTCTTGAAGGTAGGCTCGGCGCGCTCGTGTTCTTCCGGCTTCGGCGCCTTCGGCAGTGACGCTTCAGCGCTGACACCCAGTTCGCGCGCGAAGCGTTCCGCCAACCGGTAAACGCTCTCGTACGCATCTTTCGCCTGACGGAAACTCGGCGCTGAATCGCCCGCGCGCTGGTCCAGTTGCTGTTCGAGTGCGAGCATCGCCGCTTCGAATGCTTTCAGATCGACCAGCAGGGTCGAATAGAACGCCGGCGGCGTGGCGCGTTTTGATGCTTCAATCTGCTCGATGGAAGGCTTGCCGCGCGCGATATCGTCGGCGTGATCCGGATCGCGCTTGACCGCTTGCGCGACATGCGTAGCCACGTCCCAATCGATCGTGCTGTACGAGCTGCCTTGCGACGACGTGAGCGGCATCGCCCGCAAGAGATCACCAGTGCGGCCCATCAGCCACGCGACGTTGCCAAGGCGATACTCGGTGTCGTCGCCTTCCGGCAACGGATGGACGTGATCCCAGTACTTTTCGCACAGCCCCGTCAGCAGCGCATACCCTTGCGTGAGACCGGTCACGCCCTCTTCGATGGCCAACGCTTCGGTGAGCCAGACAGCGAGGCGCAGGTCTTTGGTCTGCGTCTGCAGCAGATTGCTGGAGCGTTCGACCACGAATGGCCAGTCGGCCTCCTTGATATCCGTGACCCATTCGCCCTGGTCGAGCGACGGGTCTTCGAATCGGCGCGCGTGCTGAATCGCGTCGAAATCCGCCGAAAACAGCAGGTCGTCGCCACAAGGCGAGGCTTCGCTGATCGGCGCCAGCAGCGTGTTCAGATTAGTCGGCATGACAGAAAGCAATAAGGTTCCGGTACGGCATTAAAACAGATTGGCAAGCAGGCGGGGACTGGCCTGTTCACGCAACCGTGTATTCGAACTCGCCCGCTTCGCTCGCGCGGACCGAGATGCGTTCGATCGCGGTGCCATTGGCAATGCGCTCCAGCACCTGCTGCGCGACTTCAGGCAATAGCGTGCCGTTCAGAATGTGGTCCACATTGCGCGCACCGGAATCCACTTCGGTGCAGCGCGCCAGCACAGCGTCGACGAGCGACTCGTCCCACTCGAACACCGCCTTGTGATTCGATTCGATGCGGCGGCGAATCCGCTCCAGCTTCAAGTCGATGATTTCGGCGAGCACGTCGTCGGAGATCGGGTAGTACGGCACTACTTTCATACGGCCGAGGAACGCCGGCTTGAACGCCTTGTACAGTTGCGGGCGCAACGTCTCCGCGAGTTCGTCCGGATCGGGCAACTCTTCGGCGCTCTTGTTCAGGCACGCCTGCATCACCGCCTGCGAGCCGACGTTCGAGGTCAGAATGATCAGCGTGTTGCGGAAATCGATCTCGCGCCCTTCGGCGTCGTCCATCGTGCCCTTGTCGAACACCTGGAAGAACATTTCCAGCACGTCGGGGTGCGCCTTTTCCACTTCGTCGAGCAGCACGACCGAATACGGATTGCGACGCACCGCTTCGGTCAGCACACCGCCCTCGCCGTAACCAACGTAGCCCGGCGGCGAACCCTTCAGGCCCGACACGCTGTGCGCCTCCTGATACTCGCTCATGTTGATCGTGACCATCTTGCGTTCGCCGCCGTACAGCACATCGGCGAGCGCCAGCGCGGTTTCAGTCTTGCCGACACCCGACGGTCCGACGAACATGAACACGCCACGCGGTTTGTTCGGATCTTCGAGACTCGCGCTGGCGGTGCGCACGCGCTGTGCAATCGCATCGAGCGCGTGGTCCTGACCGATCACACGTGCGGCCAGCAGCGGCTGCAGATTCAGCACGGTCTGGATTTCGTCCTTGATCATGCGACCGAGCGGAATGCCGGTCCATGAAGCGACGATCTCGGCGACCACGTGGCCGTCGACCTGCAATGGCACCATCGGCTGGCCGCCCTGCAAGGCATGCAATTCCGCAACACGCGTGGCCAGCGTTTCGCGCGCCTGCTGCGCCTTGTCCGCCTGCGCGGCGTCCGCGCTGCTGACGCGCGCGGCGTCGATTTCCGCGCGCAAGCCGACGATCTCCGTCACCAATGCACGCTCCTTGCCGTAGCGCGCCTCGTCTTCGGCCAGGTCTTTCACGTCTTCTTCGCGCAGGCTGCGCAGTTCCGCGAGCCGCTCGTCGTGCAACGCGCCACTCGCCACTTCGCGTTCCAGCGCCGCGATTTCGGCGTCGACGCGTTCGAGGCGTTTCTTCGTGTCGTCGATCGCGGCGGGTGTCGAGCTATGCGCGAGCGCGACTTTCGCGCAGGCGGTGTCGAGCACGCTGATCGCCTTATCCGGCAGTTGACGGCCGCTGATGTAGCGATGCGACAGACGCACTGCTTCGGTGATCGCATCGTCCAGCACGCGGACGTTGAAGTGCTTCTCCATCAACGCGGCCATGCCACGCAACATCGCCGCCGCGAGCGTCTCGTTCGGTTCTTCGATCTTTACGACCTGGAAACGCCGCGCCAGCGCCGCATCTTTCTCGAAGTATTTCTTGTATTCGCTCCACGTGGTCGCCGCGATGGTGCGCAATTCGCCTCGCGCCAAAGCCGGCTTCAGCAGATTCGCCGCATCGTTCTGCCCGGCCTGGCCACCGGCGCCGATGATCGTATGCGCTTCGTCGATAAACAGAATGATCGGATGCGGGCTCTTCTTCACCTCGTCGATCACGTTCTTCAGGCGGTTCTCGAACTCGCCTTTAACGCTCGCGCCGGCTTGCAACAAACCCATATCGAGCACGTGCAACGCGACGCCTTTCAGCGGTGCAGGCACGTCGTCAGCCGCAATGCGCAGAGCGAGGCCTTCGACTACCGCTGTTTTACCGACGCCCGCCTCGCCCGTCATGATCGGATTGTTCTGCCGGCGACGCATCAGGATGTCGATGGTCTGACGAATCTCGCCTTCGCGGCCAATTACCGGATCGATCTTGCCTTCGCGCGCACGCTGCGTGAGATTGCTCGTGTAGGTATCGAGCGCGGGGGTTTTAGAAGGTGCACCGGGTGCAGAATCAGCTGCAGCTACATCGCTCACGCCTTCCGCAGCGTTCTCTGCGGTATTGCTCCGTTCGACTTCACGCGACCCCGCGGTCATTTCGTCGAACTTGTGCTTCAGATCCGTCACCCGCACGTCGCGCAGCAACGGCGACATGCGCTCAGCAAACTGCGCGAGGTCCGGCGCCGTCAGTAACGCGAGCAGCAAATGCCCCGAGCGAATTCGTCCGATCTGCGAATCGAGCGACGCGATCAACCACGCCTGTTCAAGCAAATCGATGAGGTGCTTCGAGAAGACCGGTGTGCGCGTATTGCCGGTCTTCAAGCGCTGCAATTCGCGCTCGATGTCCGCGCGCAAAGCATGCGCGTCGACCCGGCTCGCACGCAGCGCCAGCGTGACGTCACTCGCCGGTTCATCCAGCAGCGCGAGCAGCAGATGCTCGAGGTCGACCTCATAGTGACCGCGTGCGAGACAGTTGTTCGCCGCGAGCAACGCCGCTTGCCGGCAGGTCGGATTCAGTTTGGCGATCAGGGTATTGAGGGACGTGCTCATGTCGTGCGATCCGGGTCCAGGTTCTATCGTTGTAGTCAGTGAATCACGTGCAATTCGTAGCGGGCATCCGCACGGTCACGGTCGGCTTCTCGCGTGCACAGAAATGCGTCCCAGCCGAGGCGCGCGCCGCCGCTCAGCGAGCTGGGTCCCACCTCCTTGCGGCGCAGTACCAGCGAGACCTCATATTCGAGGGTCACGCCGGCGAGCAGCGTCAGCATGCGTTCGAGCGCCACGGCGCGGTCGGCGCCAGGTAAAAACGCTTCGTAGTCGGCCTTGTCGAGCGGCCCGATCACAAGCCGCGCGCGCATGTCGCGTTGCCAGACCCGCTCGCCCGCCAGCGCGGTGGCGCCGAGCGTCGCGTTGACACCGCCGAGCACGGTCAATTGATCGCGCGGCACGTCGTACCATTTGCCGACGAACTGCTCAACGCGCACCCGCACCTTGAAGTACTCGGACAGCGTACGTTGCAGATAGGCTGCTGAAACCGGCCGGTGCCGTGCGGCCAATGCATAACCGGCAATCGCTTCGTCGAATAGCGCGCCGTCGCCGCTTTGCAGACTGTTGCGCGTGTCGTCGTCGGCGACGCCTGCCAACGCGAGCAACAGCGGCAAATAACGCTCGTCGCGATCCAGTTCGTAATGAAACGGCAGCCGGTACTTCTTCCACGCCGCGTAGAAAAGCGCAGTCGCGCGATTCGAAAACACGTCGAAGAATTCGCGTGCGGCCCGGTCGCGCTTGATCTGCTCACGCGCGATGATCTGTTCGGTGTAATGCAGCGGCAGCGCGCCCTGTCCGCCGAGCAAACCGAAAAACGCCGGCGTGATATCGACCTTGTGGAGCGAGCCTGCTTCGAGCGCGGCGGTGCGTTGCGGCTTCTCTTTCAGCGCCGTGCCTTCATCGTCGTAAGACTGTGCGCTGTGAATCTCGCTAGGCGGAAACGACATCGACAGCGAATTGCGAAAGGCAATCCGCTGCGCGACGATTTCGCCGGGGCGTCCATGACTCGACGGCGTTTGTTGCGCGAACCACTTCTCGAGAATCCGCACCGCCTGAAAAAATTCGAAGCGATGCGGTTCGTCGAGAAGTTGTTCGACTACGCCAGGATCGATTCGCCGCTGCGCGGTTTGCATCGCAGAATCTCCTCGCCGGTGCGCTTCGACACGACGACCAGTTGCACAAAGCTGTTCAGATGCACGTACAGCCCAAAAAACGTGTCGATCACCCGCACGAACGACGCGAGACTCGTGCCGACGAAATGCTCTTCGTCGATCGTCAAACGAATCTCGATGCCGCGCACGAAGGTCGCAAACGGCTTGCCCGGCAGCCATTGCACCGCTGCGCGCTGCTCGATGCCGACCAACCCATCGATATGCCGCGCCGACACCGCCGTGCGCCGTAAATCGTAAAGCACCAGCATTTCCTTGAGCGCCGACAGGCCGCTATTGGCGAGCGACACATGATTTAACGCCAGATGCGAAATCAGACGCCAGTGCGAGGCGCGCCCACGCTCGAAACGCACGCTAGGCGTCGGCCTGCGCAGCATCGTGATGCTGCCGGTCAGCGAGCCGCCTTCCAGAAACAGATCGCCGCCTTCGAGACCCACGGCGAGACCGGCCGGCAAGTCGCGATTGGTACACGTCAGATCGAGACTCAGCGTATCGGTCTGCGGCGCGGCCGGTTCGAAGTCGATATCGACGATCGAGATTTCGGTCTCGTAGCCGGGGCTTTTCTGCGCGACCCAATCGTTGCGTCGCGCGAACCAGTAGTGCCCTGCACGCGCCGCTTCGCCGTGATGCAGCGAATAGAACGGCCGGAATTCGATCACCGATTCTTCATGCGCCTGCTGCCGGACGAGCTTCACCGAGTCGATCGAATAAACTTCGTACGCGAATGCCCGGCGCGCTTCGGCGATCACCGGGTACGAAATCGCCTGGTGACTGATGCGGATCGGCTCGCCGTGCTGTTCGAACAGATTCACGACCGGCGTGCAGAACAAGCGGAAATGATGCGCGGACAACGAATCCAGCAAGCGCGCAACATGAGAATCGCTGCGCACTTCCTTGAGTACGATGTGCAGCGTCAGACGCTGGCAGCGGCCGCTCGCGCGGGTCATCGCCGCCAGATCGAAATCGGTGAAGTTAAATTTTTCGGGGAAAGCAAAGTATTCAGTCAGCAACCGGTACGCCGGATGCGATTTGGCCGGATAGTCGATCAGCGCATCGTCTTCATCGAAACCGGCTTGTACGACCGGCGATTGACGCAGTTGCGTCCACACGCCGCGGCGGTCGGCTTCCACATAAGTGGCCATCGCGTTGACGAACAGGCAGTCCGCCAGCGCCGCGATAAACGACTGTTCGCCGTGCAGGTGCGTGCGCAACGTGCCGACTTTCAATGCGGAGAGATCGAGCTGCGCAGCTGTGGATTCGAACGTGATCGACACAATCGCCGTAGCGTTGCCCGGCAGAACGGTCGCGCTTGGCGCCATGGCCACCGATGTGTACTTGGCCTCCGAGATCCGGATTGGCGCCAGCGTCACATCGTAGGCGGTCCGGAAGCGGCATTGCACGCCGCGAATCGGGCGCGATTTGAGTTCGGTGCCACGCTCGACCAGCACCGGTTCGGTCAGATGACTGAGCGCGGCCGAGGTACCCAACTGCGCGATCGAGCACGACGGAAACGGCCGCAGGTAGTGCGGATACAGCACTTCCAGCAGCGCTTCGGTGAATTCGGGGTAATCGTCGTCGAGCTTCTTGTTGATACGCGCGCCCAGCAGCGCGAACGATTCGATCATCCGCTCGACGTGCGGATCTTCGCAGTGCTCGCCCGACATCGCGAGGCGCGCTGCGATCTTCGGATAGCGCTCGGCGAAATCGCGCGAGTAGCGCCGCAGAAATGATAATTCGCGCTCGTAATACGGCAGCAATTCTTCCATCGATCTATCCCCGAACCTGAACCATCGCCGCCTGATCAGTCACCACCGTTGCGCGTTAACGGTAACGACAAAGCGGTACTCAAAACACTAAAACGCAGGTACTAAAGCTTCGCGCGTGCGCGCGTCACCGAATATTGCAGCGTAGAAGGCTGCAGCATCGCATCGAAACTCACCGGTTCTTCCGCCGGGTGCACCACCAGCAACGCCTGAATCGCAAAGTTCAGCGCGTTGGTGGATTGTTCGTTCAATTCGAGCGTGACCGCCACCTGCTGCAAGCGCGGCTCATGCCGTGCGATGGCCTGTTGAATCGATTTGCAGATAAACGTGCGGTCGTAGTGACTCGCCAGGCTCAAGCCCGCGAAATCGTTCAGCCCGTACGTGAGCACCGAGCGCTGACATTCCGGCAGCGCCGCCAGCTCGTGCTCGGTCAGGGCAATCCGGGTGTTCAGGATTGCCTCGACGTCGCGTGCAACAGTGGCCTTCAACTCGTCCAACGACAATTGCCGCATCGCCGGGGAAGCCGGCAGATGCGGTTCGTCGTCGAACAGCTTGTCGAGAAAGCTGGGTTCGAAGCGTTTCATCAGCGTCCGAAAAACCGGTTCGATGCGAGGCGCGCGCGGCGGGTGTCAGCCTTTTCAGGCCGCACCCCGCGTGCGCCCCAGCATCAGACCGCGTACGTCTTGTCGTTCTTCGTCAAGCTCCACGCGCCTTGCGCGTTGCCGCCCTGGTTGCCGCCGATCTTCTGCTGCGTGTACTTCCACTGCACGGCAGCGTACTTCAGCGAGAACTGTTCGGTCGGCAGGCCTTCGCCCACCACGCTCGGCGTGGCGCTCGAGATGATCACGTACTTGAGCTTCACTTCCAGGTACTTGATGCGGTTGCCTTCGCCGTCCGAACGCATGAAGTCGATCGTCACTTCGTCGAACGTCGTGCCGCCCGATGCGTGTTGATAGATCAGCGGGCTGACCACGTCGATGTCTTTCGTGAACTGCATGTCAGCGTGCTCGCAACGCTCGGACGTGTGACCGCCCGCCGTCGAAGCGGTTGCCGAACGCGGTTGCGTAATCGAGTGGCTCCACGAATCGATTTCGATCCAGCCAGCATGATCTTTATCGGCAGACTCGCCTTTGATCGCCGGATTGCCGAATTTTAAATAGATGTCCTTCATAACTCATCGACTCCCCAAAGAGGTGGTTTTAACAGCTAACCCGTGCGGCCGGCACGGGCTTTCTGACTTCGTTTATGAATTTGCCGGTTTCGGCAGGTCAGCGACAAGCCGCAAAGAGATCGACAGCTCGTCCAGTTGAAAGTGCGGACGCAGGAACGCGACCGAACGATACGCACCAGGTTTGCCCGGAATCTCCGAGACCTGTATCGATGCCTCGCGCAGCGGGAACTGCGCTTTCTGCTCCTGAGTCGCGTTGTCGTCCAGCAGCACGTACTGCGAGATCCAACGGTTCAGGAATACTTCGACGTTCTGCGCCGATGCGAAGCTGCCGATCTTGTCGCGCATCATCGCCTTCAGGTAGTGCGCGACGCGCGATACCGAGAAGATGTACTGAAGCTGCGCGGACAGCACAGCGTTCGCATTCGCGCTATCGGTGCTGTATTTCTTGGGTTTTTGGACCGATTGCGCGGCGAAGAACGCGGCGTAGTCCGAATTCTTGCAGTGCACGAGCGGAATGAAACCGAGGTCGCTCAGTTCCTTTTCGCGGCGATCGGTAATCGCAATTTCGGTCGGGCATTTCAGCGCGACTTCGCCGTCGTCGGTCTTGAACGTGTGGGTGGGCAGGTCTTCAACCAGACCGCCGCCTTCCACGCCGCGAATCGCCGCGCACCAACCGAAGTCGTCAAATGCAGCTGTCAGGCGCGCGGCAAATGCCCACGCTGCGTTACACCACAGGTATTTGCTGTGATCGGTGCCGTCCACGTCTTCGACGAAGTTGAAGCCTTCCGCCGTGGCGCCGTCTTTCGGATTGAAAGGCAGGCGACCGAGAAAACGCGGCAAGGTCAGGCCGACATAGCGCGAGTCTTCGGAGTCGCGGAACGACTTCCACTTCGCGTATTCGACGGTATCGAACACTTTGCCGAGATCGCGCGGCTTGCCGAGATCGGCAAACGTTTCGAGACCCATCAGTTCAGGCGACGCCGATGCGATGAACGGCGCATGCGCCGCGGCCGCGACATGTGCCATCTGTTCGATGAAGTACACGTCCTCCGGCTGACGCGTCACTTCGAAGTCGCCGATGATCGTGCCGAACGGCGCGCCACCGAACGTGCCGAACTCTTCTTCATACACCTTCTTGAAGAGTGCGCTCTGATCGAATTCGATGGCGTTCTTGAAGTCGCGCACGAGGTCACGCTTCGGCGCGTGCAGCGCCTTGATTTTGACCGTCGAACCGGTATTGCTTTCCTTGCACAGGTAGTCGAGGCCGCGCCACGTGCTTTCCATGCGCTGGAATTGCGGCGCATGCATTACCGCGCTCAGTTGCGCGGAGATCAGGCGGTCGAGTTCCGCGACGCGTGCGTCGATGGTGGCTGACAGGTTGTCGGACATGACCACCGTGCCGTCGAGCACCTGGTGGACGAGCTCGCCGATCAGGTCTTTCGCGCGCGCGTGTTCGGAATCGGACTTCGCCACGCGGCTTTTCTCGACGATTTCGTCGAGCAGCGTGGATTCCGTGCCGCTCTGCACGCTGGCGAGTTGGGCTGCTGCCGTTTGCTGGTTCATCTCACACCCCGTACGTACTTATTCGCCCTGCTTGTCGTGATCCGGCGCGCCGGCGTGGTCTGCTGCGTTGCCCTGATCTTTCGCCAGCGTCTGCAGCTGCTGCGTGTTGTTGAGCACTTCGCTCAGCAGGTCCTCGAGCTTGTCGTTGCCGGCCAGCTTGTTGCGCAGGTCGGCCAGCTTCGAACGCGCATCGAGCAGACGGCGCAGCGGTTCGATCTGCGCGACCACCTCATCCGGATTGAAATCGGCCATCGACTTGAAACGCAAGTCGACTGCAAATTTGCCGCCCGCTTCGCTCAGGCGGTTTTCCACCTGAAATGCAGCGCGCGGCTCGATCGCTTTCATCACGTCGTCAAAATTATCGCGGTCGATATTGACGAACTTGCGATCGCGCAGCTTCGGCTGCTCGACTTCGGACTGTCCTGCCAGATCGGCAACCACACCGACGACGAACGGCAGCTCCTTGATCTCGATCGCATCGCCGCGCTCAACTTCGTACGTCAGTTGAACGCGCGGAGGCCGCACTTTTTGCAAACGTTTCTGAATACTTTCTTTCTTCGCCATCGTCGGCTCCCGGATGCAGATAGGTCAGGCGTGTAGTTCAGCGCAGTGCGCTGAACGGGTCGGACGCGCCGCCGCTTTGTGCGGCTTTGGCGGGTGCTGCTGGCGCAGCCGGGGCGGCAGGCGCCGCGGGAGCCGCCGGCGTAGTGGCCGGAGCCGCTGCGCTGGTGGTGGCATCCGGCGTGTCCCCTGCTTTGCCCTTGGCGACGTGGCGAATGATGCGCTTCTTCTTCACAGCCGGCTTGTCGTTCGGGTCGGGCGGGAACAACGTGGCTTCGCCCAGTGTGTCGCGCAGTTGCTTGGCGAGCGCTTGCGCATCCGACTTCGCATCACCCGCGAGCGACGCATCCTGACGCAGTTCGCCGAGCGATTGCGTGGCCACGCGCAGGCCGGCTACCGCCAGCACGCTCTTGGCCTGACGATCCGTCTGGTCGCGCTGCAGCGCTTCTTGTGCGGCGACGATGGCCTGACCGTAATGACCTTGCGTGAACTGGATCTGCGCAATGCGCGACCACGGCTCTTCACGGGTCGGATCGGATTTTGACAATTGCTGATAAAGCGAGATGGCGCGATCCTGATCACCGCCCTTGGCGACGGTATCCGCGTCCGCGAGTTGCTTATTAAAAGCCTCCGGTGTGGTCGCTGTGTTGTTGCCCTGTGTCGCGCAACCGGCAATCACGCCGCATGCCAACACTACCCCAGATAGTTTTACTAACAGACGCTCATTCATCGTTTTTCACCGACGTGCGATTTTTTTAATTCAAGGAGAAACCGGAGTTTTGCTTTGCTTCAACTGCGCGGGTATAGTACAGGCCAATTTTCGATAATTCAACTTTCGTGTGAAGAAGCATTGCACAAAAAAAATGCATGTGGATGATTTAAACGAAGTATGCAGAAATTGTTTCCTGGCGCAATAGCGGCATTGCGGGGAGCGGAAAAAATTTCCGCACACCGGCCTGCCAACACACGAGTGTCATAGAACAATGCGCTTTGCATAAAGCGGCATTACGCGGCATAACGTTGCTGCAAATTTGCCGGATTGAATTCGTTATTGATGTTTTGACGGGGGACGGCGCTGAGCCGGTCGATGTATATGAATTCGCGTCTTGTTCGCCATGCATCGCTATTGATTGCCAGCGCCGCCGTGTGCGCATTGCTGGGCGGCTGCGCGGCCGCCGTACCGGCGCTGGGAGCCGCTGCCAACGCGGTTTTGCAGGCGAGCGGTCTCGGCAAGCCCGACGTACCGGACGCGCAAAAGCCACCACGTAATGTCGGCCTCACGTTATACGCCGCGCCGAATCTGAATTCCGCCAATGACAATCGCCCATTGGCGCTGGTGGTGCGGCTTTACGTACTGAAAGACCCCACTTCATTCCAGCAGGCGCCATTCGACGCCTTTACCGATCCCGCCAAGGAAAAGAACGTACTGGGCGGCGATCTGCTGGGCGTACGCGAAGTGACGCTGATCCCCGGTCAACGTTACGTCGTCACCGAAAAAGTCTCGCGTGAAGCGCAGGCATTCGGTATCGTCGCTCTATTCCGCGATCCGGCCATGCAGCGTTGGAAATTCGCCTTCGACCCGGCGAAGTCGGAGAAATCCGGCATAATGATCGGCCTGCATAACTGTGCAATGACGGTGACCAACGGCACTGTGATCCCGCCAGAACAGGGATTGCCCGCCCAGCCGTTGAATATGCTTTCTTCGGTAAGCTGTGGCTAAAGATGCCGTGCAAATACGATTTAACAGTTTTTAGAGAATTAACAATGCGGCGTTCGAATCGTTTATCTCCGGACGCGTCACACGCTGAACGCATATAACAGGTTTGAGATGAGTTATTCAGCAAAAGTGCTCTGGGGGGAAGGCCTGTTTCTGAGGCCGCAGCATTTTCAGCGTCAGGACGCCTATCACGAGGCGCGCCTGTTCGAATCGATCCAGGCAATCCAGCCGTACAACTGGGGCGTGCGTTCGGCGCGCTTCGACCGCGACGCGCTCGGCAGCAACGTGCTGCGCGTGAGCGAACTCTCACTGGTGTTTCCGGATGGCGCGCTCTACTCCGCGCCGCAAGCCGACGGCCTGCCACCGCCGATCGCGCTCGACACGCTGCCAGACGGCATCAACGAATTTACCTTTTATCTCGCGCTGCATCCGCTGCGCGAAGCCGGCGCGAACTATTCACAAGATAGCAATGCGGGTTTCGTATCGCGTTACGTCAGCGAGCAAACGCCGGTGGCCGATCATTTCACCGACGCCGCCGAAGCCGACATCACCTTCCTGAAGACCAGCGTCAAACTCATTGCGCATAGCGAGCCGCGCGACCAGCTGCTGTCGGTGCCGCTCGTGCGCGTGCGCCGCACCGCCACCTCGGGTTTTGAAATCGACGACACGTTCGTGCCGCCCTGCCTCGCGATCGACGCGTCGCCGATCCTGCACCAACGGCTGCGTCAACTGATCGACGCGCTGCAGGCCAAGGTCAACGCACTGTATGGTTTTCACCGCGAGCCGACCAAGAACATCATCGAGTTCCGCTCGGGCGACATCGCGTCGTTCTGGCTGCTGCACACCGCGAGCGCCGCGTTTGCCTCGCTCGCGCATCTGTATCAGCATTCGGCGCTGCATCCTGAGCGCCTGTTCCAGGAATTGCTGCGTCTGGCCGGCCAGTTGATGACGTTTTCGAAGGGCTATGCGCTGTCCGATCTGCCGGCTTACCGGCACGACGATCCGGGGCCCGGCTTTGCGCGCCTCGACACGATCTTGCGCGATCTGCTCGAAACGGTGATCTCCACGCGTTACTTCGCGATCGCACTCGAAGAAGTGCGCCCGTCGTTCCATGCGGGCCGTCTCGACTCAGGCAAGATCGACGACAAAACGATGTTCTACATCGCGGTGTCGGCGGACATGCCGACCGCCGAACTCGTCGAAGCCGTACCCGCCCGCTTCAAGGTCGGCGCGCCGGACGACGTCGACAAGCTGGTGCTCTCGGCCATGCCGGGTGTGCGCCTCGTCTACACGCCGCAAGTGCCGCCCGCCATTCCGGTGCGGCCGGGCGCATGCTACTTCTCTTGCGAATCGCGCGGCGCATTGTATGACCGCATGTTGCAGGCCCAATCGGCAATGATCTACGCGCCGTCGGGCATCAACGATCTTCAACTCGAACTGATCGCCGTCACATCATGAGCTACGCGCCTTCCCTGTTTGGCGGCAGCACGCCTGCCGCGACGCCCGCCCCCATGACCGAGCCGAGCTATCAGGTCCGCTCCCTGCTCGATCTGCTCTACGACGGCTTCTTCATGCTGTTTCTGTTGAAGAACGGCCGCGAGCCCGGCGACGCGCACGAATTCAGCCAGCGTATCCAGCAGTTTCTCGGCGACTTCGAGCGCGGCGCGAAAAAGCTCAATGCGTCGGCGGAAGATGTCTACGCGTCGAAGTTTGCGTTCTGCGCCGCGATCGACGAATCGGTGTTGTCGTCGACCTTCAAGATCCGCACGGAATGGGAGCGCCGGCCGTTGCAACTGGTGCTGTTCGGCGAGCAACTGGCTGGCGAGAAATTCTTCCAGTATCTGGAGGAATGCCGTGCGCAGGGCGCCGCGCGTTTGCAGTCGCTCGAAGTGTTCCACATGTGCCTGCTGCTCGGCTTCCAGGGCAAGTATCTGCTCGAAGGACCGGAGAAGCTCGCCTATCTGACCGCGCGCATCGGCGACGAAATCGCGCATATGAAGGGCAAGCGTGCACCGTTCGCGCCGCATTGGCCGCTGCCGGATCAGGTCGCGCACCGGCTCAAGCGCGAGGTGCCGTTGTGGTCGATCGGCGCGGTGTTCGCGCTGGTCGGGCTGCTCGCTTATCTCGGGCTGAACACCTACCTGAAAGATCAGACGTTGCGCACGCTGGCTCCGTATTCGCAGGTGGTCAAGCTCGGCCCGCAATCGGCCACGTTGACGATTTCGCTGCCTTAGAACGTTAAGGGACCCCTTGTGTCCGGTCGCGTTGGCACCGCGACGTCGCTAATAAACCGCTGCCCGGAGCACAGCCCTGTATGACGGGTCAGTGGCTGATCATCCACGGCCGGCCGCCAGGATTGGTCTTGAGGCCGCCTTGGGTCGTCGCACCCGCGGACGCCTTCGACCCGCACCCGCACCCCGGCCCATGACGATGCGTGTATTCGCCCGAACGCTGCGGCGCATGCGCGGAGCGTTCGTTAGTCTGGTGACCGGCACGCGCGGCCGTCGGCATCAGCGACAACGCCGGCAGGCTCAGCATGCGCTGCGCCGGTGCGGTGCAAGCGGGACACGCGCAAGCCGTATCGCGTTCGGCGACGCGGCGTATCGCGGCAAAGGGGCCGCAGGTATCGCAACGGTAATCGTAAGTCGGCATCGTGCTGCCCTCTAAAGATCGGTGGATCGGTATTTACATCGCCCGCATGTCGGATGGCCGCCGTACTGGTTGCGCGGCGGCCTCGGCACGCGCTATCGCGCCCGCTCGATAAGACACGCGTCAGACCAGATCCGGCGACAGCGGCAGATCCACCCCACCCGCTATGTGCCTGACCGGCCCGGCCGAACTCGGCCGGATGTCGAAGTCGAAGATCTGCGTGGGCAACCACAGCGTGGCGCACGCATTCGGCACATCGACCACGCCGCTGATATGCCCTTGTACAGGCGCAGTACCAAGAATCGAATAGGCCTGCGCGCGTGAATAGCCGAACTTCGTCAGATATTCAATCGCGTTCAGGCAAGCCTGCCGGTATGCGATATGCACGTCCAGGTAGTGCTGTTTGCCCTGCTCATCGACCGAGATACCTTCAAAAATCAGGTAGTCGTTGTAGTTCGGTGTGATCGGGCTCGGTTTGAAGATCGGATTCCTGATGCCGTACTTCGCCATGCCGCCCTTGATCAGCTCGACTTTCATATGCACCCAGCCGGCCATTTCGATCGCGCCGCAGAAAGTGATTTCGCCGTCGCCCTGACTGAAGTGCAGGTCGCCGACCGATAGGCCCGCGCCGTCGACATACACGGGGAAATACACCTTCGAGCCTCGCGACAAATCCTTGATGTCGCAATTGCCGCCATGCTCACGCGGCGGCACGGTGCGCGCCCCTTCGGCAGCAGCTTTGGCGTGAGCGTCGCCGGCGAGTCGGCCCATGTGCGCCGTCGCCGCGAACGGCGGATTGGCGAGGCCGGGCACGCGTTGCGGGTCCGTGGCGATCAGCGCCGCCTCGCGTTCATTCCACGTCGCCAGCATCTTCGGATCGGGCAGGCACCCGATCAGCCCCGGGTGAATCAGCCCCGCGAAGTTCACGCCGGGAATATGCCGCGAACTGGTATAGAGACCATGAAAGTCCCAGATCGACTTTTGCGCCTGCGGGAAATGATCGGTCAGGAAGCCGCCGCCGTTCTTCTTCGAGAAGAAGCCATTGAAGCCCCACTGGCTTTCCTGCCTGGCGCCGATATCGAGCAGATCGACTACCAGCAGATCGCCCGGCTCCGCGCCCTTGACGCCGACCGGTCCCGACAGAAAGTGCACGATCGACAGGTCGATATCGCGCACGTCGTCAGCGCTATCGTTGTTCTTGATGAAACCGCCGGTCCAATCGTAGGTTTCGAGAATGAAATCGTCGCCGGGATTGACCCAGCAGGCCATCGGGATGTCCGGGTGCCAGCGGTTGTGGACGTTTTCGTTGTCGTAGGCCGACTGTTTCAGGTCGACCTTGATTAGCGTTTCAGCCATTGCAAACCCTCCTCCTGGAAATGACAGACAGTCGGCTCACACCGACAGGTATTCGCGAATCTTTGCGGTGTCGACGGCGCTGCGCGGACTCTCGTGCACGAGCCGGCCGCCTTCGATGACGAACAGCCGATCCGCGACGTCGAGCGCAAAACTCAGCACCTGCTCCGATACGACGATCGTGATATCGCGCAGCTTGCGGATCTCGTTCAATGCTTTGGCAATGTCCTTGATGATCGACGGCTGGATGCCCTCGGTCGGCTCGTCAAGCAACAACACTTTGGGCTGGGTGACGAGTGCGCGGGCAATCGCCAGTTGTTGCTGCTGGCCGCCGGACAGGTTGCCGCCCTTGCGGGTGCGCATGTCGTAAAGCACTGGGAACAGTGCGTAGATCTCCTCGGGTACCGTCTTCGTGGGGGCATTCTCGAGACCGGTCTGGATATTCTCTTCGACACTCAGCGTGGCGAAAATCTGCCGGCCTTGCGGCACATAGGCGATGCCTTTGGCGACCCGTCGGAAACTCTCGTCACGCGACACCTCCTCACCGTCTACCTGCACCGAACCTGCCTTAAGCGGCAAAATGCCGATCAGCGACTTGAACAGCGTGGTCTTGCCCATGCCGTTGCGTCCCATGATCGCCACGGTTTCGTTGTGGGCGGCGTTGAAGCTGATGCCATGCAGCGCTTCACTCTGGCCGTAACTGACGAATACGTCGTCGACATTCAACATGCTGGGCTCCTCCGTGAACGACTCGATAGCCGGCTCAGTGGCCGAGATAAACGTCGATGACGCGCGGATCAGCCTGCACCTGTTCCATCGCCCCTTCGGCGAGAATCTTTCCCTGGTGCATCACGGTGACCTTGTGGGCGATCTGCGCGACAAACGCCATGTCATGCTCGATCACGATCATCGAGCGGTTCTGGCAGATCCGTTTGAGCAGCTCGGCCGTCACCTCGCGCTCGCGCACGCTCATGCCGGCAATCGGCTCGTCGAGCATCAGCAGTTCCGGCTCCTGCATCAGCAACATGCCGATTTCCAGCCACTGCTTCTGTCCGTGCGACAGCAGCCCGGCCTCGAGATCGAGCTGGTTTTCAAGGCCGATTTCACCGGCCACGTTGCGCACGCGATCGAGCACATCGCTGGTGCGCCGGAACGTCAGCGCGCCAAAGACGCCCCGCCCGCGCGGGAACGACACCTCGAGGTTCTGGAACACCGAGAGGTTTTCGTATATCGACGGCGTCTGGAACTTGCGGCCAATCCCTTTGCGCACGCGGCGAAACTCCGGCAGCCGCGTCATCTCCTCGTTGCGAAACTTGATGCTGCCTTCGCTCGCTCGCGTCTTGCCGCAGATCAGATCGAGCAGCGTCGTCTTGCCCGCGCCGTTCGGCCCGATCACCACGCGCAACTCCCCGCGATCGACATACAGGTTCAACGAATCGATGGCCTTGAAACCATCGAACGACACGCTCAGGCCTTCGACGGCCAGCACGAAATCGGTATTGCTCATGAAGCGCTCCTTGCGCCGAGGCGCGCGAGCCATGGTTTGACGTGGCTGTCGTAGAGACCCGCCAGCCCGTTCGGAAACGCCATCACGACGCCGATGAAGAGCGCGGCCATCAGGAACAGCCACAGATTCGGGAAACTCTCGGAGAACCACGTCTTGCCGAGGTTGACGAGCACCGCGCCATAGACCGCGCCCACCAGCGACATGCGCCCACCCACCGCGGCGTAGATCACCATCTCGATGGACGGCACGATGCCCACGAACGACGGCGACATGAAACCGACCTGCAGCGTGAACATCGCCCCGCCGACCGCCGCGAGCACAGCGGCGATGCAAAACGCGAACACCTTGAACATGGCGACGTCGTAGCCGGAGAAGCGCACCCGGTCCTCCTTGTCGCGCATTGCGAGCAGCAAGGTGCCGAGCTTGCTGCGCTGGATCTGCCGGCAGCAGACAATGGCCACGAGCAGCAGCACCGCGTTGACGAAGTACAGGATCAGCTTTGCTCCATCGCCGCGAATATCCCAGCCGAGCAGCGTGCGCAGATCGGTGATGCCGTTCACGCCACCGGTATAGCCCTGTTGGCCGATGATCAGCACCGACAGGATCAGCGCCACCGCCTGCGTGATGATCGCGAAGTAGACGCCACCCACGCGTCGCTTGAACATCGCGAAGCCGACCACGAACGCGAGCGCGCACGGCACGGCCAGTACCGCCGCCAGCGCAAACGGCAGCGAATGAAACGGCTTCCACCAGAACGGCAAGGCGGTCAACTGATTCCAGTCCATGAAGTCGGGAATGCCCGGCGTCGACTGGATCTTTGTGCTGATCGGGTCCGAAGCTTCGAGCTTCAGAAACATCGCCATGCAGTAGCCGCCGAGGCCGAAGAACACGCCCTGCCCGAGGCTCAGGACACCGCCGTAGCCCCACGCCATCACGAGCCCAACAGCGACGAACGCGTAGGTCAGATACTTGCCCATCAGGTTCAGGCGGAACACATCGAGCGCGAGTGGAAACACCACGAGAATCAGCAGCGCCAGCACGACGATGCTGCCGTAGCCATCGCCCGTCAGCCAGCGCTTCAGCGCATGCCGCAAGCCGGCGCGGCCCGCGGCGGGGTCCGGCGCGACGGACGCGCCGGCGGAAGGGTTCAGCTGGTCCATATTCGTTTCTCCGGGCTGAAGCGATTGAAAAGGCCGTTCAGTGACGCAGTCGATGAGTGCTCAGGCACGGCGCACCTTCGAAGCGAAGAGCCCTTGCGGCCGCAACATCAGCACAACGACGATGGTGAGCAGCGTCACCACACGAGCCGATGAGCCGGTCATGAAGAATTCGCTGATCGACTGCATCTGCGCGATGCCGAACGCGGACGCCACCGTGCCGAGCAAACTCGCCGCGCCGCCGAACGTCACCACCAGGAACGAATCGACGATGTAGAGCGACCCGCTGGTCGGTCCCGTCGAGCCGATCGCCGTGAACGCGGCGCCCGCCACGCCCGCGATCCCGCAGCCGATCGCGAAGGTCAACCGGTCAGTCTTGCGGGTATCGATGCCAGCTGCGTTCGCCATCTGCCGGTTCGCGACGGTGGCGCGCACTCGTAGTCCCCAGCGCGAGCGATACAGCGCCAGCAGTACGCCGCCGGTCATCAGCACCGCGAGGCTCATCACGAACAGTCCGTTGATCGGGATGTCGAGACCCGGCTTCGGCGACCACGAACCCATCAGCCAGTCCGGCAGCGTGGGGCTCACCTCCTTCGGGCCGAACACCGAGCGAAACACCTGCTGCATCCCGAGGCTCAGGCCCCAGGTCGCCAGCAGCGTGTCGAGCGGACGCCGGTACAGGTGGCGGATCAGCGCCCACTCCGCCACCCAGCCTGCCGCGAACGCCAGCACGAAGGCCGCGCAGATCGCGATCGGAAAGTACACCGGCGCGTAGCCATGCCAGTAGTTGTCGGCCAGTTGCGAGAACATGTAGATCGTGTACGCGCCAATCGTCATGAACTCGCCATGCGCCATGTTGATGACGCCCATCTGGCCGAAGATCACCGCCAGCCCCAGCCCCATCAGCAGCAGCACACTGAACAGGCTCAGGCCGGCAAAGCCCTGCATCAGCGTGACGTTAAGAATGTCTGAAGCCGACATGACTCTCTCCTCGAAATAATCCGCGCGCGCTCACGTGGCGGCAGCGCGCCTGATTCGCGGCTGATTCGCGTTTCACTGATAACCCTTGGGGAACGGGTTCGGCTCGATCAGATCGGGCGACTCGGCCACCACCTTGAACTGGCCGTCCGCCTGCGCCTGACCGATGCGTGTGCGGCTCCACAAGTGATGGTTTGCATGGATCTTCACGTAGCCTTCCGGCGCGCTCTTCAACTCGATGCTGGGCGATGCGGCGACGACCTTGTCGACGTCGAAGCTGCCGGCCTTTTCCACCGCCGCTTTCCACAGCCATGGCCCGAGATAGGCGGCCTGGGTGACGTCGCCGATCACCGACT
The DNA here is from genome assembly GCF_030464795.1 of Paraburkholderia sp. SECH2. Lineage (NCBI taxonomy): Bacteria > Pseudomonadati > Pseudomonadota > Betaproteobacteria > Burkholderiales > Burkholderiaceae > Paraburkholderia > Paraburkholderia sp. SECH2. Next base: position 30,623 of record NZ_JALPRH010000016.1, read on the forward strand.
TCGGTCCGTACTTGGCCTTGAACGCCGCGACGAATTTCTTGTTGTTGTCGTTGTCGAGCGATTCGAAATACTTCATCGCCGAATAGAAGCCCGCGACGTTTTCGCCGCCGATCCCAAGCACTTCGTCCTCGGTCACCGAGATGGTCAGCAGGAACTGCTTGTCCGCAGTGATGCCGGCCGCTTTCAGCTGCTTGTAGAACGCCACGTTGGAACCGCCAACGATGATCGCGTAGATGCAATCGGGCTTGGCGATCTTGATCTTGTTGATCAACGAGTTGAAGTTAGTGGTGCCGAGCGGGTAGTACTCTTCGCCGACTACCTTGCAACCGCTCAGATGCTGCTCGATATGCTTGCGCGCAATCTTGTTCGACGTGCGCGGCCAGATATAGTCGGAGCCAATCAGGAAGAAACTCTTCGCCTTCTTCGTCTGGTTCGCCCAGTTCAGCCCCCAGAGAATCTGCTGGGTCGCTTCCTGCCCGGTGTAGAACACGTTCTTCGATTGCTCGAGCCCTTCGTAGAACGTCGGGTAGTACAAGAGGCCGTTATCGCGTTCGAAGATCGGCAACACGGCTTTGCGCGACGCCGAAGTCCAGCAACCGAATACGGCCGCCACGTGATCGTTTTCGAGCAGCTTCTTCGACTTCTCCGCGAAGGTCGGCCAATCGGACGCGCCGTCTTCCTGAATGATCTTGATCTGACGGCCGAGAATGCCGCCTGCTGCGTTGATCTGCTCGATCGCGAGACGCTCCGCCTGAATCGAGCCGGTTTCGGAGATCGCCATCGTGCCGGTTGCCGAGTGCAACTGGCCGACTGTCACTTCCGTATCGGTCACCGCGAGGTGCGTGGTGTTGACCTTCGCGGTCGGATACTGCTGGGCCCGTGCGACACCGGAGATGGCGAGCGCGGGCGCGGCGGCGAGGCCCATCAAGAGTTTGCGGCGCAGCGCCGAAGGCATGCCAGACTCGTTCTGGTCGTCGTGTGACATCGAATTCTCCTTGTGGTCGTAGTCGGGCGACCCGCGCTGGGAACCGGCTGGCGGTGTCGACGGAACGAAAGGTAGGTAGCCAATTTGCGCGGCCCAATACGTCAGTTGACGTAGGGCGCGGCAAAAATCCGCTCCCTATAATCGCGTCGGCATGGCGCGCGAGCGGTGCCGACGCAGCGCCGCCCATGGCATGACGGTGTCGTGCCGGCATTCGAATGGAATGCAATTTGCATGGCCGCACCGTTAGCCCCGGAACCCGTCGACGACAAGCCTCGATGCACCAAACAGAGTCACAGCCCCCGCGCCCCGCCGACCCGGCCACCCAAGCTGGGGCATCGCGCCCACCGTCCGGCGGCACGCAACGCATCGTCAAGATTCGCCGTGACTACAACGCATGGGTCGGCGACGAAACGCTCGAGGATTACGCGCTGCGCTTCACGCCGCGTACATTCCGGCGCTGGTCGGAGTTCCGGGTCGCGAATACGGCGATTGGTGCGGTATCGTTCCTCGTGCTGGAAGCAATCGGCGGTGCGCTGGTGGTGAACTACGGCTTTACGAACGCGGTCTACGCGATCCTCGCCGTCTCGGTCCTGATCTTTTTGACCGGCATACCGATCAGCTACTACGCCGCGCGCAACGGCGTCGACATGGACCTGCTTACGCGCGGCGCCGGCTTCGGCTATCTGGGCTCCACGCTGACGTCGCTGATCTACGCGATCTTCACCTTTGTATTCTTCGCGCTCGAAGCGGCCATCATGTCGCTCGCGCTCGAGCTGTATCTGAAGGTCCCGCTATCGGTCGCCTACGTGATCAGCGCGCTCGTCATCATTCCGGTGGTGACCTTCGGCATCACCTTCATCAACCGCTTGCAAGGCTGGACCCAGCCTGTATGGCTCGTGCTGCTCGTCGTGCCCTACGCCGTCGTGCTGTGGCGTGAGCCGCACCTGCTCGCCGAATGGGTCACCTTCGGTGGTCTTTCGGCGGACGGCCGCGAATTCAACCTGGTCTCCTTCGGTGCCGGCTGCACGGTAGTGTTTTCTCTGATCGTGCAGATCGGCGAACAGGTCGACTATCTGCGCTTCCTGCCGCCGCGCACACGCGCAAATCGCGTGCGCTGGTGGGTCGCGCTGATCTCGGCCGGGCCTGGCTGGATCGTGCCTGGCGCTTTGAAAATGCTGGGTGGGGCGTTTCTTGCCTTCCTCGCAATCGAGCACGAAATCGACCCGGTGAAAGCCGTCGAGCCGACCCAGATGTATCTGGTCGCGTATCACTACGTGTTCCACTCGCCTGAAGGCGCACTCGCCGCGATGACGCTGCTGGTGATCGTCTCGCAACTGAAAATCAACGTCACCAACGCCTACGCCGGTTCGCTCGCGTGGTCGAACTTCTTCGCGCGGCTCACGCATAGCCACCCGGGGCGCGTGGTATGGCTGGTGTTCAATGTGCTGATCGCACTGCTGCTTGTCGAGATGGGCGTATTCGAGGCCATCAGCAAGGTGCTCGCACTCTATGCGAATGTGGCGATTGCCTGGATTGGCGCGGTGGTCGGCGATCTTGTGATCAACAAGCCGCTCGGTTATAGCCCGCGCGGCATTGAGTTCAAGCGGGCACACCTGTACGACATCAATCCCGTCGGGGTGGGTGCCATGGTGATCGCCTCGCTGATTGCCGCGCTGTCCCATGCGGGCGTCTTCGGCGCGATCGCTGAAGCATTAGCGTCCTTCATCGCGCTGCTGGTCGCCTTCGTCTGCTCGCCGTTGCTGGCGATCGCCACACGCGGGCGCTTCTATCTGGCGCGCGACGGTCGCGACCTCGAAGCGGGCGCGGTACTGCGCTGCGTGATCTGTGAAAACAGTTTCGAGCGCGAAGACATGGCGCACTGCCCGGCCTACGCCGGTTCGATCTGCTCGCTCTGCTGCTCACTCGACTCGCGCTGCAACGACTCCTGCAAACCTCACGCACGACTGCCGGCCCAGTTCGGCAAGTCAATGCATGCGCTGTTCCCGCGGCTCAGGCTCGGCGCCGCCGGCCTGCGGCTCGCGCAGTACGCCGGTCTGTTGATCGTCGTGCTCACGCTGCTTGGCGGCGTGCTCGCCGTGCAGTGGTATCAGAGCGTGCGAACCCTGCCCGATCTCGACGCCACGGTCCACGACGTCCTGCTTCAAGGCTATCTGAAGGCCTTTTTCGCACTCGCGCTGGTCGGCTGCATCGCCGCGTGGTGGCTGGTGCTCGCCAACGAGAACCGCAAGGTCACGCAGGAGGAATCGCAGCGGCAAGCGGAACTGCTGATGCAGGAAATCGAGGCACACCGTAAAACCGACGCCGCACTCCAGCAGGCGAGCGCCGCCGCCGAATCGGCCAACCGCGCGAAGAGCCGCTATGTGACGGGTCTGAGCCACGAATTGCGCACACCGCTCAACAGCATCCTCGGCTATGCGCAACTGCTGCTGCAAGGCACCGATGAACTGCCCCCCGCCCGCCGCAACGCAGTGGCAACGATCTATCGCAGCGGCGAGCATCTTTTGGCGCTCGTTGACGGCCTGCTCGACGTCGCCCGCATCGAGGCGGGCAAGCTGCAACTGAACGTGACGGAGATTTCGCTGCCGGATTTCGTCACGCAACTCTCGGCGATGCTCGAACCGCAGGCCACCGACAAAGGACTGCACTTCGATTTCCAGACTACCGGCCGCATTCCTGAAGTCGTACGCGTCGACGAAAAGCGGGTACGGCAGATTCTCATCAATCTGATCGGCAATGCGATCCGCTTTACGTCGAGCGGTTCGGTGAAGGTGCGCGCCGGCTATGCGTGGGAGACCCTCACCTTCGAGATCATCGACACGGGCCCCGGCATGCCGGCTGCCGAACTGGAGCGCCTGTTCCTGCCGTTCGAGCGCGGCGCGGCGGCACGCGAACACGACCACGGTGCCGGGCTCGGCCTGACGATCTGCCGCCTGCTCACGGAACTGATGGGCGGCAACCTGCAGGTGCAAAGCGAGGTGGGCAACGGGACCCGCTTTATCGTCAAGCTATTCGCACCGGAAGTGCGCGCACCGCAATTGCTGGCAAGCGGCCCGCTCAACGTCAAGGGGTACGACGGGCCGCGCCGCACGGTGCTGGTGGTCGACGATCTCACCGAGCAGCGCCGTATCGTCACGCATACGCTTGCGCCGCTGGGCTTCCTGGTAGTCGAAGCGGCCAGCGGACCGGAGGCGTTGCAATGGCTCGGTACGGGGTCGGCCGACCTCATCGTGATGGATGTGTCGATGCCGGACATGGACGGCTTCGAGGCGAGCCGCCTGATTCGCGACAACCAGTTGTCGGCGGCGCCGATCCTGATCCTGTCGGCTAACGCGTTCGCCGACGATCGCGACAAAGGGGCCGCGGCCGGTTGTGACGACTACCTCGCCAAACCGCTACACATTCCGCTCCTGCTCGACAAACTGGCTGCATTGCTGCAACTGCAGTGGATCGTCGAGTCAACTGACACAGCGCTGCCCGCTTCCGCCGTTTCGCTGACCGAAGTGCCGGCAAGCTTGCCCGCCACCCTGCGCGAGAAACTGCATGCGCAGCTTGAAATGGGCTACGTGCAGGGCTTCATCGAACAACTCGACGCGGCGGAGAGCGGCGCGCCGGAGTTGGCTACCCTGCTTGAACCGTTGCGCACGCTCGCGCGACGATTCCGGCTGACTGAACTCGCGCAGTTGCTCGCGCCTACCCAGCAGGTCAATCCCGATGCATGATGAATCGCTGCTCCTGCCCTCTGATACGCAACCGGAACTACCCGACGACAAGCCGGTTGTGCTGATCGTCGACGACACGCCCGACAACCTCGCACTGCTGTCCGATACGCTGCAGGCGTCCGGCTACGCGGTGCTGGTTGCGCTCGACGGACAATCCGCCTTGCAACGCCTCGCGCGCATCACGCCGGATGCCGTGCTGCTCGACGCGCTGATGCCCGGCATGGATGGCTTCGAAACCTGCCGGCAGATCAAGGCCGATCCCCGCAACCGGCATCTGCCGGTGATCTTCATGACCGCGCTGACCGACAGCGAACATGTCGTGCAAGGCTTTCGGGTCGGAGGAATCGATTACGTGACCAAGCCCGTGAAGCCGAGCGAGGTCAGCGCGCGCATTGCCGCGCATGTGCAGCGCTCGCGCCAGCAGCGTCAGGCGGACATGGTGCTCGAAATCGGCATGCGCGCGGCGCTGATTGCCGCCGCGAGCGGAGAAATCAGATGGCAGAGCGACCTCGCGCGGCAGCGGCTCGCGCGTTACGGATCGGGCGACGCGCAAACTGAGGAGAGAAATGGAAGCGCGGAGAGCAACGTGAAGGACAATCTGGTGGACGACGGCACGCGGCTACCGGCCCCTCTTGCCGAAGCCGGCCCGCGTCTGCCGCCGGTGCTGAGTCAATGGCTGGCGCGCTGGATCGAAACGGGCTGCGACCTGCAAGCCGCCTTCGAGACGGCTGCAGACGGCGCGCGCCGCGTCGCGCGGGTACTCGGCCGCGCGACGCGTGGCGACTGGGTGATCCTGCTCGAAGAATTCAACGACGCCGCCCACACCAGCGCGCTCGGCGCGCAATTCAACCTGACGGCCCGCGAAGCGGAAGTCCTGCTATGGGTTTCGCGCGGCAAGACCAATCGCGATATCGGAGACATCCTCGGCATGGCGCCGCGCACGGTCAACAAGCACCTCGAACATGTGTTCGGCAAGTTGCATGTGGAGACTCGCGCGGCGGCGGCGGCGATCGCCGCCAAGGCGAGCACGCGGTATTGAAGATCGCCGCCCTACGTCAAGCCGCGCAACCCGCTTACTGCGACTCTTCCGCCCACACGGCGTTTTCACGCGCCATCAGCGCCGTCGACGCAGCTGGTCCAAACGTGCCAGCCGTATAACCTCGCGGCTTGTCGCCCGACTTGGCCCAGCCTTCCAGAATCGGCTCGGCCCACGCCCATGCAGCTTCGAGTTCGTCGCGCCGCATGAAGTGCGTGAGACGTCCGCGAATCACGTCGATCAACAAACGCTCGTACGCTTCCGCGCGACGCTCGGTGAAAGCCTGCTGCAAGTCCAGGTTCAGATTCACCGGCAGCATATGCATGCCGCTGCCCGGTTCTTTCGCAAGCACCTGCAACTGGATCGACTCTTCGGGCTGCAACTGGATCACGAGCCGGTTGCCATAGTTGCGCCCGCTATTGCCGTTCGGAATGATCGAGAAAGGCAACTCGGAGAACTCGATGACGATCTCCGACACCTTCTTCTGCATCCGCTTGCCGGTGCGCAGGAAAAACGGCACATGGGCCCAGCGCCAGTTGTTGATATGCGCGCGCAACGCGACGAAAGTCTCGGCGCGGCTGCCGGCCGGCACGTTGTCTTCTTCCTGATAACCCTTCACGGCCTCGCCGTCCACGGCGCCCGCGGTGTACTGGCCGCGCACCGTATCGCGCGCGATGTCCTCGGGCGTCATGGGGCGCAACGAGCGCAGCACCTTGAGCTTTTCATCGCGCACCGCATCCGGATCGAGCGACACCGGCGGCTCCATCGCAACGATGCACAGCAATTGCAGCAAGTGGTTCTGCACCATGTCGCGCAGCGCGCCGGTTTTGTCGTAGAAGCCCGCGCGGCTGCCTACACCGACCGTTTCCGCCACCGTGATCTGCACGCTCTTGATATACGGCGCCTGCCACAGCGGGCCGAAAATCGGATTGCCGAAGCGCAGCACCATCAGGTTCTGCACGGTTTCCTTGCCGAGGTAGTGGTCGATCCGGTAGATCTGCGCTTCGCTGAAATGCTTGCCGACCGCCGTGTTGATCTCCTGCGCGGACGCCAGATCGTGGCCCAGCGGTTTCTCGAGCACGACCCGCGAATTCTCGTCGACCAATCCCGCTGCCGAAAGGTTTTCGCAAATATTCGTGAACAGATCCGGCGAGGTCGCAAGATAGAACACGCGCCGCACACCTTCGCGCGACACTTCCTTCAGACGCTGGTAGTCCTCGACCGAATCGACGTCCATGCGCACGTACTCGAACAGCGCCATGAATTTGTCCCAGGCGGCGGCATCGAACGCCTTCTTTTCGATGAAGGGCTTCGCCTTCGTTTCCATGAATTCGCTGATGTACTCCTCACGCGACCACGGCTTGCGGCCGATCGTGAGAATGCGGGTATCCGGCGGCAGATTGCAGTGCAGATGCGCCATGTAGAGCGCGGGCAGCAGCTTGCGGAACGACAGGTCGCCGGTGCCGCCGAAGATGATCATGTCGAGCGGCAGGTTGGGAGTGGCAGAAGCGTGTTGGGTCGTCATAGCGCGGTCGCAGCGTCGTGGTAGGCGTCAAGTCAACAGACAAAGGGCAAAAAAACGCCGGCGGACCGGCGCTTCTTTCTGGCAAACGCCTATGGTGCAACGTTTTGAGATTGTTTGCACGGCAACATGTGCCGCAGGTTGGCGCAAGATGCCAACCCGGAGCGCCGAGCCGCAACGCGCCGGGTGCGGCGAACTGTCCGCGATCAGCCGCCCGACAAGGCTTCGCGCGCCACGCGGCAGGCCGCCAGATCCCACGCCGCGCAACCGACACTTTTAAAAACAATCGGTTGTTTCGACGGCAACAAAGCAGTGTTGTCCACCACGGCGGCAATTCCGCCGACCCGCGCCCAATCGACACCGGCCTGGATGAAATCGCCGGCTTCATGCCGCGCGCCGGCTTCGTCGTCGACGAACAGCGCGCTGCCTGCGATCGTGTGCGCGCCGATCTCGACCATCTCCGGCGTGAACGCACCGACGCCGATCACGAACCGGTCCGCGCGGCCGGCTTCGTCGTAGACGGCCTGCTTGCTGGTGGTCAGCGCGATCACCACGTCGATCGAATCGGGAATGGTTGCGTTGGGGTCGGCTAGCGGTTGCAGTTCGCGCGCGCTGCCACCCTGCGCACCCTGCGCAGCATGTGCGGCGCAAAACGCCTCGGCACGCGCGGGCGAACTGCCCTTCACCCACACGCGGGCGTCGGGAAACAGTTCGCCGATCGCTTCCAGATGATTCACCGCCTGCGTGCCGGTGCCGATCAGCAGGAATTCGCGCGGCGTTGCGGACGCGAAAGTGTGTACGCCGAGCATCGACATCGCCGCCGTGCGACGCCCGGTCACCGTCGGGCCGTCGAGGATGAAGAGCGTCTCGCCGGTATCGGCGTCGAAGGCCATCACCTGGCCGTGGATCGTCGGGATGCCGCGCGTCCGATTGCTCGCGCACACGTTGACCAGCTTGTGGATCGCGAGATCGGGCGCGGTGGCCGGCATCGATAGCATGATGCCGCCCTCGTTGAGCGGTACGACGAGCCGCTCGGGACTCGCAATGCGCTGCTGCGCGTAGTCGATGCTCGCACGCCTCAATGCGTCGACGAGCGGTGCATAGGGGATCAGCCGCGCGGTGGCGGCGGCGTCGAAAATCTGCGTAGTCGGGCGGGTCATAAGCGGGCTTTTCCTGTTCAGGCGAGTTGATGCATTCGATTCAGCGCACCCGGTCGTGCGCGTTGCTGTGTCGGCTAGCGCGACGAGTCTGCTCGTGGCGGACGCGACGACTGGATCACCATGAGCAGGTCATCTGCTTCGATCGGGCACGGCTCGTCGTCGTAAAACGACAGCATGCGCCCCGCGCGAACCAGGCCGACCACCACTGCGCCCGGCAATGCATTGCTCCAGCGGCCGACTTCCTGCGCCGTCGCCGGACGCTCGATCAGATTGGCACGGCCGCGCGCCGACAGCAGATCGTTGACGAACGGCACGATGTAGTTGCTGTCCACCGCGTCAGCGAGCAACAGGCCACCGATCTTGGTCGACGAAACGATCACGTCCGCGCCGGCCTGGCGCAACTGACGCTGGTAAGTTTGCTCCTGAATCCGCACGACGATTTTCGTATCCGGCGCGACGCTGCGCACGGTCAGTGTGAGCAGGATCGCGACGGCGTCGTCGCTGACGGCAATGATCACCGCTTTGGCGATGCGCACCTGCGCCTGCTGCAACAGATCCTCACGCGAGGGATCGCCGAGCAGGCCCGCCACGCCCAGCGCCGTGGCCGCTTCGAGCGCGTCCTGCTGCGAATCGATGACGACGATCGACTCCGCGGCGAAACCGCTTTCCAGCAGCTCGCGCACCGCGACCGAACCGCTCAAGCCGTAGCCGCACACCACGACGTGATCGCGCAGTTGTTTTTGCAGGCGTTTCATGCGGAATTCCTCAATGACGCGTTGAATGACGAACTGATAGGCAGTGCCCAGAAACACGAACCAGATGACGATACGGATCGGCACGATGAAGAAGGCGTCGATGAGCCGCGCGCGGGCGGTGACCGGCACGATGTCGCCATAACCGACGGTGGCGACGGTGACCATCGTGAAGTACATCAGGTCGACGATGCCGAGTACCTTGCGGTTGGCGTCACGCAGACCGTCGCGGTCGAGATAGAGCACGGCGAAAGCGAGCACGCACAGGCCGAGCACGAGATAGATACGCTGCAGCAGCACGCGCTGCGGCGAGGCTGCGGGGCGTGTAAAGAGCGTGCGGGCGCGCGGCGCCTGCCAGGGCGTGCGGGCACGGCGCGGTAGACGAAAACGTGGCGGGCGTGACTGCGGGTGTGGCTGGTCAGGCACGCGGCTACTCCGGGAATCGGGAACAAGCGATTCTACGACGCCCGGCGCGCCGCGGGGCCGGATCGGGGGATCGCGGGCACGCAACTGCAATTGCAACTGCGGCGCAGGAATTAGCGTGATTCGCTGACAAGCAGCGGCGCGCCGCCGCTACGGTCACTGCGAAGCAGCGTTGGCTTTAGCGTCATCTTTCTTGCCGCCCTTGAACATCGCGCGGCACGGCGGACTAAGTTCGTCGAGGTGCTGCTTCATGCAGGCGGTGATTTTTTCCTTGTTCGGAATGTCGGCGGCGCAGAAATGCATCGCGTCGCCGCGGCAGGCCTTGGACTGGTCGTCCTGGGAAGCTGCATGCACTGCGGTGACGGCGCCGAGCGCGACGAGGCTGGCGGCAAGCACGGCATAGGTTCGCTTCATGGCGGGCTCCGGTATCGCAAAAGTCGGTTGAAGCTCTTCAGCAGAAAACGGGCCCGATCATCGCGTTCGCCGTGCGTCTCGCCTGTTGCCGTATCTAGCGCGCGCTGCGGGTGAGCGTCATGCCGCGCCCTGCGTAGAAGCGCGCCATCGTTGCGAACGGCAGATAGACATCCGCCTGATGAGGCGCGATGCCCGACGGATTATGAAACCATACGCCACCGCGATCGCGCCCGTGCAGCAGGATCAGATGCCCGCCCTGACGCTGATTCGGCCGCTCCGGATAACGGATCTCGGGGCTCACGGAAACGATCGCCAGCGTGTCGCCGTCGATGCGCACGGCGATCTCTTCGAGCGGCGCCTGCGGCAGCACCTCGACCTGAATACCGAATGCGTCGCCCAGCCAGTCGGCGAACGGCCGGTAGATCAAACCGTCGACGCCGCCATCGTCGCGCAGCCGGTACACGCCGTGGCGCAAGGCTTCATCCAGCAAGGCGGCGCGCGGCGCGTGTTCGATGCGCCAGTAGTCGAGCGCGGATTCGAGGCAGGTCAGACCGCACAGGCGTTTCGCCCAGAAACGGTAACGCTCCGGGTCGGCAAAACCACTGCGCTGCCAGTGTGGATCGTCGCATGGGTCGCCCTCCTGTTCGACGATGTGGCGCACCCATTCGGGGCTGCCCCATTGCGTGTGGTACGGCACGTCGGTGTGGCGTAGTGTCGGTTGGTTCATGAGTCGCGCGGAGTCGGCAGAAAATATTTTCACAGCATGCTACACGGCCAGCCCAGCAGGGGCGGACACAGACGGAATTTATGCGTCACGCAGATATTTGCCATTTATTCGCCAGACAGATATTTGTCGAATATGCGCCACACGAATATTTGACAAATATCTGCGTGACGCATAAAGTGCATTTATTCGTCTCACGGATAATTTGCCATGATCCACCTCGTCGCCACGCCGGACCAGATGGCCCAGCTGCTCGCTGCCGGCCGGCGCCAGGCCGGCCTCACCCAGGCCGATGCCGCTGCGCGCATCGGCGTCAGCCAGAGCCGCATCTCGGCGCTGGAAACCGACGCCACCGCCCTCACCCTCGCACAATTGCTGGCGCTATGCGGTGCCTACGGCCTGCAATTACAGGTGCGCGACAAGAACCAGCCGGTGCCTGAACCCGCGCCTTTGGTCGAGTGGTAAGCATGGGTCGCCAAACGCATTCGCGGGCGCTTTCGGTGTGGGCCAACGGTGAGCGCGTCGGCGTCTGGCGCCTGCCCACCCGCGGCCCCATGGAGTTCGCTTACGACCCCGCATGGGTCGCCTCACCCGCTGGCCGGCCGCTTTCGCTCTCGCTGCCGTTCGCGCCGAGCAACGTGGCGAACAAAGGCCACCGGGTGCTCAACTATTTCGACAATCTGCTCCCCGACAGCGAGGCGATCAGAAAACGCATCGCCCAGCGCTACCAGACCGATACGCTCGATCCCTTCGATCTGCTACAAGCCATCGGCCGCGATTGCGTGGGCGCCGTCCAGTTGCTGGCCGAAGACGACGCGCCGGCCGGCGTCGAACGCATCGACGGCACGCCGCTCTCCGACAGCGAGATCGAGACCATGCTGGCACGCACCGTCAGCACCCCCGCCCTCGGCGCGGCCGACGAAACGGACGATTTCCGCATCTCGCTCGCCGGCGCACAGGAGAAAACCGCCCTGCTGTGGCACGACGGCAAGTGGCAGCGCCCGCATGGCGCCACGCCCACCACGCACATTTTCAAGCTGCCGCTCGGGCTGGTCGGCAACAAGCTCGCCGACCTCAGCACCTCGGTCGAAAACGAATGGCTGTGTCTGCGGATTCTGCGCGCCTATGGCCTGCCCGTGGCCAACACCGAGATCATGACGTTCGGCAAGCAGCGGGTGCTGAGCGTCGAACGCTTCGACCGGCAACTGCATTCGAGCGGGCAATGGCTGCTGCGCCTGCCGCAGGAGGACTTCTGCCAGGTGTATGGCGTGCCGTCGCATCGCAAGTACGAAAACGAAGGCGGTCCGGGCATGCTGGACCTCGCGCGGATTCTCCAGCAATCGGTGTCGGCGCAACAGGACATCGAAACGCTGCTGGCAAGCCAGATCCTGTTCTGGATGCTGGCGGCGCCTGACGGCCACGCCAAGAACTTCAGCATTCGCCTGCTGGCGGGCGGCCAGTACCGTCTCACGCCGCTTTACGACGTGATGTCGATCTGGCCGGTGGAAGGCAACGGCCCGAACCAGTGGTCATGGTTCAAGGCCAGGCTCGCCATGGGGATGTGGTCGCGCAGCAAACACGACGCCTTCCGCGACGTGCAGCGGCGCCACTTCAACACCATGGCGCTGAGATGCTCATACGGCGCGAACGCCGAACCGTTGATCCAGCGGCTGATCGAACAGACGCCGGAGGTCATCGCGCGGGTCTCGGCCGAATTGCCCGAGCGCTTTCCGGGCAAGGTCGCCGAGCGGATTTTCAAAGGCCTGAAAAACTCGGCGGCCAAGCTCGACACCATGCCGCCGGCGTGACAGCGGGTGAGTAACAATCCAATCGGAATTACTTACAGATTCCTACCGATTTAATCGGTAAAATACATTTGATGCCAAAGGCATAAACAGATCGCCGAATTCGTCTGTGCGCACCTCGTACCGACAGGTTTGGCGGCAGTCATCCCAAAACACAGGCCGTAAGACTTTTTACGGTACATTTGCTGTCCCCCGCGTTGCCGCGTCGATGCGCATCCAATGTGCATGGCCACGCTGCGCGTGCCGTATCGCATGCCCCCAGCCACCCTTCAAGAAGGCAGATCCTCACGCAGTATGACCAACGAAACAAACTCACCTGACTCCATTGCCGTCGCCGAGCGCGTGCGCGAGTTGATGAGCCGGCATGGAATCGGCAAACGCCAGCAGACCACTGAGCTATGCCGCATCCTCGATCTGAGTTTTTCGCAGGGACACCGCAAGCTGCGCGGCAATAGCCCGTGGACCCTCTCGCAGATCAAGAAGGTCGCCGAGGTGTTCGGCGAACCTGCCGCCCAGCTATTCGGCGCACAGTCGCTCGATCCGGGCATGGTCGGCGCCATCGCCCAGGAGGCGCTGTTCTGCGTCGGCGCGATCGAGCTGGCCTGCACCGCATGGGTCGGCGCCGCGCTCGAACCGGGCAGCCGCCCTGAATTCGTCGCGTACTCGAAGCTCGGCCAATGGCGCGTGGCGCGCCACGACGGCACGCTCTACCAAAGCGCGTACGAAGTCCACAAGATCGAGATCTATCCGCGCCGCGCCGAAACCGACAAGCCGACCATCGCCGTGGTGGACGACGATCAGGCCTCCGCCGACAACCTGCGCGACTATCTCGAACGCAGCGGTTTCGCGGCGGTGGCGATCTACGGCCTCGCGGCGTTCACCGAACAGCTGCAAACGCAGGTCTTCGACGGCGTTGTGATCGATTGGCTGTTCGGCTCGCAGACCTCCGCGGCGGCGATCCGCGCGGTGCGGGCGTCGGAGAATCCGGACGCGCCAATTTTCGTGCTGACCGGCGAACTGCTGACCGGCAAGGCCAGCGAATCGGAAATCAGCCAGGTCATCCGCAATTACGACGTCGCGTGCTATGAAAAGCCCGCGCGTATGGCGATCCTGGTCGCCGATCTGTCCAAACGCCTCAACCGGCCATAACGACGCATATGCCGGCAAGCGGCTGAAGGTGTGTGCTCAGGTTGAGCCCTCCTCCAACTGCGTTTCCTCAAGGCGTCACGTCACTCCGTATGCCGCGAAGCCAAAGCTCGCTGCAACGCACTGCGCAGTTCCTCGTAATGTACTGGCTTTAATAACGCTTCAAAGAACGGCTGCAAGCCGGCCTCTCCCGCTTCCCCTGCCGCACCACTCGCCCCACCCGCACTAGCTACGCTATCCGCCTCCGGCGCATACGCGCTCACCACGATCACCGGAACACCCGACGACGGCCCTCTGCGTGCCGCGAAGTCCGCAAGGAACGTATACCCGTCGCGATCCGGCATATGCAGATCGAGCAACACCACGTCACAGCGTCGCGCGTCGAGCCACGCGAGTGCATCGTCGGCATTGGAGACGGCGTGCGCGTCGAAATCCATGTGCGCGATCATTTCGCTGAGCGACTCGCGAATCAGCCGGTTATCGTCGACGATCAACACGCAGGGGCGCGCGCCGCCTGGTTCGGCCTGCGCCGCCACGCCAGGAGGCGCGGTTGCCGCGACCGGTCTGACCGGAATCGTCACCGTAAAGGTCGTGCCCTCGCCCACCGTGCTCGCCACCTCGACGGTGCCGCCGAACAGCCTGACCAGCCCCTGCACGATCGCGAGTCCCATCCCCGCACCCTCGAAGCGGCGCGCGCGCGACGCGTCCAGTTGCGTGAACTCCTGGAAGATCAGCGGAATCTGCGCTTGCGGCACGCCCGGCCCCGTATCGCTGACGACGAAAATCAGCACCGCCGGCCGCTGCCTCAGTTGCACGCGCACCGTGCCGGTTTCGGTGTAACGGATCGCGTTGGTGACCAGGTTGTTGACGATCTGGCGGATGCGGTGCGGATCGGAATCGACGAGACCGCTCATGCCGCTCGCCTCGCTTTCCAGTTTGAGGCCGCGCGCGGCGGCCGACATCGCGTGTTCGTCGACGATCGACGCCAGCAGCTCGCGCGGCTCGAAGTGCTCGTGACGCAACTCGAGCTTGCCGGCGCCAAGGCGCGCGTAGTCGGTCAGGTCTTTCATCTGTGCTTCGAGATGCCGCCCTGCGGTTTCGAGCCGCTGAATGACCTTGCGGTCGGCCTCAGAGTGATAGTTGAAGCCCAGCAATTCGATCGACGACACGATCGCATGCAAGGGCGTGCGCAGTTCGTGGCTGATCATGCCGAGAAACGCGTCCTTCGCGAGACTCGCCTCGCGCGCCGCGCGGCTCGCCTGATGCTCTGCGTCGAGCGCCGCGTGCTGCTGATGCATCAGACGCGTGCGGCGCCGGCCGTTGAGCACCAGCAGCGTGGTCGCGGCCGCAGACAACAGCAGCAGCAACAGGCCGCCCGCGAACAGCATGCGGCGCTTGTCGATGAAATCGCGGTTCATCGCCTCACGGTCGGCCACGTCGGCGAACCGGCGGCTCAACGCGAGGTCGTTGACCTCGTTCCAATGCTGACGCAACTCCACGACGATCTTATCGGCGCGACTGCGGTCCTTAGGCAACGCATCCACCTCAGGCTGAATCCCGTCCAGCAAATGATCGAGCGACTGGATTTCCTCCTGTTGCCGTTGCAGCAGCGCAAGCTGCGTAGTCAGTCTGCGGGTCGAACCAGCCATCACGTGCAGCTTCGATTGCAGCAACTGGTAGCGCAGCATGAGCCGCTGATAGTCGTCGTCGACGCCGGATTGATACAGCAGCAACTGGTTCTCGAATCGCGCGTAGGCGATTTGCAGCTGCGCGGCGTCCCAATAGAAACCATCGTACTGACCGGTCAGCTGTTCGGTGGCGCGCGGATTGAGCAGGTTCGCGTACAACAGATAGCCGATCGCGCCGGCCGGCGCCGCAAGCGCGGTCAGCCAGATCAACACATAGAGGACACGGCGCCAGGGGCGGCGTGTTATTTGACGATGAGTGCCTTGATCTGCCATACGAATTTAGAATCGCCCGCCGCGCCCATGAGTTCATCGGGAAACGCGTCGCGCGGATAGATAAGAAACAGCGGCCCGAAGTCGCTGATCTTCAGGCGCTGGCCGTTCATGCTGTACGCAACGACCACGCCGTAGCGATCGCAGTCCGACACCGGAATGGTGTAGGTATAGTCGTCGAGCGTATGGATCTCGACTGCGCTGCCGGATGCGCCGACTGTCTTCAGGATATCCGCGAGCAGCGGTCCTGTGAAGGTGGAACGTGGCGTCCAGGTGGTAGCGGTCGTAATCGAATGAGCCGGCAGCGCGAGCAGTTGGGCCTCGGTGAAGTGATACAGCTGGTGCGCCGCATCGTTGGTCTTGCTGATCTTGCCCTTCACGTCTAGCGATAACGGCAACGACTCCGCCTGCGCCTGCGCCTGTGCCTGCATGCTCCACGCGGCGAAAGCGAGGAGCAGACCCAGCCCCCACCATGCGCCCCTGACCACGCCTTTCCTGCCATCCACCGCTATGCCCGCCTTGGTCATCTTCATCTGTTTGGTCATTCCATCGTTTGTTATTTTGCGGGCGGCTGCGCTGCGCCGGCTTAACCGGCCAGCGAACCTGCAGCACCCCGCCGTTGTCCTTTTCCCGCGGCGGCGGTCGTCTTTGCGACACGCCCCATCCGGCGACGCGCGTCACCCCGACGCGCGATCTTTGAACCGCATGCATAATATCGCCAAAATTCTTCGTCTCAAAAACGGGGACCTGCCGCAGCACCGCGCCGCACGCCGCTCTCCGTCTACAGGACACCTGCCCTACGCGCGCATCGCGACGCCCTGAGAGTCATGAACAAGCCGGTTTTGCCCCTGACGTACGAACAACTCGATCACTGGATCGAGTCGCTGCAACCCGCGTTGCTGGCGGAGCGCTTCACCATGGCGATCGGCATTCTGCGCGGCGGCGCACCGCTCGCGCTGATGGTTTCGCATGCGGCCGGCACGCCCGTCGCTTTCCTTCGATACGACCGGCAGTCACGCACGGTCGCCTGGGATTCGACGCTGCCGATTCCGCCCGCCGGCTCGAAAGTGCTGCTGTGCGAAGACATCGCGGGGCGGGGCTTTACGCTGACCGATTGCATCGCATTCCTGCAGCAGCATGGTCTCGACGTCAAAACGTTGACCGCCGCGGTCGACGACCTGAGCCGCACACAACCCGACTACGCAATCGACGCTCGCGGCTACTTCGCGCTGTTTCCGTGGGAGCGCCAGGCCTACACCGAGCGTTATCGCGAGGACTGGGAGCGCGTCGAAGCGGGCACCGCGCCCGCCATGGCCGAGGATCACGAATACGCCACCTACGCGATCGACCTCGACGGCATTCTGCTGCCCGACGTGCCGCTCGCCCGCTACGACGAGGATCTGGCCGCGGCGCTCGCCGAACGCGACGCGCTGCTGCCGTTCGAGGTGCTGCCGGGCATCGATCTGCAACGCGTGCGCACGATCATCACCGGGCGCCCGGAACTGGATCGCGCGCGCACCGAAGCATGGCTCACGCGGCACGGCTTCGGTCATATGCAACTGGTGATGCGCACGCCCGGCACGCACGACGAAAGTGCCGCCGGCGCAGCTGCTCACAAGGCCGCGGCGGCGTTGCGCGGCGGTGTCACGCACTTTGTGGAGAGCGATCCGGTGCAGGCGCTGCTGATCGCGCAGCAAGCGCCGTTACTGCGCGTGATCTGGTGGGATGCATTTACGCAAACCGGGATGCTGGTGGGTGCGCGCGCGTGGACGTGAGCGGCGGCTAGGCTTCTTTCGTCTCTCTGAGCTCTTTACCATCACGCAAATGCAGATGCCGCGCGGCCCTCTGCGAGGCGACGATGATCAGCTTCATCGTCGCACGCGTGGCGCCGACGAACAGCTTGCGTGCAATCCGCTCGTCGAATAGTTCGAAGTCGACTTCCGTGAGAATGACGCACGGCGCCGCCTGTCCCTTGAAGCGGTAGATCGACTCGAACAGCACATCCCCTTCGCGATACTCCGGGTTGCCGAACAGATCGTACTTACCGGTGAAACTGCGCAACCGATGCGGTCCGAGATGATCCTGCGCGGTCATCGCCGAGCCTTCGCGGCCGCGAAACGACAGCACGGCAATATCCTGTTTACGAAAGCCGAGCGACAAGGCCTGCGTGATCGCCCGCTTGGTTGCCTCGATGCTGCCTTCGGCGGCGTTCGTTTCGTCGTAGACGGAGAGCGAAATATCGGAGCCGTCGAACGGACTGCCCGAGGCCAGGGCCGCCGCGACCGGCACCGAAGCGCCAACCACGTCCCGCACATAATCGAGAATGTCACGCGGACTGCGGTAATTGGTGGTCTCTTTCAGCGTGGTCCAGCCGTGCAGCTCGACCGGCTCGCGCATATACAGATTCTGCAGCGGATCTTCGAGCCACCACCACGCAGCGCCCGGCCGCAACAGACGCTCGAGTGCGGCCACCCACGGCTGCTGGAAATCCTGTCCTTCGTCGACGATCAGCACGTCGAATTGCCAGCGCGCGTCGATCGGCGTTTCGGCGAAAGTCGATTCAAGCTGTTTGAAGACGTCGCCGGACTGGAAATCCGGCTCGCGGCCCGCATCGCGCGCGATCCAGTCGCATAGCTGGTGATAGTTCGCCACCTTCGCCTCAGGCGGCGCGACCCGCGCAATGTGATCCGCGAGCGGGCGGTTGAAACACACATACAAAGGCCGCTGGCCACGCGCCGCCGCGTCCTTCATCACCTGCACCGCCAGTTGCGTCTTGCCTGAACCGGCCGTGCCGATCACGCGCAGCCGGAACGGCGAAAACTCGAGTCGTCGCGCCCAGGTCGCGAGGCCGCCGGCCAGACGCGTGACGAGCGTGCCGGCCTGGCCGACCAGTGCGCTGGCGTCGGGCGTCAGCGAAAGTTCGTCAGCGAGAAAGTGATGGATTTTCGGTGCGCAGGCGAGGCGCGCTTCGTCGGCCGGCAAGGCTTCGCGAATGATCGCGGCAAGCCGGTCCTTGCGCGTCGCGTCGACGATCCGCGCGGGATTCACGCCGGCAATCGCCGCGTCCTTGACGATGTGGTCCGGGCAATACAGCAGTTCTTCGATGAAATACGTACCTGCGCCGAACGCCGCGGTGAAGCGCCGGTGCAGCGTTTCGACGGTATGTGCGAGCGCGATCGCCACATTGCGCTCCGTCTGAAGGTAGACCTTGACGAGCCCCTTGGGCGTTTCGCGCAGGAAGCCGGTTTTCTGTTCGACGATCATCACGCGCCCGGCCGGGCTGACGATCACGAAGTCGGCCTCGCCGAACACCGAAAAGTTCTGGTTCAGACGGGTCCAGTGCACGCCGTGATAGACGGTGTAGCCATCGGGCAGCGCTTCTTCCAGCAACGCGAGGGTTTCGCGTTCGCGTGCGGCCGCGCCGGTGGCGGCGAGGCTCTTCCAGTCGTCGGGGACAATGCGGGCCATGCGGTGCCTCGTCGTATTCGGGTGCGCTCATTGTACGCAACGCTCACGCGTTGCCGGCATGGCATATCGGGCAATACACGGACCTCCATGGGCAAGGTGCTTCCGACTAGGCTCCGGGCAATATTTCACACAGCAGATTGCAGGCTGGCGGCGCGCAAACCCATGCGCATCGTGTATCGTTACTGGCTGAACGCCGTGCGCCGCGCGCGGCTTGCCACCTGTCAATATAAAGAAAGGATTTACCGGATGATCACGATCTGGGGACGCGCCAACTCGGTCAACGTACAGAAAGTCTTGTGGTGTTGCGACGAACTGGTGCTGCCGTACGAACGCATCGACGCGGGACTGCAATTCGGCCGCAACAACGAGCCCGACTACCTGGCGATGAACCCGACCGGCAAAATTCCGACGCTGGTCGACGACGGCTTCGTGCTGTGGGAATCGAACTCGATCCTGCGCTATCTGGTGCTGCAATACGGCGAATCGAGCCTCCTCTATCCGTCGGAACCGAAACTGCGCTCCAGCATCGACCGCTGGCTCGACTGGTCGCTCACCACGCTGCAACCCGCGGAAAGGCCGGTGTTCTGGGCCCTCGTGCGCACACCCGCCGCCGAGCGCGACGCCAGCAAGCTCGCTACCGACTTCAGCGCGGTCACGTTGCTGTGGCGCCTGCTGGATAACCATCTGCAAGGCCGCTTCTTCCTCGAAGGCGAAAAGTTCACGCTTGCGGATATCGTGATCGGCGCGTACGCGAAACGCTGGTTCGGACTGGACGGCGTCGAACGCCCGCCGTTGCCGAATCTGGAGCGGTGGTATTCGCGGCTTGCGACTCGCCCGGGATTCAAGAAATACATCGATTTCCCGCTGACTTGAACAATCCGGCCGCTATCGGACTGCCTCATGTCCCACCGAGGCGTCCAGCCGCGATCGGCAGGTACGCCGCACACCGGCACAGCCAGGCGCGATGGCCTTTATAATCCACGCATGAAGACCGCCAAGCCCGCCGCGAACGCCGACAAAACCACGCCTGCCGCCTCCGCTCATCATCATGAGCCGGGGCACATGCACAGTGGGCACGGGGAATCGCAGGAAGCCGCACTGACTCTCGCGGAAGAATATTGCCGCGAACGCGGCGAAAAACTCACGCCGATCCGCCGCAAAGTGCTCGAATTGCTGTTGAATTCCGGGCGCGCCACCAAAGCTTATTCGCTGCTAGACGACATGCGCCAGATCCATCCGGGCTCGGCGCCGCCTACGGTTTACCGGGCGCTGGACTTTCTGCTCTCGGCAGGACTCGTGCACCGGATCGAATCGATCAATGCGTTCACCGTCTGCCACGACCTGACCCAATGCCAGCACGGCATTCTGGTGGTTTGCCAGCAATGCGGCAACGTCACCGAGTTGCATCAGCCGAAGCTGCGCCAGGCCCTCGTCGCGCAAATCGAAGACGCGGGTTACCGCCTTGCGAGCGATGAAATCGAATTGAAGGGGTTGTGTTCCGCCTGTCAGGCAGCGGAAGCGGCCAGGGCCAGCGCGGCTGCACCGGTCGCCGCCGCCAAATAACAGCGGCGCCTGCAATCAGGTTTGCAATCTGATTGCAGATCGTTTCGCCAGACGAAAGCTTGCGGCCGAAGATCCGGCGGCTAGAAACCGCCCTCCGGCTGCGAGGCCGCTCCTCAGCCTGCCGCGCGAGCGTCGATCGCGTCGTGCAACAGTGTCACGAGGTCTTCCGGCAATGCCGGCTTGGTCATGAAATGCTGGAAGCCTTCGCCGATGCTGCGTAAGCGGTAAGCGTCGTCGGTATGGCCTGTGAGCGCCACGGCCACTGAAGGCGCATGGTCACCGCGAATCTCGTGATCGCGCAGCCGCTGGATCAGATAAAAGCCATCCATGGCCGGCAATTCGAGGTCGCACACCACGGCGTCAGGCAACAGCCGCAGCGCCGCTTCGACGCCCTCTTCCGCATCCGCCACAGCGACGACATGCGCCCCTTCCGCCTCGAGTAACAAGGTCAGTGATTCCCGGCTATCCGGGTCGTCTTCGACGAGCACGATCGTGGCCTGATCGAGCCTCAATGCTCCGTTCATGTTCTGTTGTTGCTCTAAAAAACCGGTTAGGCCATCAGACTCGGCCAACGTATCGCCCTGCTGTTTGCCGCCGATTTGCGCGGCTGCGGTATTGCTGTCCATGGTTCCGACTCGATTTCATGCGTCGAGTTGCATGCAGGCCCGCGATTGTAAAACATGGCCTCGGCGCAACGCGTGCGCACAGTAACGCGCCAAAATTGCACGCCAATGAAAAACCGGCCCTCGGCTCCATTGCCTGGCTGACCGATGCCGACACCCGATTCGCCGTGGCGGCTGGCGCAAACCCACGTCCATCGCCTTGTCCGCCCCAGCATCTGCCCTGACATTCCTGTTCTATTGCAACGCCGACGCTGTTATCTCTCCCGCGCGGCGCTCAGATCCACTCCTCAGGTAGCACGTAGCGTGCCTCGCCGGCTTCGCCAGATTCATCAGATTCGTCGTTACGGCAGCATGGTTGCGCGCGCCTGCCGCACGATCCACAGCGGCGCTATGATCGTGTGCGCGAAATCGCAGCGGCTGCGGTACGTTCCGCCGCTGCGACGCAGCACGTCATATGAGCGCCATCTCCCCGCCCCTAAAACCTGAGGCCGCCCGACACCATGTCCGATCTCGACTCCGCCACGCTCGAAGCACTCCGTCATGTCAGCACTGCCACGCTGACCACCCAGTTGTTCAAGCGCGGCTTGCGCAATACGTTCATGCAGGGCGTCGCGCCGCTCGCCGCGCACAGTGGCGCAAATCTGGTCGGGCCAGCCTTCACGCTGCGCAATATTCCCTCGCGCGAGGACATCGACGTACTCGAACTGTTTGCGGATCCGGAGTACGCGCAACGCAAATGTGTCGAGACCATTCCGGCCGGTCACGTGCTCGTGCAGGATTGCCGCGGTGAACGCAGCAGCGCCTCGTTCGGTTCGATCCTCTCGCAGCGCTTGCAGGTGCGCGGCGTGGCGGGCATGGTGTCCGACGGTCCGGTGCGCGACAGCACGACGATCGCCGCGCTCGGCATGCCGGTGTTTTGTGCGGGCGCAAGCGCGCCGCCGAATCTGATCCGGCATCACGCGGTGGATATCAATGTGCCGATCGGCTGCGGCGGTGTCGCGGTATTTCCCGGCGACGTGATCGTGGGCGATGCGGACGGCGTGGTGGTCATCCCGTTCAAAATGGCAGCCGAAGTTGCGCAAGCCGCCGTCGAGCAGGAACAACTCGAAGTGTTTCTCACCGAACGTATTCGTGAGGGCGCCGCTCTGCCCGGCACTTATCCGCCGAACGAAAAAACCAGGGCTGCGTATGAGGCGTGGCGGCAGAAACGCAGTTCTGAATGAGTCAGGTGGTGTATCAGGCCGCTTTGCCCGGACCGACGCCCTGCACCAGCAAGGCCACCGCATGCCGGGCGATCTCCTCGCTACCGATGTTGCATCGCGCGGGATCGTTACGCCACAGCTTCGAAGTGGCCAGCGGCAGAATCGTCATGCCCAGTAGCGTGACGAACACCAGCGAGGGCTCCAGTCCGGCATTCAGTCGGCCTTCCTTTTGCCAGCGCGCGATGGCTAACAGCGACGCCTTCTGAGCCGCGTCGCCAAACCGTTCATGCATGCGCTGACGCAGCAAGCCGCCGTCGCTGATCACTTCGCGCACCCACAGCGACGGAAACCACGGATTGTCGCTCGCGGTCTTCACCAAACGCTGCGCGAGCTGCGTGATGGCCGCCACCGGATCGTCGGGATTTTCCTGAAACGGCACGCCGATCCCCGCGCGCAGCGGCGCGAAACGCTCATCGATCAGCACGTCGAGCAGTTGATCGCGCGTCTTGAAGTAGTAATGCATCATCGCCGGCGTGAACCCCGCCTCGCGGGCAATCTCCCCGAGCGTGGTGTCGACGATGCCCTGCCGCGCGAAGAGGGCGAGCGCGGCGTCCAGCAGGCGGCTGCGCTGCTCCGGACCGCGCGCCGAACCCGAAGGCCTGCCCGGTCGCCGTGCGGGTGCGGACGGCAATGCGGCATTTGAAGCGTCCGCAGCATCGCCCGCCGCGGCTGAAGCCGGATTCGAAAGCTTTCGCGCCTTCACGGCGGTCGTGGTGCGCGGTTGGCGTTTCACTTCGCGGTCATCTGACGTAATCCTTGCCATTGCATTCAATTTGACGAGAGACACAATGTCGCATATATTAATCTCCGAATTAATTAATTTCAACACCTTGGCGCCATGGACCAAACGACAACGACTCAACCCGCCGGGCTAATGCTGGCGGATGCGCAGCCAGATGTGCAGTCCGGCCAGCAGGCAAATGACCACCCGCCGATCCGCCTGCTGTTTCCGGCGCTCCTGCTGGTCATGCTGCTCGCCGCGCTCGATCAGACGATCGTCTCGACCGCACTGCCGACCATCGTCGGTGAACTCGGCGGGCTCAACAATCTCTCGTGGGTGGTGACCGCCTACCTGCTCAGCTCGACTATCGTCGTGCCGCTGTACGGCAAATTCGGCGATCTGTTCGGCCGCAAGATCGTGCTGCAAACCGCGATCGTCGTGTTCCTCGTCGGCTCCGCGCTGTGCGGTGTCGCCCAGAACATGACCCAGCTGATCGTGCTGCGAGCGCTGCAAGGGCTCGGCGGCGGCGGTCTGCTAGTCGTGACGATGGCCGCCATCGCGGACGTAATTCCGCCGGCTGAGCGCGGCCGCTTCCAGGGTGTATTCGGTGGCGTATTCGGTCTCGCGACGGTAGTCGGGCCCCTGCTCGGCGGCTTTCTCGTCGAGCATCTGTCATGGCGCTGGATTTTCTACATCAACCTGCCGCTCGGCCTCATCTCGCTGGCTGTGATCGGTGCGGTCTTCAAGCCGCACGTGCAGCACGTGAAGCACACCATCGACTACATGGGCGCCGCGTTTCTCGCCGGCGCACTCACCTGCATCATCCTGTTCACGAGCCAGGGCGGCACGATCCTGCCGTGGTCGTCGCCGCAATTGTGGTTCACGCTGGGGATGGGGCTGGTGGCGATCTGGGGCTTCATCCACGAGGAGCGCACTGCCGTCGAACCGATCATGCCGCTCGAACTCTTCAAACAGCGCACGTTTTTGCTGAGCAGTCTGATCGGCTTCATCATCGGCGTGTCGCTGTTCGGCTCGGTCACGTTCCTGCCGCTGTATCTGCAAGTGGTCAAAGGCTCGACGCCCACGGAAGCCGGCATTCAAATGCTGCCGATGATGGGCGGCCTGTTCGTGATGTCGATGGTGACCGGACGCGTAATCAGCAAGATCGGCAAGTACCGCATGTTTCCGATCGCCGGCACGTTTCTCGTGGCCGTCGCGATGGTGCTGCTCGCGCGCCTGCAGATCGACACGCCCATTCGTGTGATGTATATCGACATGGGCATTCTCGGCTTCGGTCTCGGCATGGTGATGCAGGTGCTGATTCTCGCCGTGCAAAATACGGTCGAGTTCAAGCACATGGGTGTCGCTACTTCGGGCGCGACGCTGTTCCGTTCAATCGGCGGCTCGATCGGCGTGGCCGCTTTTGGCGCGGTGTTTTCGAACGGCCTTGCCGCGCGACTGGAAAAACTGATTCCGGCGGACACCGAATTGCCGCACGCGCTCGGACCGGCGGCCATCCACCAGTTGCCCGAAGCGTTGCGCAGCGACTATCTGCAAGCGTTTGCCGGCGCGTTGCACACGGTGTATCTCTCAGCGGCCTGCGTTGTCGTGCTGGCCTTTGCGCTCGCGTGGCTTCTGAAGGATCATCCGCTGCGCAAGCACTGATTTCGCATCTCCCGTTTCCAGTGGGTGTTTTCTGCAAGCGCTTGATGACGAGGTCGAACGCTACGCGCTTCGACCTCGTTTTGCTTTCATCGCCGCCATTTCGTTCTGCCAATTCCGCCAACGCGCCATCGTTGTCGACGCCTGCTCACAGCAACTTCGCAAACCGTGTGAAAAAAACAGACAGTCTGTTCGTTCTGCCGACATATGCACTGTTTCGTCGTACCTACAAATGCGCTCTGGCGCGCATAAAGTAGGTAAGAACGTCGATTGACGTTCTCATCGAAACGCCACATATTGCATTTAGCGGCACCGCAAGCGAGGACTTGCGTCCGAAGGTTCTCCAGCGCATGTGGATCGTGGTTTCCGCGGACATTACTCCTGCCTCAACACGATCTGGAGCATGCCGTAACGGCACTGTTTTCCACAGGTGGGTCCACAGTATGTCCACCCAGACAATACTCGGCCATAGTTTCCCGACGCCCTGCAAACGCTGCGGTGGTGCGCTGTACCGGCAAGTCGACTATTGCCCGTATTGTGGCGCCGTGCATCCGCTTGACGCCGGGCCGCACAAGCGTGTCGTGATTCCCGGCAGCCGCGCCAGTGCCGTCAGCAAGACAGCGCAGAAAAACGGCTTCGATCCGACACAGCCGGCTGAAATCGACCTCGCCGTGCCGACTGCGGTCACCGACGAAGCCGCGCCTATAGAGTCCCCGATAGAAGCGCCGGCACTCGTGCCTGAGGACGAGCCGATTCCGCCGCTCACCGATCTGAAGTATTCTGCGGACCGCAGCGCGTTCCCGATACGCCGGGTGCTGCTCGCGATCGTGGCGATTGGCGCAATCGGACTAGCGTATGTCGCCTTTACACTATTCAGCGACGACCACGAATCGCGGAACGGCAATACCGAGCAGACGGCGGACAATCCTCAGGACGCCAGAACGGCGACCGGCACGATTGCGCCGTACGCACCGGCTCAGCCAACGAATCAGGCCGCCGCGGTTAAGCCCGCTATCCCCAGCAATGCCGCCAATCCCGCCAAGGCAGCACCGACAATCCTGACCACGCCCGTCGCGCCGCCGTTGCCCCCAGAGCCTGTAAAACCAGCAGCGCCGCAGTTCCGCGATGCCGCACAAGCGCTGCAGGCAGCGCGTCTGGCGTTCCGCGCCAACGACCTCTCCGCGGCACAAGCGGCGCTTGGCACGGCGCAAACGCTGCAGCCCGGCAACGCCGACGCACAAAGCCTGCTGACCGAATTGAAGCCACTCGCCGCGCGCCGCGACGCCGCGTTGCAGGCCGCACAACTGTGCGCCTCGCAGCAGTCGTGGAGTTGCGCGCGCCAGCACGCCAATGAGGCGCTCGCGATCGACACCGGCAACGACACCGCGAAAACGATCCTTGCACGCGTGATTCACGAGACAGGTTGGGCACCGCTCAAGCCACATGCGTAGACCGGCATTCCAGCGAGCGAAAAAGTTTGGATACCGAATTTCATGGCCGTTCGCACGTTCGATTTGTCTGACTGACCGCATGAATCGTGGCACGCCCGATTGCACTGGCGTTTCACTTTCCCTCTGAGCGGCAACAGACGGACATAGCGGGCGCCATCCATTGAACATGAGAAGGCAAGCCGGCTCACCGGTGCTTCGCGCGCGCCGACGCGAGAGGCAGTTCAACCCTGACCGATAGGTAGATAAACCATGCTGAAGAGACTTCTAACGGGATGGCTAGGGCTGCTGCTGATGATCATGTCTTCGTTTGCAGGCGCCGAGGCCGCGCACTACAAGATCGTCACCGGCCCGGAACGCGGCACGTACATTCAGATCGGCCAGGATCTGTCGAAGTGGGTGGCGCAGCCGGCCGGCATCGACCTGGAAGTGATGGCGTCGAAAGGTTCGGCTGAGAATGTGCAGCGCATGCGCTTCGAGCCGGGCGTCAAGCTCGCACTAGTGCAGTCCGACGTGTATCAGGCCTACATCGACATGGCCAACGCGGGCAATGCCGACGCGGGTACGGCAATCCGGCCGCTACGGCTCATCATGCCGCTCTACGACGAGGAAATTAACGTCGTGGTGCGCGCGGACTCGCCGATGAAAACCTTCGCCGACATCAAGGACAAGAGCATCAGCGTGGGCCTGCTCGGCAGCGGCACTGCTCAAACGGCCACGACGCTCTATCACCTGATGTTCGGACAGGCGATTCCGGAGCAGAACGTCCAGCACCTGAGCAACGAAGATGCGCTGGCCGCATTGATCGTCAAGAAGGTGGACGTGGCGATCATCGTGGTCGGGCAGCCGGCGAAACTGTTCAACGACATGAATCCCGAGCTGCTGCAACAGATCCGCCCGCTGAAGGTTGATCCCAACGCGCCCGAAACCACCCGTGCAAAGCAGACGTATTTTCCCACGACACTCCGCGCGACCAGTTATCCGAACTGGCTGAAGGAAGATGTCCCAACGCTGACGGTCAAGGCCTTCCTCGTCACTTACGATTACGGTCTGCGCGATACCGTCGGCAATCTGAATCACTTTGCGGACTCGCTGTGCGCCAACTTCGACAATCTGCAGGAGCATGGGCATCCGAAGTGGAAGCAGGTGAAGCTCGAATTGCCACCTCTCGTGCGCGGATGGAAATACTACGGGCCGGTAGAAAAACATCTGCGCGCGTGTCTCGCGAACAAGAGCGCGGGGATCAGCGCGGCGGCCGCGCAAGCCGCGCAGAAACCACGCTCTTCCTGCACGGATCAGGAGCGTCTGCTCTTGCTGTGTAAATAACGTTGCGTGGCGAGGCGCGCGCGTTCAGGCGTGCGCCTTCGATGCAGCCGACACGTCTATCGCCCGTTGCAGCGCCTCGTACACCTTCGGCCGGTTGCATTGCGACACGTTAAAGCGCAAAAAGCCGGCCGCCGATTGCGACGCGCTGAACACATTGCCCGGCGCGAACACCACACTCTCGGCTAATGCGTGACGCGCGATATCGGCGGCGTCGAGCGCATCGGGCAAGCGCGCCCACACGAATATCCCACCGCGTGGCCGCGTCCACACTTCAAGGCCGGCATAGCCCAGCCGTC
Organism: Paraburkholderia sp. SECH2; assembly: GCF_030464795.1. Classification (NCBI taxonomy): domain Bacteria; kingdom Pseudomonadati; phylum Pseudomonadota; class Betaproteobacteria; order Burkholderiales; family Burkholderiaceae; genus Paraburkholderia; species Paraburkholderia sp. SECH2. Next base: position 58,657 of record NZ_JALPRH010000016.1, read on the forward strand.
TGATCGTCTCCCCCATGGCGTCCGCGAGCTTCGCGCGCATCGATTCCAGATGCCGCCGGTAGGTGCCATCCACCAGCAAACGATGCACGACGCTCGCCGCAAGCTGACCGTTGCCGAACGTGGTGGCCAGCTTCAGGTCGACGAGCGGTTCGATCCATTCGCTGCGCGCCGCGATGTAGCCGCAGCGCACGGCCGCGGACAAGGTCTTCGAAAAGCTGCCGATCGAGACGACCCGCGCGAGACCGTCGAACGCCGCAAGGCGCGGCGCGGGTTCGTCTTCGAAGTCAGCAAAGATATCGTCTTCGATGATCAGCAGATTGTGCTCACCCGCCAGTTTCAGCAGCCGATGCGCAATGGCCGGCGCAAGCGTCGCGCCGGTCGGATTGTGGATCGCGGAATTGGTCACGTAGAGCCGCGGGCGGTGCTCGATCAGCGCCCGCTCGAATGCCGCCAGATCCGGACCCGACGGCGTATAAGGCACACCGACGATGCGGACGCGATGCGCGCGCAGCAGCGCCTGGAAGTTGAAGTAGCAGGGATCGTCGATCAGGACCGTGTCGCCGGGTTCGAGCAGAAAGCGGCAGACGAGATCGAGCGCGTGCGTGCCGCCGTCGGTCAGCACGATCTGCTCGGGCGGCGCGTCCACGCCGTGCTGTGCAAGCCGCCAGGCGAGTTGCTGGCGGAGCGCGGGCAGACCGAGCGGGCTCGCATAGTCGGCGAGCGGCGACTGCGGATCGCGCGCCACGGCACGCAACGCGCGGCGCACGCCGTCTTCCGGCAGCCATGAAGGCGGCATCCACCCGCAGCCCGGCTTGAACACCTTCGCACCGGCCTCCAGCGACTGCCGCGTGAGCCACAGCGGATCGACCTCGCGATCCAGCCGCGGCCCGAGATCGGCGAGCGCAAGCGGGGGCGCATGGCCGGACACGAAAAAGCCGGAACCACGCCGCGCCACGATCACCCCTTCCGCGACCAGCCGGTCGTACGCTTCTACCACGGTCGACTTCGACACGCCGAGCGTCTCCGTCATCACGCGGATCGAGGGCACGCGCGCCCCCGGCATCAACGAACGGCTTGCGATGCGCTCGCGCAAGCTGTCCATCACCGTGCCGACCCGCGTGCCGGCTGGCGCGCCCGAGGCCGCCCGGTTGGTATCGCTTTCCGCCATCTGTACTGCTCCATGTTCGGTACAGTTTGTACGAATTGTACTGATCCGTAGCTTACCCTTTGCAGCGCGAAAGCGGATGCTGTAGGTTCCATTTTCAATGCGCATGGACTCTTTCGATGGACAAGACAACGAACGGCTGGGTGAGCGGCATGGTGGGCGTGTTGATTTTCAGCGGCTCGCTACCCGCCACCCGCATCGCCGTACAAGGCTTCGATCCGGTGTTTCTGACGATGGCCCGCGCGACCATCGCGGGCACGTTGGGTCTGTTGCTTCTGCTCGTGTTTCGCGAGGCTCGGCCCGCGAAGCGCGACCTCGTCCCGCTGGTGATCGTCGCGCTCGGCGTGGTGGTCGGCTTTCCGCTCCTGACCGCCCTCGCGCTGCGCCACGTGAGCGCCGCGCACGCCGTGGTGTTCGTCGGGCTGCTCCCGCTATCCACCGCGATCTTCGGCGTGCTGCGCGGCGGCGAGCGCCCGCAGCCGGCGTTCTGGCTGTTCTCGGCGCTCGGCAGCGGCGCGGTGGTCGCGTTCGCCTTGCGCCACGGCCTCGACGCGTCGCCACTCGGCGATGCGCTGATGCTCGCGGCGATCGTCGTCTGCGGCCTGGGTTATGCCGAAGGCGCGCGGCTGTCGCGCCATCTCGGCGGCTGGCAGGTGATTTCGTGGGCGCTGGTGCTGTCACTGCCGGTGATGCTGCCGCTCGCCTGGTGGGCGCGGCCTGCATCGTTTGAAGGGGTGAGCCATGCGGCGCTGTGGGGACTCGCGTACGTGTCGCTCTTCAGCATGCTGATCGGCTTCGTGTTCTGGTATCGCGGACTGGCGCTCGGCGGCATCGCGGGGGTCGGGCAACTGCAATTGCTGCAGCCGTTCTTCGGCCTGCTGCTCGCCGGTTTGCTGCTGCACGAACAGGTGCCGCTCGCGATGGTCCTGGTGACCGTCGTGGTGGTCGCGTGTGTAGCCGGCGCGCGGCACTTCTCGCGGAGCGCGCCCGTGCGGCCGGCCGTCTGACCGGTGTCTCGCCCGCGTGTGCGTGCGTTCCCTGATTTTGGGACCGCGCGGGGTCGACTGTCGGATGAATATGTCATCATCTCGATAATCGATCCACCACTCGCGCCGCGACTACGATGCCGACCGCATTTGCACAAACCGTCGAAGCCCGCTTTGCCGAACTCACGCCCACCTCCAAGCGCGTTGCCAGTTACATGCTGGCGAATCTCGACCGGCTCGGCCTCGAAAACGCCGACCAGATTGCCCAGCAAGCCGGCACCAGCGGCATCTCCGTGGGCCGGTTCTTGCGCAGCATCGGCTACCAGAACCTGGACGACCTGAAGCGCGAGTTGCGCGGCACGCAGGAGCGTCCGTGGCTAATCACCGACCGGCTCGACGCATTTCGCCGCACCTCCGGCCAACATGACGAAGCCACACCGGCCGCAAGCGGGCCTGATATTGCCAACCCCGCCCCCAACCCTGCTCTCGCCCACTCGCTCGAACTCGAAATCGGCGCGATCCAGCATGTCTACCAGCTTGCGCAATCGCCGGTGTTTGCCCGCGTGGCCGAACGCATTTCGAACGCTGACGCCGTGTATATCCTCGGTATTCAGTCCACGCGCGGCATCAGCAACGCGTTCTACAGCTACCTGGAGTACATCCGTCCACGCGTGTTCTATTCGGACGGCATGTCGGGCTCCTATGTCGATTCGCTGAACTCCGAGTTCAAGTCACCGTATCTGATCGTCACCGATACGCGCGCCTATTCGATGATCGCGCGCCGCTATTGCGAGGCGGCCACGCGCCGTGGGCTACCCTTTGCGCTCGTCACCGATATTTACTGTCCGTGGGCGCGCGAATTCGATGGTGATCTTTTGCAGGTGAAGACCGATGTCGGTCAGTTCTGGGACTCGCTGGCGCCGCTCACGTGCCTGTTCAATCTGCTGATTTCGGCGATTGTCGAACGGCTCGGCCCGGGCATCGACGAGCGCGTGGCACGCAACCGCGAACTGCAAAGCGAATTCGACCAGTTCGACCTTTGAGGCCGCGTTTGCGGAAAGCCACGTGATTGACGATCGGCTTACCGGCGGCCTCCGCGCTTCGCAATCGGATCAGGACGCGGTCGTCGCCGCGGCTTCCCCACCGAGATACGCGTCACGGATCCGCTCATCGCCGAGCAGGGACTCCGCCGTGCCTTCGAGCACGACGCGGCCGGTCTGCAACACGTAGCCGTAGTGCGCGATTTCCAGCGCGAGGCTGGCGTTCTGCTCGACCATGAAGAACGTCACGCCTTGCTTATTGATCGTGTCGATCAGTTCAAGCACTTTATCGACGTAGAGCGGTGACAAACCCATCGTGGGTTCGTCCATGCAGATCAGTTTCGGCCGGCTCATCAGCGCGCGCGCCATGGCCAGCATCTGCTGTTCGCCACCCGAGAGCGTGCCCGCCTTTTGCACAAGGCGTTCTTTCACGCGCGGGAACAGGCCCAGCACGCGCTCATAGTCTTCGTCGATGGCAACACGGTCGCGCCGTGTGTATGCGCCCATCAGCAGATTCTCACGTACCGTCATGTCGCCGAACAGCCGCCGCGCCTCGGGTACGGACCCAACACCGCGCCGTACGATCTGCGGTGTACTGAGTCCTGTAATCGCCTCACCTTCGAACGTTATGCTGCCGGAGCGCGGCTTGTGCAGACCGAGAATCAGCTTCATGGTGGTCGATTTGCCGCTCGCGTTGCCGCCGAGCAAACTCACGATCTGCCCGCGCCGCACTTGAAAATTGACGTCGAAATGCACCTGCACGGGACCGTAAAACGTCTCGATGTGTTCGAGTTTCAGTAGAGCGTCGCTCATCGTCGATGTTCCAGAAGTTCAGGCCGCGACGCGCACAGCCGCCGCGCCGCCGACATTGCGATGACCCAGATACGCCTCGATCACACGCGGATCGTTGCGCACGTCGCGCGGCAACCCTTCAGCGATTTTCCCGCCGTTGTCGAGCACGATCACGCGATCCGATAGCCGCATCACCATGTCGAGCTTGTGTTCGATTAGCAGAATGGTCAGCCCGCGCGCTTTCAGTTGCTGGATCAGCACCAGCATCTCGGCGGTTTCGGATTCATTCATGCCAGCCGTCGGCTCGTCGAGCAGCAGGATGCGCGGATGCAAGGCAAGCGCGCGGGCGATCTCGACGCGTCGGCGGTTCGCATACGACAGGCTGTGCGCCGGATGATCGATACGCGGCGCGAGGCGCTCGCCAAACCCGGCGATGATCTCGCGCACTTCGTCGCGTAACGCCGCGTCTTCACGCCGGATCGAAGCGGGCCCGATCAGTGCACGCGCGACTTCGGCAATAGCGCCGACAATCGGCCAGCCCGTACGGGTAGCGCGCAAGCGTGCATGCGCGCCGATCAGCACGTTGTCGAGCACGCTCAGATTGCCGAATACGCGGCCATGTTGAAACGTGCGTGCAAGTCCGAGCGCGGCGAGCTTTTCCGGCCGCACGCCGGTGATGTCACGGCCGTCGAATTGCACGCTGCCCGCGTCTGGCGTATCGAGCCCGGTGATCAGATTGAACAGCGTCGACTTGCCCGCGCCGTTCGGCCCGATCACGCTGACGAGTTCGCCTTCCGCAATCGAAAGATCGACGCCGTTCACCGCGGTCAATCCACCGAAGCGCCGTGTCACGCCGCGCACGTCGAGAAGGGTCTGTGTCATGTGCGCTCCGTCATGCCGTTCCCAGCAAACCCTGCGGCCTGAACCGCACCAGCAGCAGCAACACCAGGCCGTAGATCAACATCCGATAGTCTGCCGCCCAGCGGAAAATCTCCGGCAGGCCGATCAGCGCGACCGCGCCGACAATGCCGCCCAGCACGTTACCGAGGCCACCGAGAATCACCATCGTCAAGGCGAGGATGGACACTTGCGAGTCGAAAGTCTGGTTGTTGATGTAGCTATACAGATGCGCCGCAATCCCACCGCTGATGCCGGCCGCCAGTCCACCGAACGCAAACGCGATCGCCTTGTAGCGGTTCGGGCGAATCCCATGCGAGCGCGCGGCGACTTCGTCTTCGCGAATCGCCCGCAGCGTGCGGCCCAGATGCGAGCTCAACAGCCGCGTTTGCAAAAGCGCCAGCACGATCAGCACGCCCAGCGCGAACCAGTAGATCGCACGCGCGCTGTCGGGCGTCCAGCCGAACACCGACAACGGCGCAATGCCCGCGATGCCGAGCGGGCCGCGCGTCAAACTATCCCAGTTGAGGATCACAAGGCTCACCACTTCGCCGATGCCGAGCGTCGCAATCGACACGTAGTGGCCGCGCAAACGGAACGCCGGATAGACCAGCAGCGTACCGAGCGCGGCGGTGATCAGACCGGCGCAGAAGATCGTCACGACCGGCGACCAGCCGAGATTCGTCGACAGCAACGCAGACGCGTACGCGCCGATCACCAGCAACGCGGCATGGCCAAGCGAAATCTGCCCAACCGTACCCGCTACCAGCGTCAGACTCAACGCCAACATTCCGTACAGCCAGGCATTGGTGAGCGTTTGCAGGAGATAGGACGAACTGGCGACGAACGGCAGCGCAACCGCAGCCAGCGCCAGCGCAATCACCACGGCACGCGGCACTTTCACCGCTTTGCCCGCCGACAGGAACGTGCCCGTCATCGGCTCGGGCGGCAAACGGCGGCTGCCGCTAAAGAGTCCATTGGGACGCCACACCAGAAACAGCAACAGCAAAACGAACGCGAACAGATCGCGGTAACTGGTGCCGAAGATCGCCACGCCATAACTCTCGACCAGACCCAGCAGCAGGCTGCCGACAATCGCGCCCGGCACGTTGCCCAGACCGCCGATCAGCAACGCCACCACGCCTTTGAGCGTAGCCTGGAAACCCATCGCCGGATCGATGCTGTTGTAGTACATGCCGACCAGCAAGCCGCTCACACCGCCGAGCGCGCACGCAATCGCAAACACCGCCTGATTGACGCCGTTGACGTTGACGCCCATCTGCTGCGCCGCGTCCCGGTCCTGCGCAGTGGCGCGTACGGCCCAACCGAGACGCGTGAAACGCAGGAACACATAGAGCACGGCAGCCGCCGTCACGCCGATGCCTGCGATCAGCAGATCCAGCGAACCGATCGTTGCGCCGCCGAGGCGAAAGTGCCAATCGGGCAGCGTGCTCGGCACCGGCCGCGGATCGGCGCCGAACAGCAGCTGCGCGCATTGATCGAGCACGAAGCTGATACCGATCGTCGCGAGTAGCGGCGCGATGCGTGCCGCGCCCTGCAGCGGCCGCAAGCCAATGCGCTCGATCGCGATGCCCAGCAGCCCGCAGCCGACCACCACCGCCAGCAAGGCCAGCGGCAACGGCAAACCGAGCCGCGTCAGGCACAGCCAGCCGATGAAGCTGCCGATCATGTACACCGAGCCGTGCGCAAAGTTGATCAGATGCGACACGCCAAAAATCAGCGCGAGGCCAACCGCCAGCAATGCATAGATATTGCCGACGATCAGTCCGTTGATCGTGTAGTCGAGCCATGAAGCCATAGCATTCAGATCCGGTGAGAAGCAGACACGTGAGCGTTGCTTGTGCGTTGCCCAGGCGTTATTTGGAAGCGATCTGCGGCTTAGCACCGTCCCATTGCGTGAACTGATTGTCCTTGACGACCAGGTACACGCTGCGCGCACCGGCCACACGGCGCGTCTGCGGATCGAACTGCACCTTGCCGAAGATCAGGCTCGGCACGTCCTTGATCTGCTTCAGGCCGTCATGCACTGCCTGACGGGTCACGCCGTAGCGGCGCATGACTTCCGCCGAAACGATCATCGCGTCGTAAGCGCGCGCGGCGAAGGTATCGGGCTCGCCGCTGTACTTCGTGCGATAACGCTGCACGAAGTCCTGCACTTCAGGCCGCTTGTCGCCGGGGAAGAAATTCGATTCGGTGAATACGCCGTTCACGGCCTCGCCGCCGAGTTCAAGAAACTTCGGCGAATAGACCGAACCCACTGCCGCGATCGGTTGCGTCAAACCCGACGAACGCGCCTGGCGCACGATTTGCGCTCCATCCGCGTAGTACGAGATCAGCACGAGCGAATCGGGCTTCGCTTCGTTCACGCGCACCAGCGTCGCGCGGAAATCCTTTTCGGTCGGCTGATAGCCCTCCGCCGCGACAACCTGTGCGCCATCCTGCGTGGCCGCTTTCGCGAAAATGTCCTTGCTGGTGCGGCCCCAGTCGGTATTCAGATAGAGCACGGCGATACGCTTGAAGCCGAGCTCTTTCGTCGCGTAGTGCGCGAGCAGCGGTTGCTCTTCGGCTTGACTCAGTGCAGTGCTCCACATGTAGTCGCCACCCTTGGTGAAGTCGGGGTGCGAATTGGTGAAGCCGAATTGCACGAGTTGTGCCCGCTGATAAATCGGCGAAGCAGCCATCGAGGTCGTGCTAGACAGGTCACCCAGCTCCAGCAGAATGCGCGGATCGCCGACGAACTTCTGCGCGATCGACACGGCCTGGCGCGGGTCGCCACGGCTGTCCTCGAAGTCATAGGCAAGCGGGCGACCCTTGATGCCGCCCTGGCTGTTGATCTGCTCCAGCGCGAGATCGAAGCCGCGCTTCCACTGCGTGCCGTATTGCGCGTCCTGTCCGGTCAGCGGTCCGCTCACGCCAATGAGATACGGCTCGCCCGTTGCGGCGCCGGCGTAGGCCGGCGAGGTTGCTGCGATGCCCACTACTGCTGCGAGCATCGGCAGCGTTTTCAGCCAGCGTGACCAGTTGGTCCGCGACGATTTGGATTCGTGTTTCATGTTTGCCCCGCCTGTCAGCTTCAAAGTGGGGCCATGTAACCACGGTGAATTCCGGCGAACCAACGAAGTTTTGGGAATATGGTTATCACGTAGGAAAGGATGCCGCCGCTCGCTCGCGGCAACGCGACGAGCCCGTGTTCACGCTCATGCGCAGGCACACCGTGGTATCTCATTGACGCAACTGACTTTTCTCTCTTCCGACACGCGCCATATGAAACAAAATCCGCGCCGCCACGCCCTCGTCCGCGAATCCGCTTCGCATTTTTTCGGCTGTCGATATCGGAATTCATTATATAAATCCCGCATTCAGACGACCCTACAATGCGCAGACCGAATTGCCAGGGCGAGTCATGGAGCTGCATCAACTCGAAGCATTTTCGGCGGTTATGTCCGCCGGCAGCATCACCGGTGCGGGACGTTTGCTCGAACGCTCGCAGCCGGCCGTCACGCGTCAGATTCAGGAGCTCGAGGCGGATCTCGGCTATGCGCTGTTCAATCGCAACGGTCCGCGTGTGACGCCGACGCATCGCGCATTTCTGCTTTACGAAGAAGTCGAGCGTTCGCTGATCGGGCTGAAGACCATCGAGCAACGGGCACGCGCCATCGGCCTCGACGAAGCGGAACCATTGCGCGTGGCGGCCACGCCCGCGCTGGCGGCGTCGATCGTGCCGCCCGCCATCGCTTCGCTGCCGCCGCTCGGCCACGCACCGCAATTCCAGTTACGCAGTTTGTCGGCGGAACACGTCGTGCATGAAGTCCTGACCCGTACCGCGGATATCGGTCTGGTGACGCTGCCGATTGGGCATGCTGGACTCGACATCCACTGGATCGCCGAAGCGCCCTGCGTGGCGCTCGTGCAGAGCGGCGATCCGCTAGCCACGCAGCCGAGCATTGCGCTGCGCGATCTGGCGGACCGGCGCATCGTCACCGTGGCGAACCGCTTTCGGTTGCGGCATCGGATCGACGCAGCGTTCGCGGCTGCGCGCATTTCCGCTGACGTGTTTCTCGAAACCAATGCCTCGCTAAACGCAGTGATGGCCGCTCGCGCGGGCGCCGGTGTCGCGATCGTGGATCCGGCCACCGGACTCGGTCTGTCTATCGAAGGTGTAACGGCGCGGCCGCTCGACTGCGCGATTCCGTTCTTCTTCGGCGTCGCGACGCCCGCAGGCAAACCACGCCGCGCGGCCGTCGACGCATTGCTGCGAGCCATCGAGCACGCGACCCGTGAGCTGCTGGAAGGCGTTGTGCTACATCCCGCCCAGCAACACGATGCACTGCTACAGCGCGAAACCCGCGTCTCCCGTGCGCGCACCAAACACCCGGAACACACAGCATGAATCGCCTTGCCGCACTCGAAGCCCGCTTGCGTGAAGATCTGCGCTGGCTGGAATTACCCGCACCCTCGTGGGTCCCGCCGCGTTTCGCCGATGCTGAACGCGTGCTCGATGTCGCCGTGATCGGCGGCGGCATGGCGGGGCTCGCCGCGGCGGCGGAACTGCGCTGGCTCGGCATCGACAATCTGCAGGTGTTCGACCGCGCGCCGTCAGGACGCGAAGGTCCATGGGTATCGTTCGCGCGAATGGAAACGCTGCGCTCGCCCAAGCAACTCACGGGGCCCGCCCTGCGCATGCCGGCCCTCACGTTTCGCGCGTGGTACGAAGCGCAATTCGACAGCGCTGCGTGGGATGCGCTCTACAAGATTCCGCGAACGCAGTGGATGGACTATTTGCGCTGGTATCGCGAGGTGCTCGATCTTCCGGTGCAAAACGACACCACGTTGACCTCGCTACGTCCTCGCGACGATGGCCTGCTTGAACTCGATCTCGCTGATGCGAGCGGGCAGCGCACGGTGCTCGCGCGGCATGTCGTGCTCGCCACCGGACGCGACGGTTTGGGCGGTCCGTCGGTACCTGGTATCGCCAATACGATTGCGCACCGCTACTGGGCGCACTCCGCGGATGCAATCGATTTCGCCGCATTGACCGGCAAGCGTGTCGGTGTCGTCGGCGCGGGTGCGTCCGCCTTCGACAATGCCGCGACCGCGCTCGAAACGGGTACGGCCAGCGTCGATCTGTTTATCCGCCGTGACGATATTCCGCGCGTGAACAAGCTGACGGGCATCGGCAGTCCGGGGCTCGTGCATGGTTTCGCCGATCTCGACGATGCGTCCAAATGGCGTTTCCTGCATTACGCACAGACCGAGCAAACACCACCGCCAAGAGACAGCGTGCTGCGGGTTTCACGCCACGAGGGCGCACGCTTTCACGTCGGCAGCCCAATTGTTGCACTCGATGAACGCGACGGCGCGCTCGCGGTAACGACGCCGAAAGGCCACTACGTGGTCGACTTTCTGATCTTCGCGACCGGCTTTCATTCGGATATCGCCACGCGCGCCGAATTCGCGCCGTTCGCCCGCTTTGTGCGGCGCTGGAAAGACCGCTATCAAGCGGACCCGGCGTTGCCTTCGTACGAACTGGCCGAGTCGCCGGATCTCGGCGCCGCGTTCGCGTTTCAGGAGCGCGAGCCCGGCACGTGTGCCGCGCTGACGCAGATCCATTGCTTCAATCATGCCGCGAGCCTCAGCCACGGCAAGCTCTCCGGCGACATCCCCGCGATCAGCGATGGCGCGCAGCGCCTGGCACGCGGCATCGCAAGCCGCCTGTTCGACGCGGATCGCGAGCGGCACCATCAGGCGCTGCTCGCCTTCGATACGGCTGAGCTGCGCGGGGACGAATGGAGCGATGCGGATGCATCGTCCGACACTTCGCGCGCTCGCCTGCAAGCAGAGAACGCAGCTGAAAACACCGCTGAAAACACCGATTAACCCGCCGGAGCAGACATGACCGACCTCGCTTCACCGACTCAAGCCGCAACGCCCTCTGGCGCTGACACCATCGACACCCTCGCTGGTCTGCAAGCCGGCAGCCCGCTCGCCGCGATCCGCCACGCCCGCGACAAAGTCGCGCTGCACACGCAACGCAGCGAAGACGCGTTGTTCGATCCGGCGTTGCCCGACCTGTCGCTGCAGGAGCGTTTGTTTGCCGCGTGGTATGCCGCGCGCCTCTCGCTCGCCAACGACCTCGCCGATGCCTACGCAGCGAAGCTCATCGCCATTGGCGCACAGCCGACCACATTTGACGCAATCGAAGCAGGCACGCTCGACGCCGCCACCAACGCTCGCCTGATCGCGATCCTCTCGCACGTCAAACTGCTGACGATCAAGCCAGTCGAAGCACGCCCCGAGCATCTGCAAACGCCGCAGCAGGCCGGCATCACGACACGCGGCATCGTCGCACTGTCGCAACTGATTGCGTTCGTCACATATCAATTGCGCGTGGTAGCAGGCCTGAAGGCATTGCGCGCCGCACAGGAGGCAGCATGAGTCAGGTGAACACCAGTGCATCGCCGGTTGATCCGTTCAACGGCTTCACCTTCGATACGCTCGGCTGGCGCCCATGGCTCGACACGGTCAGCCTCGCCGGCGCCACACTGGAGCAGATCGCCGTGCTCGAAGAGAGCCATCCGCACGCCAAGACCTCCGACTACTATCTGCTGCTGGTCCAACAGGCGGAAATTCTGCGGCAGCGCTCCGGGGTCTTCAACGCGATCATGTATGCGCCAGGCGGCCTGCCGCGCGCCGAGCGCGAACTCGCCAGCACCGTGGTGTCGCGCGTGAACGGCTGCGTGTATTGCGCTTCGGTGCATGCACAACGATTCGGCCAGCTCGCGAAGCGGACCGACGCGATCGAACAGGTTTTTGAAGACCCGTCGAGCGCGGGCACGACGGAGCGCGAGCGCGCGATCATCCAGTACGCGATCGAACTGACCGACCACCCTGAGAACGTTGACGCCGCCGCCATCAAGCGGCTAGAAGCCAACGGCCTGACGCAGGCGGAGATTCTCGACCTGACTCACGCTATCGCGATCTTCGCGTGGGCCAACCGGCTGATGCTCACGCTTGGAGAACCCGTGTTTCCGCAAGCCGAATAGGTCACCGGTCGCATTGCGGTATCCTCACGGGCTCGTTCAGAAGGAGGATGCATTCATGAAGTTTTCGATTTGCGTGGCGGTTGCCGCCCTGACGCTGTCCGCCACCGCGTACGCGCAAACCTTTCGCTTCGGCGAAGGCCAGAGCTCGCTGCCGTCCGGCAACGCCCATCCGGCGCCCGCGCCCGGCGCCCAGGCCCAACAGCCGCAACCGGTGCAGGCCCAGCCACAACCGCAACCGGCGGAACAGGCTCCGGCCAAGCCGAAGCACAAGGCAAAGCATCACCGGCATCATCGCGGGCATGTGACGCAGCCGGATACTTACTCGCATAACTGATCGGCGAAACGCATGCCACGTGCATGCGTCTTCACGACGAAAATCCGTAGCGCCCGGCGCAGCCGCATGGCCGGGCGCTGCGCGCCATCCCTCGATCACGCCGCTCACCTATGCATACGCGGATACTGCCTATAGGTCGCGGCGATTTTTGACTCGCTTCAAATTCTCGCCCGCGGCGGGCATAGTGAAACGTATCCTCAGACTCACCGCCGACAGGACCACGTATGAGCACCACCCGCCCCGCCCCCTCCACGCCTCATTCAGCCGACTCCACTGCCTCCGCGCCCTTGATCCGCGACGCCACCGAAGCCGATCTGCCCGCAATCCAGGCGATCTACGCGCACCATGTACTGACCGGCGTCGCTTCATTCGAAGAGATCCCGCCTTCCGTCGACGACCTGCGCACGCGGCTCGCGTCGGTACGCAGTCACGGGCTGCCGTATATGGTGGCCGAGATCGACGGCGAAGTCGCCGGCTATTGTTACGCGACGCCGTACCGGCCGCGCCCCGCCTATCGCAACACGATCGAAGATTCGATCTATGTGAACGATGCCTATCGCGGACGCGGCCTGGGGCGCGTGCTATTGCAGGCGCTGATCGAGCGCTGCGAAACCGGACCGTGGCGGCAAATGGTCGCCGTGATCGCCGACGGCGGCAGCGGCGGTTCGCTGTCTTTGCATACGCAGTTAGGCTTCGAATTGACAGGCACGTTGAAGGCGGTCGGCTTCAAACACGGCCGGTGGCTCGACACCACGCTGATGCAGCGAACGTTGGGCGTGGGCGATTCGACCGTGCCGGATGACGTGGCGCGTTAAAATCCCCTCATGCCCAAAACGCCGCCCCCCATTTTGCCCTCGTCCGACGCCCCGAGCGTCCCGGCAAGCGCCACGCCGCGCAACGAATACACGGTCGACGAACTCGCGCGCGTGAGCGACACCACCGTGCGCAACGTGCGCGCCTATCAGGATCGCGGCCTGCTCGAGCCGCCGGAAAAGCGCGGCCGCGTCGGCGTGTATGACGACACGCATGTCTCGCGTCTGAAGCTGATCAACCATCTGCTCACGCGCGGCTACACGCTCGCGAACATCCAGGATCTGATCATGGCCGTCGACGAAGGCCACGATCTGCGCTCGATCCTCGGTCTCGAAACCGCGATCGGCAGCCGCTGGTCGCGCGAACGGCCGAAAAAATACTCGCTGCTCGAACTGCTGCAAATGTTCGGCGACAAAGCCTCGCCGAGCGCCTTGGGCAAAGCGGTCGACCTGGGTTTGCTGGAGCGCGACGGGCTTTCCTTTGTGTCCGGCAACCCAACGGCGCTGGCCGCCGGCGCAACCATGGCCAAGGAAGGCATTCCGCTTGCCGACCTGCTCGACGCCGTGGGTATCGCGAGGCCCCATTTCAATGCGGTCGCCAAGGCGCTGGTCGATCTGGTGGTCCGTCAACTGGATCGCTATGACGCCGACGCCCTGCCGCCGCCCGCCGATGTGCCCGCCCTGGTCGACGCGATCTGGCGTGTGCGGCCGCTGGCGATGGTGCTGGTGGAAAGCGAAATGAACCGCGCGCTGGAAGAAGCCTCCGGCGACTATCTCGGCGACCGTGTCGCGGCGATCATGGAAAAGAAGCTGGGTCACGCGCCCGAAGGCACGGCAGGCGAGCGCGCCGCGGCAAAGAAAGACAAACCCAGGAAATAGCGTTGCACGCGGCCATTTGCTTTGATTTGCTTTGGCTAGCGGTGCTGTTCGCGTGCGGGGCGAGCGCCTTCCCTCCCGCGCGCGAGTAAGCGCTTTCATACCCCGGCTGTTCGCGCGCGCGTCATATTCAAATCTGCATTGCTTCGTTTGATCGGCGGGACGTCCATGCGACGATCTTCGACCAATTGAACGCAATGGAGATTCGCAGCATGTCCCGTCACACCCGCATTTCGCTACACGTCGCCGCTGCGTTGCTGGCGGCGCTCACCACATTCAACGCGACCGCGCAAAGCACCAGTAATGGCAACGGCAGCGAGCCGGCCAACGTGCTGCGTATCGGCTACCAAAAGTCGGGCTTACTCGCGATCCTCAAGGCGCAAGGCTCGCTCGACGAAAAGCTCAAGCCGCTCGGCTACAGCATCAAGTGGTTCGAATTTCCGGCCGGCCCGCAACTGCTCGAAGCGCTAAACGCGAACAGCGTCGACTTTGGCTATACAGGCGCGCCGCCGCCCGTGTTCGCGCAGGCCGGTGGCGTGCGCTTCGTGTATGTCGGCGCGGAGCCGTCAGGCCGTCATGCCGAGGCGATTCTGGTCAGAAGCGATTCCGCGCTGCATAGCGTGGCGGAATTGAAGGGCAAGCGCGTCGCGCTGCAGAAGGGTTCCAGCGCGAACTATCTGCTGCTCGAAGCGCTGAAAAAAGCCGGTCTGCGTTACGAAGACGTTCGCCCGGTGTATCTGGCGCCCGCCGATGCGCGCGCCGCCTTCGAAAGCGGCACCGTCGATGCATGGGCGATCTGGGACCCTTACTACGCGGCCGCACAACAGACGCTGAAGGCTCGTACGCTGGTCGATTATGCCGAGCTCAATAGCCCCAATAATTTCTACGAGGCGACGCGCGACTTCGCGCAGCAGCATCCGGATGTGATCGGTGCGATTCTTGGACAGTTGCGCACCACCGGCCTATGGGTGAATGACCATCCGGTGGAAACTGCTGCGCTGATCGCGCCGAAGGTCGGCCTCGATCAGAAGCTGGTCGAAACCTGGGTGCGCCGTTACCCATACGGCACCACCGCCGTGACCGACGAGATCGTGCGCTCACAGCAGGTCGTCGCGGATGCGTTTTACGGCGCGCATCTGATTCCGCAAAAAATCACGGTGAAGGACAACGTCTGGCAGAACCGCGAGGTGACTGCGGCGCTGGCCGCGAAGTGAAGCGGCAGCGGGCTGGCGCGCTGCCGGGCTGTACGCCTTGCGCATAGGCACTGTAGCCAGGAATAGCGGACCCGCGGGTCCGCTTTTTTACGCCTGATGTCCTTATCTTTATTTCACATTGCGGGAAAACCTGCGGCCGGTCTTAGAGACAAGGGTCTAACAGCCGACTTGCGTCATCCGTTGACAGTCTCTATTGTTACATCATTCAATGTAACAGTTAAGAGCCAACAACAAGGAGACGGATCGGATGAACGCACGCACGATGCCCCCCGACGACGCGGCGCCCAACGCATCCGCGTCCGTCGATACCGATATCGCCATCATCGGATCCGGCTTTGCCGGCCTTGGCATGGCGATCCGGCTGCGGCAAGCCGGCATGACCGATTTCATCATCGCCGAAAAGGCCGAGTCGGTTGGCGGCACCTGGCGCGACAACCACTACCCCGGTTGTGCCTGCGACGTGCAATCCCACGTCTATTCGTTCTCCTTCGCCCCGAATCCGCGCTGGACCCGCATGTTCGCGCGCCAGCCGGAAATTCGCGCCTATCTGGAAGAATGCACGCAACGCTTCGGCATCCAGCGTCATCTGCGCTTCGGCCACGAACTGGCCTCCGCGATCTACGACGAAACCCGCCGCCGCTGGCAACTGACGTTCGCGAACGGCCAGCAATGGTCGGCGCGCGTGCTGATTTCGGGGATGGGCGGACTGTCACGCGCGGCCCTGCCGAACATTCCCGGCATCGAGAAATTCAAGGGTAAGGCGTTCCACTCGCAGCACTGGGACCACACGTATCCGCTCGAAGGCAAACGCGTCGCGGTGATCGGCACCGGTGCGAGCGCGATCCAGTTCGTGCCGCAGATCGCGCCGCGCGTCTCGCATCTGAATCTGTTCCAGCGCACGCCGCCGTGGATCATGCCCAAGGCCGACCGCGCGGTGAAACCGTTCGAACAATGGTTGTTCAAGCACCTGCCGTTCACGCAGAAGATCATGCGTTCGGCGCTCTACTGCATGCTCGAATCGCGCGCCTTCGGTTTTGCGATTCATCCTTCGCTGATGAAGACCGCGCAGAAAGTCGCGGAGCGGCATCTGCGCCGCCAGGTGCCCGATCCGCAACTGCGCGCCACGCTCACGCCGAACTACACGATGGGCTGCAAGCGCATCCTGATCTCAAACGACTACTTCCCGGCGCTGTCGCGTCAGAACGTGTCGGTGACGACTACGGGCATCGCTCGCGTCGAAGAAGATGCCGTGATCACGACCGACGGTGCACGTCATCCGGCCGATTGCCTGATCTTCGGCACCGGCTTTCAGGTGGCCGACCCGTTTCCGGCCGGCGTGGTGCGCGGCCGTGGTGGCATCGATATCGTCGATACGTGGCGCGATGGCGCACATGCGTATCTCGGTACGACACTGCCTGGTTATCCGAACTTCTTCATGATCGTCGGTCCGAACACCGGCCTCGGTCACAACTCGATGGTGTTCATGATCGAGTCGCAGGTCGAATACGTGCTGCGCGCGCTCAAGACGATGAACGCGGAACGCGCCGATGCGATCGAAGTGCGTCCGCATGTCGAGCGCGCCTACAACGAACAGATCCAGCAGAAACTCGGCCGCGCAATCTGGTCGACGGGCGGCTGCAAGAGCTGGTATCTCGATCCGAAGACCGGCAAGAACACCACGCTGTGGCCAGGATTCGCCTACAAATTCCGCCAGGCGACCAGCACTTTCAGCATGGACGATTACCTCGCGTATTCGCCCGCGGTGCAGCCGGTAGGCGGCCACGTGGGCTCACAGCAGCAACCCGTGCATGCACATGGCAATGCAGCCGCGACATCCGCCGAAGCAACCTGAAAAAACATAACGACAAGGCACCGTTCAGAGAGGACAGGAGATAAGCCAATGAAGAACTTCACCGACAGAGTGGCCGCGATCACCGGCGCAGGCTCAGGCATGGGCCGTTCGCTCGCGATCCGGCTGGCGCGCGAAGGCTGCCACCTTGCGCTCGCCGATCGCAATGCCGCGAGCCTCGCCGAAACCGCGCAGCTCGCACAGGCCGCCGCGCCGCATATCGTCGGCTCGCCGCTGCGTATCACTACGCGTGTGCTCGACGTGTCGGACCGCGCTGCGATGTTCGAATGGGCCGCTGAAACGGCCGCGCAGCATCAGCGCGTGAACCTCGTGTTCAACAACGCGGGCGTGGCATTGTCGAGCACCATCGAAGGCATGGAGTACGCCGACCTGGAGTGGATCGTCAACATCAATTTCTGGGGCGTGGTGCACGGCACGAAGGCGTTTCTGCCTTATATCAAGGCGTCGGGCGAAGGACACATCGTCAATACGTCGAGCGTGTTCGGCCTCTTCTCGCAGCCCGGCATGAGCGGCTACAACGCAACCAAGTTCGCTGTGCGCGGCTTTACCGAAGCGTTGCGCCAGGAACTCGATCTGATGAAGTGCGGCGTGTCGGCTACCTGCGTGCACCCGGGCGGCATTCGCACGAGCATCGCGCAGTCGAGCCGGATCTCGTCGAACATGGTCGGCTTCATGCTGGAAAACGAACAACAAGGCAAGGACGATTTCGAGAAGTTTTTCATCACCACCGCCGACGAAGCCGCACGCGTGATTCTCGACGGCGTGCGCAAGAACAAGCGGCGCGTGCTGATCGGCCGCGATGCGCGCGCCGCCGACTGGCTGGCGCGTACGTTGCCGGCCGCTTATCAGGCGCTGGTCGTGATGCAGACGCGCCGCATGAAACGCATTGCGGAAAAGCGCGCACGCCGCGCCGCGCAAGTGGACGGCCGACGTGCGTGATGCACCGCCTGACGGCGTGCAGCGCGCAATGCAATCCACACGATCAACAGGACATAAAGGAAAACAGGGAGAATGGCCATGATGCCGGTTCGCCGCGACCTCCGCTTCAACTTACCGCCCGAACGCGCCTCGGATTGGCACGTGCAGGGCTCGCATGTGACACACTTCTTCAACGCGCTTTCGCTGCTCTTCCCTGCCGGCGAACGTTTCTTCATGGACAGCGTGCGCTACTACCGCGACCAGATCGACGACCCGGTGCTGAAAAAGCAGGTGCTCGGCTTCATCGGCCAGGAAGCGATGCATACGCGCGAGCACATCGAATACAACGATCTGTTGCAAGAAGCGGGTTTGCCCGCGCATAAGCTCGACAAGCGGCTGTGGGCGATTCTCAACTTCGGCCGCAAGATCCTGCCGCATTCGTATCAACTCGCGGTCACGGTCTGCCTCGAGCATTACACGGCGATGCTGGCGGGCCTGCTGTTGGAGGACGCATCGCGAATCGGCGGTTCGGTCGAAGGCTATACGCAGATGTGGACGTGGCACGCGCTCGAAGAAACCGAACACAAGTCGGTTTCGTACGACGTGTGGAATACGGTGCTGAAGCCCGGCCTCGGACGCTATCTGCTGCGCACTGGCACGATGCTCGCCACGACGCTGACCTTCTGGCTGATCGTGTTCGACTTCCACGTGCGTCTGCTAATCGCCGATCGCAAACGCGGCGGCCATATCCGCGGCATGTGGCGCGTCGTGAAGTATCTGTACGGCCCGCGTCATGGCGTGTTTCCGCGTATTGCCGGCGAATGGCTGAGTTTCTTCCGACCGGGCTTCCATCCGTGGGATCACGACAATCGCGCGCAACTGTCGCGCATTGACGGCCTAATCGCCGCGGTGGACGCCACCAACGCCGCCACGCCGAGCGCACGTAAAGCCGCACGACGCGGCGTGCAGGCGGCCGCGTGATACGCGACACGCTGTCGGTCCAGGCCGGCGACGTGCGTCTCGCGGTCTACGTGAGTGGACCGCGAGACGCGCCGCCGATCGTGCTGGTGCACGGTTATCCGGATTCGGCGGCGGTGTGGGAGCCAGTGCGCGCGCAACTCGACGCGCGCTACCGCGTCATCAGCTATGACGTGCGCGGCGCAGGGGCATCTGACGCACCCGGGTCACGCGCGGCTTACCGGCTCGAACGGTTGGCCGCCGATCTCGCGGCCGTCGCCGATGCAACGTGCGGCGCGCGACCGTTTCACCTGGTCGGCCACGACTGGGGTTCCATTCAAAGTTGGGAAGCGGTCACTGATCCGGCCTTCAAAGGCCGCATTGCGTCGTACACATCGATCTCAGGGCCGTGCCTGGATCATGCGTCTTTCGGCTTACGCGGCGTTAGCGCTGGTGATGATGCTGGTGCTGGTGCCGATCGTGCGGAACAGTCCAATGCGCATCAGACAGCCAAGCGCCCGTTCGGCAGCGGCCTTCGGCAAACACTCAAATCCTGGTACATCTTCTTCTTTCACCTGCCGTTGCTGCCGGAGCTGGTATGGCGCGCGGGCGGCGCACGCACGTGGCCGTTATGGCTGCGCCTGACCGAACGGGTACGCCCTGAACGCGATCCTGCGCAGATGCGCAACGCGATCAACGGTCTGAATCTTTATCGCGCCAATTTCATCGACAAGTTGCTGCACCCGCGTGCGCGCCATGCGCATGCGCCAGTGCAATTCATCGTGCCGCTGCGCGATCGCTACGTCGGGCCCGAGCTCTCCATTGGACTCGAAGGCTGGCTCGGTCCGTATAGCCGCACCGAAATCGATGCCGGGCATTGGGTCGTATTGCGCGAACCCGAGCGTATCGCGGCAGGCATCGAGCGCTTTGTCGAGCAGCACCGGGCACTGCAAGCAGACAACGGTGGCCCCGGCGCCTCGACGGTCACCGGTCGCGCGGCAGGCGTGTGAACAGCGTCGGATAGTCGATCACGAGGCCGTCTCCATCCACCGTCAGGTCCGCGGTGAAATTGCGGAAGATGCCCTCATAGCGATACACGCGATTCAACTCTATGCACGAATACGCCTGTTCGGCACGCGTAACCTGTAAATCCGGCGTCGAAATATAAGCCACGGAAATCGGCTGACGTTCGCCTTCGGCCAGTTGCAAGCGGCGGATCGGCAACGTGTTCGTATAGGGCGTCGCGGCGATATCGATATCGATGCAGCCTTCAATCGCGCTCAGCACGAGGCCATGCCCGTCGTGCCAATGGCCGGCGCCGTCGCCGTGCAATTCCAGCTCAGCGCCGCCGACGATCTTCAGCCACGCGTACGTGGTGCGCCATTGCGCATCGCAGCGCACCTTATAGTGCAGGCCATATTCCTTGCCGTAGCGCTGCCCGACCAGGACGCTTTCCACCGCAAAGCCGTCCGCGCGCGCGTCGAACACCAGATGTTCGAAGCCGTCGCCTTCTTCCGATGCCCACCTTAGTTCACGCATCAGCCTGTCTCCTTGTGGAACGGCGCGGCAAACGCGCCGGGTTTCTATCGTAGCGCGAAAATTTTCGGTTCGCCGACGCATCGTTTTCCGGCTTTCGGCTCTATCGTGCGCATGTGTCGCAAATAGCCACTATCAACGGCGGCGATGCCCGGCGCGGCGCCAGTAGCCTATGCTCGCGGTTTATTTTCAACCTGACCCGCTGCGCGTGCCTCACCGGCACGCGGCAAAGTCGCGCCGCATCGAATCCGCCGCCCTCAAACCATGCACGCCGCCGCAACCGAAGCACACTCCGCCGCCTTGCGCACCCTGCTGCGCAGTTTTGGCCAGATCGTGCTGCAACCAAACGCCTTCACCGGCGCGTGCCTGCTGGGCGCGTGGCTGCTATACGATCCACGTCTCGCCTGCGCGGCGCTGATCGGCGCGATCGCGGCCAACGTGAGCGCGGTGCTAGCCGGCTATCGCGAGCACGACACGCGCGCCGGCCTGCATGGCTTCAATGGCGCGCTGGCCGGTCTCGCCGCGTTCAGCTTCATCGCCGACAACGCGACGGCCGCCGCCGTGGCCATCCTGGCTGCGACAAGCACGGCATGGCTGCTGGAACCGTGGTCGCGCTGGTTGCGCGCGCGTGGTCTCGGCTATTTCTCGAGCCCCTGTTTGATCGTCACGTGGCTTTGGCTGCCGCTGGTGACACGTGTCGCTCAACAAGCAAGCCTCGCCACCGAACCCACGCTCAGCGCGGTGCAATTGAGCAGCGGCTTACTCGCCGGATTCGCGCAAACCGGCTTTGCGTCTGGCGCGTTGCCAGGCGTGCTCATATGGATCGGCATTGCGGCTGCGTCAAGACGGCACGCGTTGTGGGCGCTGGTCGGCGCGGGCCTCGCGAACACCATGCACCTGCTGCTCGGCGCGAGCGCAAGCTCGTTCGACGCAGGCCTGTTAGGATTCAACGGCGCGCTGACCGCGATCGCGCTGGCCGATTGCGGCATCGCGATGACGCTCGGCGGTGTTGTGCTTTCGGTCGTGCTGCAGATGGCGGCTGCTTACTATGTGTTGCCGGCCATGACCGCGCCGTTCGTACTCTCGACGTGGAGCATGCAGTGGCTCACTGGCCGTTTTACGCAAGGTACGGCAATGGCCAAACTGGCGAAGCGAGTCGAAGCCGGAAGGCGTGTCACGTCGTCAGCATCGTTCAGGCGCCCGGGTTAGCACTGCGGGTTTGGGTTGAAGATTTGGGCCAAGGGCTTAAGCCTCAGGTTTGAGTGCAGATCCTGGCCGCGGGTTTAACCCATGGACCCAAGTCGCAACCACAGCGCATCAAGCAATCTCAGGAGACAGACATGTCGTTCACCCATACGCCCACTGGCCGCGTCACCGAGGCGGGGCCAAGATCCGAAGCGGAACAGCAGACCCGCGTCGATCTGGCCGCCGCCTATCGCCTCGCGGCGCTCAACGGCTGGGACGATCTGGTCTATACGCATATCTCAGCCAGCGTTCCCGGCGAACCCGGTCACTTCCTGATCAACCCGTTCGGCCTCGCATTCGACGAAGTGTGCGCGTCGAACCTGGTGAAGATCGATATCGAAGGCAACATCGTCGGCGCGAGCGAGCATCCAGTCAACGCCACCGGCTTCGCGCTGCACGCCGCCGTACACGCGGCACGTGCCGATGCTTTCTGCGTGATGCATTTGCACAATACGGCAGGCGTGGCGATTTCCGCACAACCGGCCGGCTTGCTGCCGGCGTCGCAACATGCGCTGCGTTTCTACGGCCACCTCGCGTATCACGATTACGAAGGCCTCGCCTTTACGCCGACCGAAGGCGAACGCCTCGTCGCGCATCTCGCCAACAAACCGGCCATGCTGTTGCGCAATCACGGCACGCTGACCGCCGGCCGCACCGTCGCCGAAGCCTATGTATTGATGGCGACGCTGATCAAGGCCTGTGAAATCCAGTTGCAGGCGCAAGCATGCGGCAGCGAACTTGTCGTGCCGGGCGATGCCGTCGCAGCACGCACAGCCGATCAACTGTACGACGGCGGTGCGATTGAAGGCGCGGTGGAATGGCCTGCGTTGCTACGCAAGCTCGATAGGCTCGATCGCACATACCGCGATTGAATTCACTTCTCAACATCACTCATCACGGAGTCATGCAATGCCCACGTTTCGTATCGAACTCTTCGAAGGCCGCTCGCTGGAACAAAAACGCCAGTTCGTCGAAGCCATTACCAAAGCGACTTGCGAATCGCTCGGCGTCGAACCGAACTCGGTGGACATTATCCTGACCGACGTCAAACGCGAAAACTGGGCAACGGGTGGGCGTTTGTGGTCCGAACCGGACGCTTGATTGTCCGTATTGACCATCCAACGTCTTAATCCTGTCCGATTGTCACAACAGATTCGCGGCCTGTGAGCTGAAAAGCCGCCACTGGGTCTGTCCGTGGACAGTAGCGCGACACGGGGCGCTTCGCGACTGAACCGAAGTCCGTGCGCCATAGAAAATGCTGCGCGCGTTGCGCGCGCAGCAGGTACTTCTGGGTGACGCGTATCTGAAACGCGTCGGCGTGGCAGTGTCGACAGACGCCGCCACGCCACCCGGCAATTAGAACCGGTGGATGATGCCTACGCCCGCAGCAAACTGGCTGCGTGACGAGGACGGCGCGCTGTTCTGGCCGTCGCCGATATCCGCCGTTGCGTTGATGATGCTCGTGCCGTTCGTTCCGATCGTCTGACCGCCCGCACGCTGATAGGCTTCCAGCGCGTACAGACCAGTGCGCTTGGAGAGGCTGTAGTACTGCGAGAGGTTGAACTGCTGATAGCGTGCCGAGCTCGAGATGCCATTCGACTGCGTTGCGCGCGTATAGCTATAGCCAGCAGCCAGATCGAGCACCGTCAACGGCTTGAAGTGCAGCACTGCGCCAGCGGTGTTGAAAATCGCCTCGTTGTGGAACTTCGAGTTGATGCCCGGGATGTACTGCACGTTCGAGTACGAGAACGAGACGTCCCATTGCGCGCTGAACGCATAGCCGCCCGTCACCGCAACGCGCTGCTGCGCCTGCGCCGTCTGGTAGCCGTTATTGATGCCCGACACACCCGCCTGCGCGCCCGCATTCGACGTCGTGGAGTTAGCGTCCCACGCACCGCCGCCAGACGCCGCGTTATTGATGCGCTGGTAGCCTGCCGCGATCCCGAACGGACCATTCAGGTACTGGATTGCCGCGCTATACGTCGAACCGGCATTGGTGCTGCCCGCCACGCCACCCAGCGCATACGAACCGCTCACCGTCACGCCGTACATACTCGGCGACGTGTACACCAGCGAGTTATTCACGCGATACACCGTATCCAGCGAGTCGATATCGCCCGGGTGTGCGCCGTATGCGCCCGTCAGCCATGTGGTCGGGCTATACGGCGACAGCAGCGTGTAGTACGACGTGTATTGACGGCCGGCCGTGAACGAGCCGTACGTGGCATTGGCCACGCCGACATACGCCTGCCGGTTGAACGCCAGACCAGTGACTGCCTGTGCGCCGGTTGCGCTGTTAAAGCCTTCTTCCAACTGGAAGATCGCCTTCGTGCCACCGCCCAGATCTTCGGAGCCCTTCAGGCCGAAGCGGCTGCCGGCCCAGATGCCGTTCAGCATCTTGATCACCGAGCGGCCGCCACTCGTCGAACCGAGCGACGTCTGGCTGCTCTGATAACCGATCCCCGTATCGACGATCCCGTACAGCGTCACGCTGCTCTGAGCGTGTGCGCCGAGGGCGACCAACCCAAGGGCCGAGGTTGCTATTACCTTTTTCATTTCTGCTCCTCTTTAAAAAACTTATTTGTCGTATCTGGCAGTGCCACACCGGCGCTGACTCTTAATCAAGCATTCAAAACACCGGGTGACCATTGATCAGGCTAGGCAACCACGTCGAAAACATCGGTACGTACGTCACAATGTTGATCGCGCTGAAGATAGCCAGGTAATAAGGCCACGCCACCTTGGTGGTTTCACCTATCGACACATTGCCGATCGCGCACCCGATGAACTGCACCGAACCAATCGGCGGATGCACGAGACCCAATGCGCAGTTCAGCAAAATCATGATGCCGAACTGAACGGGGCCGACGCCGGCATGCATCGCCATCGGCAGGAACAAGGGCGTGGTGATCAGGATGTGCGCGGCCATATCGACGAACGTGCCGAGGAAAATCTGGATGATGTTGATGTAAAGCAGCATCAACCAGGGCAAGCTCGTTGCACCGTCGAGCATGTGTTCGATGGCGTCGGGAATCTCCAGATAGGCCATCTGGTAGCGCAGCATGTTCGACACGCCGATCAGCAGCAACACCACGCCCGTGGTTTTAGCGGCCTTGGACAGCGCATGAAAGAGTTTCTTCATCGTCATCGTGCGATAGATGACGATCGTCAGCACGAGCGAATAAGCCACTGCGATAGCAGCGGCTTCCGTCGCTGTAGCAATACCCTTGGCCACGCAGAACAGAATGATCGCGATCACCATCAAGCCGGGCAATGCGCCGAGGAACGTGCGGGCCACCGCGAACCAGCCGGGAAAGCGCTGCAATTCGGTCGAGCCGTCAGGACGGCGCGGATAGCCGAACTTGACCGCTTGCCAGTACGCGGCGATGAGCACGAAACCCATCACCCAAAGCACCGGCAACAGACCAGAAAACAACAGATCGCCGATCGACACACCACTCATCTGGTGACCGTTCAACGTCCCCGTGATGCCTTGGGCCGCGAACGCATAGATGATCATGTTCGTCGACGTGGGCATCAGCGCGCCCGCCAGCGACGAATGGGTCGTCACGTTGACCGCATAGGCCGCGCTGTAGCCTTCGCGCTTCATCAGCGGAATGACGACGCCGCCCATGGCCGACGTGTCTGCCGTCGGCGAACCGGACACACCGCCGAACAGCGTGCACGCGACCACGTTAGCCATGCCGAGCCCACCGCGGAAATGGCCCACCGTGGCCTGCGCAAAGCGCAGGATGCGGTCGGCGATACCACCGTGCAACATCAACTCGCCGGAGAAAATGAAGAACGGGACCGCGAGAAACGAAAACGCGTTCATTCCCGAAATCATCGACTGCATGGCGGTAGCCGCCGGCAAGCCTTCATACAGATAGGTCAGGACGCACGAGAGTCCCAACGCGAACGAAACAGGAACCCCGAATACGAGGAAGACGAGGAAACTAACTGAGAGGATGGCAAGTTCCATGATTCTTCTATTTTTGTTTCTGTGCGAAAAGCCCCAGCAGGTTCTCGAACGAGAACAGAGCGATGCAGGCGCTGGCAATGACCGGAATCAGATATCGAAGCGCTTCCGGAAGGCCCAGGATCGGGATCTTGTCGTCCATCGTCGTTTCCGCCATCTGCCAGCAGCCGAAGAAGATCGCCACGGCCAGCACGATCAGGCAAATATGCTGGAACGCATGGGCGATCGTCTGGCCTTTCGGCGGCAGCTTCTTGACTAGCGAGTCGAGCCCGATGTGGCCGCCTTCGCGAACTTTGAGCGCGGCGCCGAACATGGCGATCACAATCACCAGCAGGAGGGCAATGGGTTCGACAAAATCCGGTGCATCGCTGAAGACATAGCGCATCACGACGCTATAAATCACCAACAGGCACAGCGTGGCGAGACTCGCCGACGCCACGATCACCAGCACGCGGAAGAGAAAATCGTTTGGGCGTTTCATGAATCTCATTGACCCCATCCTTGCATACAGCGGACTTATATTTGATCTTCAGGAATCCTGCCAAGCCTCACCGGCTCAGGAAACCGCACGGCGGGAGAAACCGGCAGCGCGCTGCACGGCCCTTCTCCACCGTGTTACGTCCAAACTTATTTGACTGCCTGGATTTCGTCGACGAGTTGCTTCATTTGCGGCGTCTTTTCATACTTCGCCCAGACCGGTTGCATCGCCTTCACGAAAGCAGGACGGTCGATCTGCGACGCGGTAACGATCGTCGCGCCGCCCTTGGTGACCGTCTTTGCCGCGTCGGCTTCACGCGCGGTCCACAGCTTGGTGTAGTAAGGCACTGAGTCGGCCGCCGCCTTCTTGATGATGTCCTGTTCCTGCGGCGTCAGCGTGTCCCACACCTTCTTGGAGAACACCAGCACTTCCGGCGTCATCGAATGCTGGGTTTCGGAATAGACCTGCGCGACTTCGAAGTGCTTGGTCTCTTCGTACGACGGCAGGTTGTTTTCCGCGCCATCCACCAGACCCGTCTTCAGGCCCGTATAGACTTCGGCGAACGGCATCGGCGTCGGCGTGCCGCCCATCGCCTTGATTTCGTCGACCATCAGATCCGACGGCTGCACGCGTACCTTGAGGCCCTTCATGTCGGCGGGAGAATGGATGGCCTTCTTCGCGTACATCGAGCGCGCGCCGCTCTCATAGAACGTCAGCGCGATCATGCCCTTCGCCTTGAAGGCGTCGAGAATCTTCTGGCCTTCCGGGCCGTACATCACCTTGCGGAAATGGTCGATGTCGCGGAACAGGAACGGCAGCGACGGAATCATCGATTCAGGCACGATCTCGTTGAAGGCTGCACCGTTGGCGCGCGCCATATCCAGTGCGCCGATACGCACCTGATCGATCGTGTCGTTTTCGGAACCCAGCGCGCTGTTGCCGAAGACCTTCACGGAATCCTTGCCACCGGTTGCCTTGCTGATTTCTTCACCCATATATTTCACGGCCATATTGGTCGGATAGGTGTCGCCATGCACGTCCGACACGCGGAACACGCGCGCGTGTGCCGATACGGTGCTGAACGCCAGCACGGAGGCCGCGACAATCATCGAAACACGGGAAGAGGCAAACTTGTTTTTCATCGTGACATTCCTTGAAATTAGATCATCCGGATGCGGAGGGCCGCTTACGAAGGACCGCTTTCGCGGGGTCGCTTACGGAAGGCCGCTTACGGATGCGACATGGTTTTGATGCGTCTCCCGGCTCCACGCACGCAACCCCTGTGGGTAGCGTGTGGTTTGCCGTGCTGGCCTGTTCTGCTTCCCCGGAACAGATGCTCAGCACTCCTGTCAGACAACTCGACTTCTTTGCTTCGACTGCTTCGGCATGAACCCCGCGCGCGTTGGTCATGCGCGCAGAGAACGCTGCCCTCTTTGTCCAGCGCCCCAAAACCATCTTGAAATGAATTTGTTGGGGCTCATATGTTGTACGACGACATATGAAGTCTATAAAACGTGATATGAGTTGTACAGCCGGTATTTACCCGCACGACAGCGGGTTAGACGTAAAAGTTTCTGAGTCGAAATCCGGCCTGAAAGCTATGCCAGAAAGGGATGCGAGCAAAATCTCCGCTTCGCAGATTTATATTTTTCGTAGGGAGGAAGATGACCCGAGAGTGGCATTTTTGCCACTATGTTGTACGACAAGTGATGAATAAAAGGCTGCAACTGTTGGGCGCCGGCGTGCTAATTCCCCGGCGCCCCGCCTCATTCACGTCGCTTATTCAGAGTTCGCCCGCGTATTCGGGCTCAGGCAGCCCGGTCACAGCGGGGCGAACGGCGAACAGGTGGCCGTCGTGTTCACTCGCGCCCGTCGCGGGACGGATCGACGTCACGAACAGCGTGTCCAGATCCCGGCCGCCGAACGCGCACATCGCGGGCTTCACGGCCGGCACGGCAATCTGCCGATCGAGCTTGCCTTGCGGCGTAAAGCGCAGCAAGAGGCCGGCGTCGTTTGCGCAAATCCAGTAGCAGCCGTCCGCATCCACGGCTGCGCCGTCGGGACGACCAGCGTAATCATGCAGATCAGCGAATACGCGCCGATTGCGCGGCTCGCCCGCTTCGATGTCGTAATCGAACGCCCATATTTGCCGGCGCAGAGGATGCGAGTCCGACAGATACATCGTGGTTCCATCCGGCGACCACGCCAGACCGTTTTGCGTGATCAACGCGTCGACAACCGGCGCCGACAACATGCCGCGCTCGTCGAAGCGATAGAGTGCGCCCGCAGGATTTGCCGCTGCCATATCCTGCACCATCGTGCCGGACCAGAAGCGCCCTTGCCGATCGCAACGGCCGTCGTTGAAGCGCATATCGTCGAAAGCGAAGTGCGGCGCGGCGAGCTTTCTGCCCGTCACCTTCATCGCTTCGCCACGGGGCGCGCCTTCAGTCAGCGTGACAGCGAAGAGCCCCGTCTCACAGCCAGCCAGGACCGTGCCGTGATGATCGAAGGCGATGCACGCCACCTTCTCCGGCAATTGCCACTCGGTGCGCTCTCCAGAATCGATCCGCTGCCGCACGATCTTTTGCGCCGGAATATCCACCCAGTAGAGCGCCTGTTCAGCGGCACGCCATACCGGGCTCTCGCCGACTGACGCGGGCGCCTGCCCTGCCGCTTCGACACGCTCCACCCGCGGGTTCGTCAAGCCGCTCACCGCTTCGGCTCCATCGGACCGGCCAGCACGAACGGGCCGCCCTGGAAATGCTGCGTCGGATCGTCGAGGTCGGTGGTGGGCGCCGTGACCGGAAAGAGGTGCTCGAACTCGATCGAACTGTCCTGCGGACGAAAACCAAGGAACGCCGCCTTGGTGTTGTCGACCCACTTGGTCCGGTTATCCGACACGCCATAAACGATTGCGTGGCCAACCCGGTTGGTGAACAGCGAGCAGCGCACCAGTTCGATAAAGTCGCGATAGCTCAGATAGGTGACGAGCATGCGCGGATTCTTCGGCTGCTCGAACGACGAGCCGATCCGCAGACACACCGTCTCGAGACCAAAGCGGTCGAAGTAATAGCGCGACAGCGATTCGCCGAAGCACTTCGTCACGCCATACAGGCTGTCGGGACGCAGCGGCGCGTCGATATCGACCACCGACGTCGTGGGATGAAAACCCACCGCATGATTCGAGCTCGCGTACACGATGCGCTTCACGCCCTGCTTCTGCGCCGCCGAATAAAGGTTGTACAGGCCGCGGATATTCGCTTCGAGCAGATCTTCGAACGGCGCCTCGACGGAGATGCCGCCCAGATGCACGACCGCATCCACGCCTTCCAGCAGCGCGTGAACGGCGGCTTCATCTGCGAGGTCCACGATCGATGCTTCTTCGTGCGCCGCCACTTCGCCCAGCGGCGCGATATCGGTGACGCGCACGACATCGGCCCATGCAGCGAGCGCACCGCGCAACTGCTGGCCGAGGTTGCCGGCAGCGCCGGTGAGCAGAAGACGGCGGAAAGGTTTCTGCGCCGCCGGGCGGTCGAGGTTCGAGTCAGTCATGTCTCAGTCTTTGTCGTGATTACGATCGGTACTATCAGGTCACCGGCGCTGGATTGAACAGCGTCAACGCATTGTGGAGTTTGAGTTTCTCCGCGCACGTCTCTTTACGTCCGCTTGCGACGTCGAGCATCAGGCGGAACAGCTCCCAACCCACGTCTTCGATCGTCGCTGCGCCGGTCGCAATAGTACCGGCGTTGATATCCATCAGATCGTGCCAGCGGCGCGCGAGATCGGAGCGCGTCGCGACCTTGATGACGGGCACTTCCGCGAGGCTGTACGGCGTGCCGCGGCCGGTCGTGAACACATGCAGGTTGATGCCCGCCGCGACCTGCAGCGTGCCGCAGATGAAATCGCTCGCCGGCGTGGCCGCGTAAATCAGGCCCTTCTGCTTGACCTTTTCACCAGGCGACAACACACCTGAGATGGCCGAGTTGCCCGACTTGATGATCGAGCCCATCGCCTTTTCAACGATGTTCGACAAGCCGCCCTTCTTGTTGCCGGGCGTGGTGTTGGCGCTGCGGTCCGCACCGCCGCGCTTCAGATAATCGTCGTACCACTGCATCTCGCGGATGATCGCAGCCGCCACGTCCGCGTTGGCCGCGCGTGCCGTCAGTTGATCGACACCGTCGCGCACTTCGGTGACTTCGGAGAACATCACCGTCGCCCCGGCGCGCACCAGCAAATCAGTCGCGAAGCCCACGGCGGGATTAGCGGTCAGTCCGGAAAATGCATCGCTGCCGCCGCATTGCACGCCGATCACCAGATCGGAGGCCGGGCAGGTCTCGCGGCGGCGATTGTTCAGCCGCTTCAGGTGACCCTCGGCCATTCGCATGATCGACTCGATCATCGACTGGAAGCCGACGTGCGCTTCGTCCTGAAGCACAACAACGTCGCCATTCAGATCGGCTTCGACGTCGCCGATGTCAGCCACTTCGGCGACATTCGCAGCAGCGGCAATCGGAATCGTGCCCGGCGGCATCAGGCGTTCAGGCTGCAGCTTCTCGCAACCGAGGCTGACCATCATCACTTCGCCGCCGAAGTTCGGATTCAGGCTGATGTTGCGCACCGTGCGAATCGGCACCATCGCGTCCGGGGCGTCGATCGCGACACCGCAACCATAGGTATGGCCGAGGCTCACCACATCGTCGACGTTCGGATAGTTCGGCAGCAGTTCGGCCTTAATGCGCGTGACCGCGTGCTGAACCACGTCGGCGACGCATTGCACCGTGGTCGTGATGGCCAGAATGTTGCGCGAGCCGACCGAGCCGTCGGCATTGCGATAGCCTTCGAACGTGAAGCCTTCCAGCGGCGGCATCTCCGGCGCCTTGATGGTGGCGATCGGCAGATCTTCCAGCCCCGGCGGACTCGGCATGCGGATTACGTGTTCGTTGATCCAGCTTCCCTTCGGCAAATCCTTGAGCGCGTAACCGATCACCACGTTATAGCGGATGACCTCGTCGCCTTCCGCGAGATCAGCCAGCGCGACTTTGTGCCCCTGCGGAACACGCTCGCGCAGCGCGAGGCCATCGGGAAATACGGCGCCCTCACCCAGACCGCCGTCGTTGACGACAATCGCGACATTGTCATTGGGGTGAACGCGAATGTAGAGCGGGGTTTGTTCCATGACATCGATCCTTGTGGCGATTTCACGCCTGCTGCGCCAACCGTTGCACCAACTGTTGCGTCAATCATTCATACGTCATCCTACAACATGAAAGATTGCCCAGACGTTCCGTATTTACCCTATGGCGCGCATTATGCCGTGAAAACATCGTTGAGTTAGCCGAATTTTTGTTGTACGATGACGTATAAGAAATCACCATTTCTAAATACTGACCCCATTCGACGCCCTGGATACTCATCATGACGACACCGCAGGAACTGAAGCAGATCGTTTCGGAAGGCCTTCTGTCCTTCCCCGTTACCGACTTCGACGAACAAGGCGATTTCCGCGCCGACACCTATGCCGAGCGCCTCGAATGGCTCGCGCCTTACGGCGCCTCGGCGCTGTTCGTCGCCGGCGGCACGGGCGAATTCTTCTCGCTCACGCATAACGACTACTCGAACGTCGTGCGTACGGCAACCGAAGTCTGCAAAGGCAAGGTACCGATTCTCGCCGGCGCCGGCGGCCCGACCCGCGTCGCAATCGCGTATGCCCAGGAAGCCGAACGTCACGGCGCGAACGGCATTCTGCTGATGCCCCACTACCTGACCGAAGCCTGCCAGGAAGGCATCGCGGCGCACGCCGAAGAAGTCTGCAAGTCCGTGCCGAACATGGGCGTGATCATCTACAACCGCGCGAACTCCAAGCTTAACGCCGACATGCTCGAAGGGCTGGCCGAGCGCTGCCCCAACCTGATCGGCTTCAAGGACGGTGTGGGCGAGATCGAGAACATGGTGTCGATCCGCCGCCGCCTCGGCGACCGCTTCTCCTATCTCGGCGGCCTGCCTACCGCTGAAGTCTACGCCGCGGCCTACAAGGCGCTGGGCGTGCCGGTGTACTCGTCGGCCGTGTTCAACTTCATCCCGAAGACCGCGATGGACTTCTATCGCGCGATTGCCGCGAACGACCACGCGACGGTCGGCAAGCTGATCGACGAATTCTTCTTGCCGTATCTGGCGATCCGCAACCGCCGCCAGGGCTACGCGGTCAGCATCGTGAAGGCCGGCGCGAAGCTGGTCGGCCACAGCGCAGGTCCGGTGCGCGCACCGCTGACCGATCTGACCGAAGAAGAAATGGCGCAACTCGACGTGCTGATCAAGAAGCTCGGCGCGCAGTAACACAGCAAGGCGCCAAGCCGTGCGAGCCTGGCCGAACTGGCTCGAGCACGCGGCACCGTAAAGAGCGTCCGGGACGGCAACGTCGCCGGGCGCTTTTTCACAGATAAAAAGTTCAGGAGATGACGATGGAAATGAGCCGCACCGCGAGCCCCGCCCATGTCGCAAAGCGCACCAAGGTCCGCTACGGGATTCTGTTGCTGATCTTTGTGATCACGACATTCAATTACGCGGACCGCGCCACGCTCTCAGTAACCGGATCCGCGATGCGCGCCGAGTTCGGTTTCGACGCGATCAGGATGGGTTACATCTTCTCCGCGTTCAGCTGGGCCTATGTTCTGTCGCAATTGCCGGCGGGGTGGCTCCTCGACCGTTTCGGCGCGCGGCGCGTCTACGCGGCGAGCATTTTCCTGTGGTCGTTGTTTACGCTGCTGCAAAGCTCGATCGGTCTGCTGGGCAGCGCAGCCGCCGCCGTCATCGCGCTGTTCGTGCTGCGCTTCGCAATGGGCGCCGCTGAATCCCCGGCGTTTCCGGCCAATGCCAAGGTCGTGGCGAGCTGGTTTCCCACCAACGAACGCGGCACTGCCTCCGCCATTTTCAATTCAGCGCAATACTTCGCAGCGGTCATTTTCACGCCGCTGATGGCCTGGCTGACCCATGCGTTCGGCTGGCACGCGGTCTACCTCGTGATGGGCGTGGCCGGACTGCTACTCGCCCTCACCTGGCTGAAGGTGATGAAGAACCCCGCCGATCACCCGCGTGTCTCGCGCGCCGAACTCGACTACATCGAACAGGGCGGCGGCGTGGTGAACGGGCACTCGAAAGCGGCCCGGGCCGCGGACGTCGCCAGCACCGGTGGCTGGTCGCTCGTGCGTCAACTGCTGACCAACCGCATGCTCGTCGGCGTCTATCTCGCTCAGTACTGCATCAACGTGCTGACCTACTTCTTCCTGACCTGGTTTCCGATCTACCTCGTGCAGGCGCGCGGCATGACGATTCTGCAGGCGGGTCTGGTGGCGTCGCTGCCGGCGATCTGCGGATTCTCCGGCGGCGTGCTGGGCGGCATCCTGTCCGATGGGCTGATCCGGCGCGGGCATTCGCTCACCATCGCGCGCAAGGTGCCGATTGTCGGCGGCATGCTGCTGTCGGTGTGCATTATCGGCTGCAACTATGTGTCGACCGACTGGATCGTCGTCGCGCTCATGTCGCTCGCGTTCTTCGGCAAGGGCATCGGCGCACTCGGCTGGGCCGTGGTGGCTGATACATCGCCGAAAGAGGCACTCGGTCTGTCGGGCGCGATCTTCAATATGTTCGGCAATGTCGCCGGCATCGTGACGCCCATCGTGATTGGCTATCTCGTCGCGAAGACCGGGTCGTTCAACGGCGCGCTGGTTTTCGTCGGCCTGAATGCCCTGCTGACGGTGTTCAGCTACCTCGTGATCGTGAAAGACATCAAACGGGTCGAACTGCGCCGGGGCTAGCAGTCAGGCTGTTATCGTACTTCCCGGGGCGCCTACAAATTAACGCGGCTTGTCCGCCAGGCGCCTGAAACCGGGCATCGACGCCAGGTCCGACACCGATGCCGAAATTGATCCGGCGTTTATATAATCAGTCGTCAGACGACGGTATAATGAATCGCAAGAAGTACCTGCAACTATCTGATTCAAGGGGCGTTTTCGATGGCTACACCACTGGCATCCGCAGCACCGCCACGGCGCGCGCGCAATCTTGCCGAGTTTGTCGTCAGCTACGTCACCGAGCAAATCGCGTCTAACGCATTGAAGCCCGGCGACAAACTGCCGACCGAATCGCAACTGATGGTCACGCTGAGCGTGAGCCGCACCGTCATCCGTGAAGCGATTTCACGCTTGCAGGCAGGCAAGATCATCGAGACGCGCCATGGCATCGGCAGTTTCGTGCTGGAACCGCAGCGCGAAAAGCTGGGCATCGACATGGTGCCCGCCACCACCTTGCGCGACGTACTGTCGATCCTGGAACTGCGTATCAGCCTTGAAACGGAATGCGCGGGTCTCGCCGCTCAACGGGCCAAACCAGACGACCTCGCGCGCATGCGCGCCGCGCTCGACGCGATTGAAGCTACCCGCCACAACGGGCTGGATAGTGTCGACGCCGACCTGCAATTCCATATCTCCGTGGCGCGTGCAACCGGCAACCGGTATTTCGTCGACATCCTCACGCAAATGGGTAGCGCGCTGATTCCGCGCAACCGGCTCGATTCTGCGGGGATCGCGCGTGCTGAACCCGACGCGTATCTGTCGCTCGTCAACCTGGAGCACGAAAGCATTCTCGAGGCGATCACGCGGCACGACGCAGAAGGCGCGCGCGCGGCGATGCGCATGCACCTGTCGAATAGCCGCGAGCGGCTGCGGCGCGCCAACGAAGCGGCGGAAGCAAATAGCTGATTCCTTGCGCTGAGCAAGGTCTGATTCATCACGCTGAATGCAAAAATGGCCGGGATATCCCGGCCATTTTTTTGTCTCATGCGGCGCCCACTTGGGCGCCGCTCACGGCTTCGCTTAGCTGCGCGTGATCTCGCCGTCACGACGACGCCACAGGTCCAGCGGGTTGGCGTCGGCCAGCGCTTCCGGCAGCAGATCGGCCGGGAAATCCTGATAGCACACCGGACGCAGGAAGCGCTCGATCGACGCCGTCCCCACTGACGTCGCCCGGCTATCGGACGTCGCCGGGAACGGGCCGCCATGCACCATCGCGTGCGAAACCTCGACGCCGGTCGGGAAACCGTTGACCAGAATCCGGCCGGCCTTGCGCTCGAGAATCGGCACCAGTTTCTTCGCCGCTGCCAGATCCGCGCTATCCATCTGCACCGTGGCGGTCAGCTGACCGTCGAAGTGCTCGGCGACGGCGAGCAATTCCTGCTCGTCCTTGCAGCGCACGATGGCCGACGCAGGCCCGAAAACCTCGTCCTCCAGTGCCGGTGTGGACAGGAAAGTCTGCGCGTCGGTAACGAACAAAGCTGCGCAAGCCTGCGTCGGCCCTGTCGCGTCAATGCCGCGGGCAACCGCCTCGACGCCGCGCGTCGCCGCCAGCTTGTCCTCGCCCTCTTCGTAGGCCGCGTGAATGCCGGCGGTCAGCATGGTCTGCGCCGGCTTGCCGCTCAGCGCCTCGGACGCCGTTGCAACGAAACCCTTGAGTGCGTCGCTGTCGACGGCGATCGCGAGCCCCGGGTTGGTGCAGAACTGGCCCGCGCCGAGCACCAGCGAATCGACGAAGCCACGCGCGATGGTCTCACCGCGTTGCGACAGCGCGTTCGACAGGAGGAACACCGGGTTGATGCTGCTCATTTCCGCGTAGACCGGAATCGGCTCGGCCCGGGCAGCCGCGACGCGCATCAGCGACGTGCCGCCTGCGCGCGAACCCGTGAAGCCCACCGCCTTGATCGCTGGATGCGCGACCAGCGCTTCACCGACCGAATTGCCGGCGCCGACGATCATCGAGAACACGCCTTCAGGCAAGTCCATGTCCTGCGCGACTTGCTGAATCACACGACCGACCATCTCCGAGGTGCCGAGGTGAGCACGATGCGCCTTCACCACCACCGGGCAGCCTGCCGCGAGCGCCGCAGCGGTATCGCCGCCCGCCACTGAAAACGCGAGCGGGAAGTTGCTGGCGCCGAACACGGCGACCGGGCCCAGCGGAATCTTTTGCATCCGCAGGTCGGAACGCGGCAGCGGCTTGCGCTCGGGCAACGGCGAATCGAGCGTGGCGGCAAGCCATTGGCCGGCGCGTACGACTTGCGCGAACAGTTTGAGCTGGCCAGTCGTGCGGCCGCGCTCGCCTTCGAGGCGCGCCTTCGGCAGGCCGGACTCTTCGTGCGCGCGCTGGATCAGCGCGTCGCCGAGCGCCGTGATGCCGTCCGCGATACGCTCGAGAAACTCGGCACGCACCGTGAGCGGAAGATGCCGGTACGGGTCGAACGCTTTCTGCGCGAGTTCACAGGCGAGTTCGACATTCGCGACCGAGCCGCTGCCGAACACCGGCTCGGCGATGTCGGCACCCGTGGCGGGATTGAACGCGCGCAAGGGTTTTTCCTCGCCGCGCACTGCTTTGCGACCAATCAGCATTTCGCCGGTAATAGACATTTCGCTTTCCTTGGATGGACATCTCAGATATAGGTCATCCTACAACATTGGGTAGCCTACGCGCAACCTGAAACCCTTGCTCAGCGAGGAATTCGGGTTTACGTGGCCGTTACAACCAATCGGTCCGATGCTAATCTTCATTAAGATGTACGACGACCTATAACATTTCAATCAGTAAACGTCGGAGCTTGCCCGCTTATCTGCCAGCTTACCTGCCCGCTCAATCGCAGCTCGAGGAGACACCCATGACAGCCGCCACGCCTTACCAGCCTTTGCCCAATAGCTTTCGCCGCGCCGTCTGCGGCGGCGAAACCCTGATCGGCTGCTGGGCTTCGCTTGCCAGCCCGATTGCTACGGAGCTGCTTGGCATTGTCGGCTTCGACTGGATGCTGCTGGATGCCGAGCATGCACCGAACGACGTTCTGACGCTGATCCCCCAGTTGATGGCGCTCAAGGACAGCCCGAGCGCGCCGGTGGTGCGGCCGCCGGCCAACGACAGCGTGTTCATCAAGCGACTCCTCGACAGCGGCTTCTCGAATTTTCTGGTGCCGTTCGTCGATAGCGCCGAAGACGCGGTGCGCGCTGTCGCCGCGACGCGTTACCCGCCGCAGGGTATCCGCGGCGTCTCGGTGAGCCAACGAGGCAATCGCTATGCGACCGTTGCCAATTACTTCGATATCGCCAACGACAACGTCTGCGTCATCGTTCAGATCGAGAGCCGCAAGGCGGTCGATAATATCGACGAGATCCTCGCCGTGGACGGCGTCGATGCCGTATTCGTCGGACCGTCCGATCTTGCGGCTGCCTATGGCCACATCGGCAACCCGAATCATCCCGACGTGCAACAGGCCATAGCGCGCGTCTTCGAGCGCGCCCAGGCGGCCGGCAAGCCGAGCGGCATCCTCGCGCCCGTGCAGGCCGACGCGGAGCGCTATATCTCGATGGGCTGCCGCGTCATCGCGGTCTGCGCCGATATGGGGCTGCTGAAAGCTGCCGCGCAGACCGTTCAAAAACACTTCATGCAGAAACAGGCGGACCGGACGTAAGGACGGCCGCCATGACATCTCCGGAGATTTCCATGCAAAAAGCAGGCTTTATCGGACTCGGCATCATGGGCAAGCCCATGGCCGCCAACCTTCTCAAGAACGGCGTGGCTCTCGCGGCGTTTACGCGCAGCGGCGTTCCAGACGAACTCACCCAGGCCGGCGCCGTCGCGTGCGACAGCCCCGCCGCCGTAGCCGCGCATGCCGACGTGATCTTCGTCATGGTGCCGGACACGCCGGACGTCGAACGCGTGCTGTTTGGCGAACACGGCCTCGCCGAGGCCTTGCGCCCCGGACAGACGGTGGTCGACATGAGCTCGATTTCGCCGATGGCCACCCGTGACTTCGCAGCCCGCGTGCGTGAGCGCGGCGCGGACTATATGGATGCACCGGTTTCAGGTGGCGAGGTCGGCGCCAAGGCCGGTTCGCTGACCATCATGGTGGGGGGCGAGCCGGCGACCTTCGATAGCGTCAAACCACTCTTCGACATGATGGGCAAGAACGTCACGCTGATCGGCGCCGTCGGCGCGGGCCAGGTGTGCAAGGTGGCCAATCAGGTCATCGTCGCCGCGACGATCGAAGCCGTCGGCGAAGCGCTGCTGCTCGCCTCCAAAGCCGGCGTCGATCCGGCGCGTGTACGCGAAGCACTGATGGGCGGCTTTGCGTCCTCGCGCATTCTCGAAGTACACGGTGAACGGATGACGAAGCGCACCTTCGACCCGGGCTTCCGGATCGAGCTCCACCAGAAGGATCTGAATCTCGCACTCTCGACGGCTCAGGCGCTCGGCGTCTCATTGCCGAATACCGCCACCTGCCAGCAGCTCTTCAACGCCTGCGTGGCGCATGGCGGCAAAGCATGGGATCACTCCGCCATGGTGCGCGCGCTCGAAATACTCGCCAATCACGAGATCGGCCAGAAGACCGCCTGAACCTGCAAGGCCGCAAGCCCAATCCGCAGCGCCGTTTCCGCCTGCTCTATGCAAATAGAGAAGATGGAACGGCGCACGCCGCGTTAGGCGTCCCAGCGAATCTTCACAGCAACCCAACCACACTCATCAACAAAGTTTTATTACAAATATTAAGGATGACTGACGGCCATGCAAATGGGTTCGATATTCGCCGCTTAATCAAGCGACGGATTGAAGAGGCATGGCCCATCGAAAACTGACGATCACTTACAGCGCCCGCAAAGGGCAAGGAGACATCCGTGGCATCTAAAGATAAAAATAACGGCAAGCCGGCGACATCGAGAATCCGCAGCCAGGACGAACCCAACTCACCTAAACGCAGAGCGTTTATGGTGCTCGCGGGAACCTCCGCGGGCGCAACCCTGCTAGGCGGACTGTCCGCCTGCGGCGGCAGCAGCAGCGGCTCTTTAAGCGCTACGACACCCGTGTCGACTACGCCAACCGCAGCTGCGGACCCAATCTGGGGGCCAACCGGCCAGGCAACGGCGATTATCAACAAGCTTGCGGGCATCACCACGTCGACGTTCCCAGCGGTTGATTTCCAGGTGACGGGCTACGGCGCACGGACGCTGCCGGCGTCCGCCTTGATCCAGGCAAGCGCGTGGCCCGGTGGCGCGATTTCATGGGTGACGGGCTCGCAGGCTGCAACGTCGCCGCAAAGCCCCGGCTCGAACGTGATGGTGCCGTGGGATATGACGGACACCGGCTATGATTCGTGCTCCGCGTTCAATGCCGCGATTCAGGCCGCGCATGCGGTGGGCGGCGGGCGCGTGGTGGTGCCTGCGGGCAACTGGTACTGCGGCGGCCCAATCGTTCTCCTGAGCAACGTGAATTTCCATTTGAGTTCCGGTTGCACGATCTATTTCAGCCCGAACCCGGCTGACTACGCGAAGAATGGTCCGTACCCGACTGCGAACGGCAATCTGTACTGGACGCGCTGGCAAGCGAACGACTGCCTGAACTTCGGCTCGCCGATCTATGCGTATCAGCAGAACAACATCGCGCTGACCGCCGACGACAACACGTGCGTTCTGAACGGTCAGGCAATGACGCCGATGCAGTTGAGCACCAAGCCGCCGACGTCATGCTGGTGGACCTTCAAGGGCACGAGTAGCGCGTACGGTTACGTGAAACCGGCTTCGGGAGGCACACCGGTTTCGCAAGCCGACGCCAACACGGGCACCACCTCCTACCCGGGCAACGCCGGCACCTACCCGGCCAGCACTGCCCTGACGAGTCTGCCCGCGGCCCAGGTCACGAATCCGCAAGCCAACGTGTCGTTCACGAATCAGGATGGCACGACGACGACGCTGATGAACCTGCTCACGGTTTCGGGCTGGAATCAGGACCAGAACTACCTGCCCGCGCTGTCGGAACTCGGCGTGCCGGTCGTTAATCGCGTCTTCGGCCTCGGCCACTTTCTGCGTCCATGCATGGTCGAATTCATCGGCTGCACCAATGTGCTGCTGCAGAATTACCACACGCAGAACACGCCGTTCTGGCAGCACCATCCGACCGATTGCACGAACGTGGTGATCGACGGCGTGTTTGCCGACAGCATCGGCCCGAACAACGACGGCTTCGACCCGGATGCGTGTAACAACGTGCTGGTGCAGAACGTTCAGTTCAATACCGGCGACGACTGCATCGCGATCAAATCCGGCAAGTGCCTCGACACGGAGTACGGCCCGATGCAGAACATCGTGGTCCAGAACTGCACGATGCAGAGTGGCCACGGCGGCCTCACGATCGGCAGCGAAATGAGCGCGGGCGTGGAAAACGTCTACGCACGCAATCTGACGATGCAGAACGAGAATTGGGCGACCAATCCGCTGAATATCGCGCTTCGCTTCAAGACCAACATGAACCGTGGCGGCTTCATCAACAACGTATGGATCAATGGTGTAACGCTGGCCAATGGCGTGAATCTGGCGGGGAAATACGGCGGCGGCGCGCTGGGCTCGAGCGTTCCGGGTTCGATCCCCGGTACGGGCACGGTCGGTCTCGCGGCAAACCCGTCTACCGGACAGGGCGGCCTGATCACGTTCGACTGCGATTACAGCCCCTCGGGCGATTCGGTGCGCTGGAACCCGGCGACGATCAACAACGTCAACATCACGAACGTGAACGCGACCAACGTGTCGGGTACGGTGAGTTACGCGATGCCGACAGGCTTCTCCGCGACATCGGCTTCGTGCTTCCAGGCAATCGTCGCGCAGGGGCCGGTCGCTGCGGACTACAACGGTCCGCTACCCGTGCCGACAGTGCAGCCGATTACCGGCGTGACGATCTCGAACTGCAACCTCGGAACGCCGATCTGCGTGGGACCCGCAACTACGACCACGCCGGGGCCGGTCTTTGTGAGCAACGTGAAAGCCATCACGCTCAGCAACGTGGTGATCGGTGGCGTCACGTATAACAGCTCGCTGGTGGGCTGATGGGCAAGCGGTCTCCGGCATGCGTCATGCTGGAGACCTTACGTCGACCGTCGATCAGCGTTAAGG
>NZ_JALPRH010000016.1:99879-173302 GCF_030464795.1 Paraburkholderia sp. SECH2
TTAAGGGTTAAGGGTTAAGGGTTAAGGGTTAAGGGTTAAGGGTTAAGGGTTAAGGGTTAAGGGTTAAAGCGCGAGGTAAAACAAATGGCGGCGCCCGAGGGCGCCGCCATTTTTTTTTTACCCGACGCCATTCGCGGCCCGGGCCTAACCGTGACTCACTTGGCCGCTACAGTCGCTGCCACCCAGCGCGGGTCGATCGTCTTATCACCGCTTCGGGCCAGCAGGCACACCACAGCAGCCGCAATGATGTCGAACACAGCCAGCACCACGAACAACGGGCTGTAGCCGATCTGCGTGACCAGCACGCCGAACAGCGCCGTGAACGCCGCCGCGCCCAGGTAACCCGCCATGCCGCCCATGCCTGTAGCAGTGGCAACTTCGTTCTTGCCGAACATGTCGGAGGTAATCGCGTACAACGCACCCGACAGGGTCTGGTGAGCAAAGCCGCCAACGCACAGCAGCGCGACGGCCGCATAAGGACTTGCCACCAGCCCGACGCAAGCCGGCCCGATCATGCAGAGCGCGCCAACAACGAACACCATCTTGCGCGACGTGAACAGCGATACCTTCGCGTACTTATGAAACAGCGGGCTGAGATAGCCGCCGAGCACGCAGCCGATATCCGCAGCAAGAAAAGGCATCCACGCGTACAGCGCGACTTCCTTCAGGTTCATGTGCCGCTCGGTCATCATGTACAACGGAATCCACGCGTTGAAGGTCTGCCAGGCCGGCTCGGAAAGAATCCGCGGAATGCCGATTGCCCAGAAGTCGCGGCTGCCGAGCATGGAAGCCCAACTGCGTTTAACCGCGCCGGCGTCGCTGTGCTTTGCCTCCTGCCCGCTGAGAATGTAATCGCGCTCGGTGTCGCTCAACAGCTTCTGTTTCTGCGGATGCTTGTACAGCAGCATCCACAGCGCGCTCCAGACAATCCCCGCCACGCCGACGATCAGGAAAGCCCATTGCCATTGACCGTGCAACAGCGCCCAAACGATCAGCGGCGGCGCAAGCAGCGCGCCGACGGACGAGCCGATATTGAACCAGCCGATCGCAACGGAACGCTCCTTGGCCGGAAACCACTCGCTCGTCGCCTTAACGCCGGCCGGGATGCCCGCCGCTTCGGCGATACCGAGCACGCCACGGAAGAACGCCAGGCTGCGCCAGCCCGTCGACCATGCCGCCGCGGCACAGGCCAGCGACCAGGCCAGCGCGAACGCCGCAAAGCCGATCTTGGTGCCGACGGTGTCGAGCACATAGCCCGCGACCGGCTGCATGAACGCATAGCAAAGTTGCCACGCCACCACGACATGCGAATACTGCGCGGTGGTGATGTTGAGATCCTTCATCAGCGTCGGCGCCGCAACCGACAGCGTATTGCGCGCGAGGTAATTGATGATGAGCCCGGCCGCGACCAGGCTCACCATCCACCAGCGGATGCCCTTGATTTTCATGACTGTGTCTCCTCGTATTCCTTAATCAATCAGGACGGCTGGCCTGCGGTGTCGCTGCTCGCTGCGTCGTCGCGCGAGTAATCGATGCCGACGAAGCTGCCGCCCTGGTAACGCTGACCCAAGGCATCGAGCGGATTCGGCCGTGCCAGGATTTCCTCGGCGTAGGCTTCGGCGTCCTGGGTCGGTTGATAACCGAGGCGCTCGGCGCCGCTGTTGTCCCACCAGCTACGTGTGTTGGCTGACACGCCCCACACGGTGATGAAGCCGAAGTCCTCTGCCTCGACACAGCGGTCGAGGAAATGCAGCAGATCGCGATGACCGAACCAGGTGCTCAGGTGTCGCTGCTCGGTGGGCCGCTCGAGGCAACTGCCGATGCGCACGCAAACACTCTCAATGCCGTGCTTGTCCCAATACATTCTTGCCAGTGCTTCACCCCACACCTTGCTCAGGCCGTAGAAACCGTCCGGACGCAGTGCGCAATCGAGGCTGAGATTCTCGGTGACCGGATACATGCCGATCGCGTGATTCGAGCTGGCAAACACCACCCGCCGAACGCCTTGCCGGCGCGCACCCTCGTACACCTCGACCAGCGCGCGCAGGTTGTTGTCGATGATTTCAGGCAGCGGACGTTCCACGCTCGTGCCGGCGAAGTGAATCAGCACGTCGACACCCTTCAGCAGGCGATCCACGACGGCGGGGTCGCGCAGGTCGCCGTGCATCACGTCCTCACCTTCCACCAGCGGCACGAGGGGCTTCGAACCCGCCGCCGAACGCAAGGGGATGCCGCGGCCGACCAACGCCGTCCGCACTACCGAGCCGAGCTGGCCGCCGGCTCCACTCAGGGCAATCTTCTTCATAAGGATCCTTTACAGCGCCGCGCGCGATTAGAGCCGGTGGACGGCAAGCAGTCGAGCCGTGGCGGCAACGGGCTGGAACCAGCCCTTAGTTGTACGATAACGTACTATCTTCGATTCCAAGGTGGATTTCAACCAGGCATTTACCCGTACAAATTTGACATGTATGGCGATTTGCCTTTTGCAAACAAACACATGCGTCGCCACTAATTTATGTGACGTCGTATAACTTGATGCGCATATTGATGCCTGCCGCATACGTCATCCAGCGCATGCGGCCGGTTGCCGCAATAGACACCGATGCTTGAGCGCGCGCCGTCGAGCACGCGTAGACTTGACGCGCAAGTGCGCGATCGAACTGCGGCACCCCGCGGCGAAATCGCCCTGTCCACCTCGATCTCTTTTCGGCGCAGCACCTTCCTATGCCAGATGCCAACCGTTCCGTGCTTTCCGTTGCCGTGCCGGCCGAATCCGGCGTGGCCCGCATGTACGATGCCCCGGACCTCGCAGACGCGTACGCCGTCCGCTTGCCGGACAACGCAATCGACGACCCGGAATTGCTCGCGCGCTTTATGTTCGCCCATCAGGCGAGATGGATCGCGAAACTGCTGGGGTTGCGTGATGCGTTAGTCGCCCGCCTCGGGCTCAAGACGTCGAAACAGTTGCGCATCGCGAATCCACCCGGCTCAAGGGATCGGGTCGACTTCTTCCGAATCTACGCGCGCAGCGCACGCGAGATCATTCTCGGCGAGAACGACAGCCATCTGGACTTCCGGCTTTCGATATTGCAGCAAACGCGCGATACGCACGAGGGCAGCGCGCGCTATCTGATTCTGTCCACGGTCGTGCACTGTCACAACGGGCTTGGGCGTTTTTATATCCTCGCCATCGCTCCGTTCCACCGGTTGGTGGTTCGCTCGACATTGCGCCGAGCGGCGCGCATCGGCTGGCCAACTGCCTGAGCGGCGACCGCCGTACGCGGGTACGGGCGCGGCCAGCACCAGCGCGGAACAATCGCCCCTCGCCAGCCGCACTTGCTACATCAACGCATTACGAGCCGATGAACTCAAGTAGATCGGCATTCACCTTGTCCGCCTCCACCGTGCACATGCCGTGCTGCCCGCCCGGATAGACCTTGAGCGTGGCGTTCTTCACGATCTTCGCAGTCTTGCGGCCTGCAGCATCGATAGGCACGATCTGGTCGTCGTCGCCATGCAGTACCAGAGTCGGCACGTCGATCTTCTTCAGGTCTTCCGTGTAGTCGACTTCGGAGAACTGTTTGATGCAGTCGTACAAGCCCTTGATCGACCCGACCATGCCTTGTGCCCAGAACGAATCGATCACGCCTTGCGACACCTTCGCGTTCGGACGGTTATAGCCGTAAAACGGCAACGCAAGATCCTTGAAGAACTGCG
Organism: Paraburkholderia sp. SECH2; assembly: GCF_030464795.1. Classification (NCBI taxonomy): domain Bacteria; kingdom Pseudomonadati; phylum Pseudomonadota; class Betaproteobacteria; order Burkholderiales; family Burkholderiaceae; genus Paraburkholderia; species Paraburkholderia sp. SECH2. The sequence continues at coordinate 103,597 of NZ_JALPRH010000016.1, forward strand.
AGCGATCCGCCTCGACACCCTTGCGGATGCCGTCGAACACGTCGATCGGCGTGCCCTCCGGATTGCCCTCAGTCTTCAGCATCAGCGGCGGCACCGCGCCGATCAGCACAGCCTTCGCGACACGTTTCGTACCGTGACGGCCGATGTAGTGCGCGACCTCCCCGCCGCCGGTCGAATGGCCGACCATCGTGGCGTCCTGCAGGTCGAGGTGTTCAATCAGCGCGGCGAGATCGTCGGCATAGGTGTCCATGTCGTTGCCGTCCCACGTCTGCGCTGAACGGCCATGGCTGCGCCGGTCGTGCGCGATCACACGAAAGCCTTTGCTGCCGAGGAACAGCATCTGCGCGTCCCAGGCGTCCGCGGACAACGGCCAGCCGTGCGAGAAGACAACCGGGCGCCCTTTGCCCCAATCCTTGTAGAAAATTTCCGTACCGTCTTTCGTGGTGATCGTGCTCATCTGTCGACTCCTTTTGGATGAAGTCTGCCGTCACCGGCAGGTGGATGAAGCGTGACGCTCAAACCGGTCGGGCAGCACAAGCCGTGCCGCCCAACGAAAACCGTTAACAGCGAATGCAGGACGAACTCGACGCGCGTGAGCGGAGCATGCGAGGGAACGACCAGTCGATGCACGATGAGACGCTTGCTCAAGCATGACACGGTCTGCAACGCATTTTGATGACGGGCGCACGAAGAACCGGTCGGTTCACGTGGTGTTCGAAATGACTATCAGGAATGAAACTGGATGGCGATGCGGCGTGCATCCATTTCAGGTATGCGATGACGCCGAAGGAACCGCCGGTTAGCTGCTTGCATGTTAGAAGCAAACTAGCCTGTTGGCTAGCTAACCGGCTAATAGAAAGTCGGCGCGAACGGCGTTATTGTCGGATGGCGACGAATGACCCTGGTTGCGCCAACGCCGTTGTAACCGCTCATCGCGGTCCTGCTTTCGCCCTCGTCCTGTCGTTCGATTTCCTGCCAGGCAATGCGCCCAGTTTTTGCTGACTGACAGCAACAAACTGCGAGGTGGCTTGCTTGCGCGTTAATAACATATTTGTTATCATTGAATCCAATGGCATTTACGATCGACTTCTACAACGAAAAGGTCAAAGTGAACGTTGCTTCCCTGCCGAAAACGCTGCTTGCACGCTTCATCGCGTTGGCCGATCGCATGGAGGAATACGGACCGAATCTCGGCGAGCCGCACACCGCATCAATGGGTGGTGGCTTGTTCGAAATGCGCCTCAAAGGCGCGGAAGGCATCGCCAGAGTGTTCTACTGCTCGATCGTGGAACGGAAAATCGTCATGCTTCACAGCTTCGTGAAGAAGTCGCAACAAACGCCGCGTAACGAACTGGACGTCGCGCGCAAAAGACTGCTGGAGATCAGAAATGGCAACCTATAAGGCAATGCGCGAGCAGGCGCTCGCCGATCCCGAAGTACGCGCCGAATACGAGCGGCTGAACCGCGAAGAATTCGCGCTGCTCGACCAGATGCTCGCCGCGCGCCGCGAAGCCGGCCTGACGCAAGCGCAAGTCGCCGAGCGCATGGGCACGAAAGCGCCGGCCATCACCCGGCTGGAACGCGCGCTTGCGTCGGGGCAGCATTCGCCTTCTGTCGATACGCTGCGCAGATACGCGGCCGCGTGTGGCAAGCAGCTGTTTATCTCGATCGCCTAGGCTTCGCCGCGCGCTGTTGAGCGCCCGCGCCGCCTGGTGCGGCGATCTCTTGCTGACTGACATGTCTGGAATGCGGCATCCGCAGCGCAGGACTTAACCACAAAGACGCCAGAGCCACGTTGTTGCAGCGCGGTCTATTGCCGCAGTTCCGCGCAGACCCCGAGAGACGCACGCAAGGACGTACTCAGGAAAACTTGATACCTATCAAGGCTTTGCCGTCTCAAAAACGAAAATACGTGCAAAACAACGTGGTTTTTTGACGCACGTCGCATTGCAGCAAAAATTTTCCTCATCCCCTACTCTTGCGCCATCTGCCCAGCGCAGTGCGCACCGACAACGGTCGACGCGCGTAGTCCGCCCTCCCGGGCGTCACGACCTTCACGCTCATGAACTCCGCAATCTCGGCCTTCGATCTCGCCCGCATTCAGTTTGCGTTCACTGTTTCGTTTCACATTGTTTTTCCGGCGCTCAGCATCGGCCTCGCCAGTTTTATCGCTGTCCTCGAATGGCGCTGGCTGAAAACCGGCAAGGCGTACTACAAAGATCTTTGCCTGTTCTGGTCGAAGATCTTCGCAGTCGCCTTTGGGATGGGCGTCGTGTCCGGCGTCGTGATGAGCTATCAGTTCGGCACCAATTGGTCTGGCTTCTCCAGTTTCGCGGGGCCCATCACCGGACCTCTTCTGATGTACGAGGTCATGACCGCGTTCTTCCTCGAAGCGGGCTTCCTCGGCATCATGTTGTTCGGCTGGCAGCGCGTGAGTCCGCGCGCCCACTTCGGCGCCACGCTGATGGTGGCGATCGGCACGCTGATCTCAACCTTCTGGATCCTCGCGTCCAATAGCTGGATGCAAACGCCGCAAGGCTTTGAAGTCGTCGACGGCCACGTCGTGCCGCTCGACTGGTTCAAGATCATTTTCAATCCGTCGTTCCCGTACCGGCTTGCGCATATGGCGCTCGCGGCATTCATTGTCGCGGGGCTGGTGGTGTCGGCGGTGGGCGCATGGCATCTGCTGCGCGGCCGGCGCGATCCTGCCGTCAAGAAGATGTTTTCGATGGCGCTCTGGCTGCTCCTGATCCTCACCCCGATCCAGGCATTCGTCGGCGATCAGCATGGTTTGAACACGCGCAAATATCAGCCGGCCAAGATCGCCGCGATCGAAGGTCTGTGGGAAACCGAGAAAGGCGGCACCGCGCTGAATCTCTTCGGCATTCCTGATATGCAGGCGGAGACCACGCGTTATGCCGTATCGATTCCGCACCTTGGCAGTTTGATCCTCACGCATAGCTGGGATGGCGAAATTCGCGGCCTGAAGGAATTCCCGCCGCAAGACCGACCGAACTCGACGGTGGTGTTCTGGAGCTTCCGCATCATGGCCGGGCTCGGCGTGCTGATGATCCTGATGTCGCTGGCCGCATGGGTGCTGCGCCGCCGCGAACGCCTGTTCGAAGCGAAGTGGTTCCAGCGCGTCGCCGTGGCCATGGGCCCGACCGGCTTCATCACGTTGCTGGCGGGTTGGGTCACCACTGAAGCAGGCCGTCAGCCGTGGGTGGTGTACGGCGTGATGCGCACTTCGCAGGCCGTATCGCCGCTCACCACGCAGCAGGTCGGCATCTCGCTGATGGCCTTCGTGGTCGTCTACTTCCTCGTGTTCGGCACCGGCATCTACTACATGCTCAAACTGATGCGCTCGGGTCCGGCACTGCCGGGACAGACACCGCACGGCGTGGCTGAGCACATGCCGAATCAGACCGCGCGCCGCCCGCTGTCCGCCGCCGATCACATGATCGACGCCGCCTGACCTCACTGCTTCACTTCCTGCTTGCGAGAAAGAAAATGGACGTAACCGTAGCGTGGGCCGCGATCATCGCGCTGGGCCTATTCATGTACGTGGTGCTGGACGGCTTCGATCTGGGCATCGGCATCGTCTTCCCGTTCTTCCCCGATGAGAAAGAACGCGACCTGATGATGAACACCGTCGCGCCCGTGTGGGACGGCAACGAAACCTGGCTGGTACTCGGCGGCGCCGCGCTGTTCGCGGTGTTTCCGGTGGTCTACTCGACCGTGCTGTCCGCGTTGTATCTACCGCTGATCTTCATGCTCGTCTGCCTGATTTTCCGCGGCGTGTCGTTCGAGATTCGCGCCAAGGCCAAGCGCACGAAACATCTGTGGGATCTGGCGTTCATCGGTGGCTCGGCAGGCGCGACGTTCTTTCAGGGCATCGTGCTGGGCGCGTTCCTGCAAGGCATTCCGATGATCGACGGCGGCTATGCGGGTGACGCCTTCGGCTGGCTCACGCCGTTCAGTCTGCTGACGGGTCTCGGTCTGGTGATCACCTACGCGCTGCTCGGCTGCTGCTGGCTGGTCGCCAAAACCGAAGGCGATCTGCAACGCCGCCTGCATCGCGTGGTGTGGCCGCTAACGCTCGTGCTGCTCGGCTTCATCGCGATGGTCAGCCTATGGACGCCGCTGCAAGATCCGACTATCGCGCAGCGCTGGTTCCACGACAATCTGTTCTACCGTCTGCTGCCGGTGCCGTTCCTCGTGGCGATCTGCGCGTTCTTCATGCACCGTGCGGTGCGTGCGCGGCATCACAACACGCCGTTCGTGCTGGCGCTCCTGCTGGTGCTGCTCGGTTATGCGGGGCTGCTGGTGAGCCTGTGGCCGTATGCGATTCCGTCGAGCATGACGCTCTGGGAAGCCGCTGCGCCGCGCTCGAGCCAGATGTTCACGCTAGTCGGCGCAGCAGTGATTCTGCCGGTCATCATCGCTTATACGACGATGGGTTATTGGGTATTTCGTGGCAAGGTGCGTCATGGCGACCAACATCACTATCACTAAGAACACGGGCGACAGCGCCGCACGCGGCGCGTCTCAAACGCCGGGGCGCCGGCTGCCCGGCTGGCTGTGGTTCGTCGCGCTATGGTGCTTAGGCGTTGCCTCAGCGATGTCGCTCGGCTTCGCGTTCAAGCTTCTGATGAATGCGACGTTATTTGCAATCAAGTGAATCATGCACTTGCCTAATTTCATCTGGCGCGCATAACCTGCGGATTCCCGCGTGGACGGCTTCAAAAATTGCGCCGTGCGGCTCGTCTTCGTAACAAGCCGGAACCTATGCGCGGGAGACCTACCTTACACATAATGCTGGTGCATCGAACCAGCCGGCGATTACATAAATAGATGTTCATTCGTGCGGCAAACCGGAAGGCGCGCCGCACCACCGATCGGCATATGATCGCGGGGTAGCCGGCAATGACGCGAATCGAGAATAGAAGTAAAACGGGAAGTAGAGCCAGCAGCACGACCGTGGCAGTCCACAACGCGCAGTCCCGACTCGCGGAGACATCATGAAGTTTCTTGTGGCCGACGACCATGAACTGATCCGGCAAGGCGTCAAAGGACTATTGCGCGGGCTCGATCCCGACGCGCAATTCGACGAAGCCGATAGCTGGGAATCCCTCGCCGCCGCCGCGCGGCCCGACGCCGACCACGACCTCGCCATCGTCGACCTGCATATGCCAGGTATGACCGGCGCGTCGTCGCTCGAAGTGCTGTTGAAGGCGAACCCGGCATTGCCGGTCGTCGTGCTCTCCGCCGAAGAGTCGCCCGACGAGATGCGCGCGGTGCTGGCCGCGGGCGCGCTCGGCTTCGTGCCGAAGCGGCAACCCGCCAGCGTCATGCTCAAGGCGATCGAGCTGGTGTTGTCAGGCGGCGCCTATGTGCCGATGGAGGCACTCAGCCTGCTGGGCTCGCGCGAGACGCAAGCCGCACCCGTGCGCGCCGAAGCGCCCGCCGAGCTTGCCGCCCATGACGCCGGGCACGCCCCGACTCAGGGTGGTACGGCACTCACGGAACCGATCACGCAAATCTCGGCGCTGCAGCCGCACCAGCAACATCTGCTGGAGAACCTGTCGCCGCGACAGCAGGACATCATGCGGCTGGTGCATCGCGGCTGGACCAACAAGATGATCGCGCGTGAATTGGGCGTCGCGGAAGGGACGGTCAAGGTGCATCTGTCCGTGATCTTCCGGGCGCTCGGCGTGCACAACCGGTCCACGGCGATCGCCGTGATCAACGGCTGGCTCGAGGCCGGGAAAACCCTGTAATAGCGGATCGACGGGCGGCGCTTATGCCGCCGCCCTTCATGTCACGCTTCACGCCGCCCGCCCCTTATCCAGTTCCGCCTGCTGCCACAGCATTTCCAGGGTCCGCCGCAACCGCGCCGGCGTGACCGGTTTGTGCAGCACCGGAATACCCTGCAGGGCCAGCGCCGCCAGTTCGGCCGAGGCCATATCGCCCGTGATCAGCAAGGTCACTACACCGTCGTGACCCGCCCGCCCCAGCATATTGCGCACGGCCGAGAGCGCTTGCGCGCCAGTTCGGTGATTGGCCAGCTGGTAGTCGCACAACACGGCATCCGGTACGAAACCGTCTTCCAGCGCGACGAGCGCGTCGACCTCGTCACGTGCGCCACGCACGATGCAACCCCAGCGTCCCAACAGACTCGTGAGGCCTTCGAGAATCGACGGCTCATCGTCGATGCACAGCACGCGCCGCCCCTGCGCCGACGGTCCGCCCGCCACCGCCTCGTTCAGGCTCGCGACAATGCCGCCGGCGTCGCCCACCTGCACCGGAAAGCGGAACACCGAGCCCCGGCCCGGCGCCGAGCGCAGTTGCAACTCGCCGCCGAGCATTTCGACGAGGCGCTTCACCGTCGGCAAGCCCAGACCGTGCCCTTGACGCGCGTCGCGCTGCGGATTGGCGACCTGGTAGAACTCTTCGAAGATGCGTTCGTGTTCCTCGACCGGAATGCCGATGCCGGAATCGCGCACCTCGATATAGCCGCCCGAATGACGCCCTGCTCGACGATAGCCGACCCAGATCGCGCCTTCCTCGGTGTAGCGCACTGCGTTCGAGAGCAAGTTGCTCAGCACACGTTCGAGCAGCACCGGATCGTCATGCAGGACCACCGAAGACGGCGCGATCCGCAGCGCCAGCCCCTTGGCCGCCGCCTGCGGACGGTACTGGCTGCCGACCCGCTCGAACAGTTCCGACAGCCGGAAGTGCAAGCGGATCACCTGGGTCACGCCGCTTTCGAGCCGGGCGAGATCGAGCACCTGGTTGAACAGCTGATTCAACGCCTCGACGTTGTAAACGATGTGCTGAGCCGTCCTGGCATGCTGCACGAGCGTCGCCGCCGAGTCGTTGAGCGAAGCCGCCAGCAATCCGATTGCATGCAGCGGCTGGCGCAAATCGTGGCTCGCGGCTGCAAAAAATCGCGTTTTGGCAAGACTGGCCTCTTCGGCGACACGCTTTTGCGCCGCCAGCGACTCCGCCAGATACTGCTGATCGACGCGCGCCTGCACGACCTGCTGGAACAGCTTGCGATAACTCACCGCATAGACGTTGATCGCGCAGAAGAAGAACGCGAGGACGATGGCGAGAATGGTCCGGTCGAACGTATGCGTGCCGAAATGCAGCACGATCGCCGGAAACAGCAGAAACGGAATCGCGGTCGAAAAGTTCAGCAGATCGAAGCCGTTCGACATGAACACGCCGGCCGCCAGCGTGACGATCATCACGGTGTGCAGCAGCGGCAAATCGGCTTGAGGACTCTGGAACGCGAACCACACCGCAAGCCCCGGCGCGCTGTACAGCAGCACGCCGCGCAGCGCATGCAGGTTGATCCAGCCGCGTGGCGTCGCGAGGTGCGGGTAGCGGCGATTGCAGATCCAAAGCGCCAGGCCACCGCAATTGGCGGCCGCATAAAACCCGAAACACGCGATGAACAGCGGCGGCGACGGCACGTGCGGCCAGTAGATCGCCACCAGCACCGCAATCGAGAACCAGTGCGAAAAGAAGGCGATGGGATCTTGCGCGTACAGCACGCGCACAAGGTCTTCGTCGATTGCACGCTGGATTGGATCAGCCCGCATCATGCGGTCTCCTTTGTCGACCGGATTCGATGGCGTAGGACGCAAGCTCAGCGACGCAGGCACGGCGGGCCTGACGTGCTGCGCGAGAGTTGCTGCATCAGGTGTTGCGGTGCTCCATCGCGCGCTGCAGCCTTTTGGTGCAGCGCACGGTCATCAGACGGCGAACAGGCAGACGCGCGGATGGTTTACCCGGCAGTTTACCCATCAGCTACCACTTAATCCATATAGGCGAAGCGCCCGCCGGAAACCATACTGGCCTCACATTCCAGCGCGGCTCAAAAGTTCCAACACCCCTTTCATTGCCTGCAGTCGAGGCTCCCCGCGCTCATTGCCTAACCCTTTATGGAGGTTTTCATGGGCGCAGTTCCGAGCCACGCGTTCGTCCGCAATCTCGACGATGCGATCCTGCCCGACCTGTGGCGTCGGCGTACCCAGTTGTCCGCCGACGAGATGGTGTCGATGGTCGATCTGGTCAAGCGGGCGCTACGCACCTACCACCCGCTTGAACTGCAGGCGCTCGGTGAAGACAAGGAAGAACTGGTCGCGCAGTTCATCTACGCGAAAGTTCTGCGCCTCGCGCCCGGCCACACGGAAACGAATGCCTGCGCCGACAGCGCGCCGTCCAACGGCTACGCACTGTGCGCGTATTTTCGCCGTTACCTGATCGACTGTCTGCGCAGCGCCGGCCATCAACGCAACGTGTCGATGGAAAACGATGGCATGGCGCAGGAAATCGATCTGCACGCGCAAGCGCTGGAAGACCCGGTCGAAAGCGTGTTGCTGCAATACGGCCTCGACGAACAACGCGTGCGGCTCGCGGCCCGGACTTTTATCGACAGCCTCGACGAGCCGGAGCGCATCGTGCTGGCCGGCAGCCTTGGCTGGTGCTCGGAAGGAAAAGGCGGCCTCTCGGCAGTCGCTGCTCAGCATCGTGTCCCCTCGTATCACTATCGCGCCGTCAAACTTGGCGTCACCATGAAAAAGACGGCCGGGGCCGACGAATTTTCCAATACCAAGATCGGCCGCTGGCTGATCGACGTGCTCGGCATCGAGATCGATCTCGACAACCGCGCGGCGATTCTGATCGCCTTGAACCTGCTCGCCGCCGAATCGAGCGACAGCGAAATGAATGAAGTGGCCGCCTAAAAGCGCATTGACAGACCGGCGTCGGCCGACGGCGGCTTTTTCCCCTCCCCGGAAATCGGGCACGCCCCACGCAAGTGTCGCGCGCCACGTACGATGCGCCTTTTTTTGTCATCGCGCACCGCCTACGATAAAAAAGCCGCAGCCGCACGCCGTCTTCCTTCCGAAGTCCGGGTTCCCCTACCCGGCATCCCCTTCCTGACGAGGTGGTCTGAATGAACCGCTTATCAAGCGCCCTGACAGCAATGCAGTCGCATTACGACGTGGTGGTGGTGGGATCGGGATATGGCGGTGCGATTGCCGCGAGCCGCATGGCACGTGCCGGCAAAAACGTGTGCGTGCTGGAACGCGGGCGCGAATTTATGGCCGGCGACTATCCACGCACGCCGATCGAAGGCGCCGCCGAGGTGCAATACAACACCGCCCTCGCGCAAATTGGCTCACCGCTCGCGCTGCTCGAAGTGCATGTGAATGAAGACGTGAATGCGGTGGTGGGTTGCGGACTGGGCGGCACCTCGCTGATCAACGCGAATGTTGCGCTCGAAGCCGAACCGCGCTTATGGGACGACGACCGCTGGCCCGCTGCGCTCCGCGCCGACAAGGCGGGACGCGACAAGGGCTACGAACTGGCTCGCGCCATGCTGCAGCCGTCGGCGGTGTCCGGCGATTTTTTGCAGTTGCCGAAACTGCTGGCGCTGAAAAAATCCGCGCAGGCGCTGGGCATGGAAGATCGCTTTTATCCGCCGCCGGTCACGGTCACTTTCGAGGACCGCATCAACGCTGCGGGCGTTGAGCAAAAAGCCTGTGTCGGATGCGGCGATTGCAACTCGGGTTGCAACTACGACGCGAAAAATTCGACACACATGAACTACCTTCCCGATGCGGTCGCGCACGGCGCCCATATTTTTACGGGCGCCGCAGTGCATTCGGTGTTGCGCGACGCCGCCACGCAAAAGTGGATCGTGCGCTTTCAGGAAGTGAAGCTGGGCCGCGAGATTTATGACGCACCCGATCTGTTCGTGAGCGCCGATGTCGTCATCATGTCGGCCGGCACGATCGGTTCGACCGCCCTGCTGCTGCGCTCGCGCAAGGAGGGCTTGAGCGTGTCGGACATGCTCGGCCAGCACCTCACCGGCAACGGCGACGTGCTCGCCTTCGCGTACAACACCGAGGAGGTGATCAACGGCGTCGGCTGGGGCGCCCACAAGAAGGGCGACATCCCACCGGTCGGGCCGACGATTACCGGCATCATCGACCACCGCAACACCGCTAACGTGACTGACGGCTTCGTCATCGAAGAAGGCTCGCTCGCCGGGCCGGTCGGCGCCGCGCTGGTCGCCCTGCTCGGCGGCGCCGCGCCGTTCGAAGGCGTCGACATTCCCGCGCCGCGCGCCGACGACGAACCGTTCGGCTACGACGCGCGCGTGATCGAGAGCTTCCTGCGCGGCCCCTATCACGGCGCGCTCAATCACACGCAAACCTACCTGGTGATGGCGCATGACGACGAAAGCGGCCAGATCAGCGTGAACGACAAAGGCAGGGCGCGCATCGCCTGGCCGAACGCCGGCAAGCAGCCGATCTTCCAGACCGTCGAAGAAACGCTCGAGAAGGCGCAGGCGCCGCTCGGCGGCAAATACATGCGCAATCCGATTTCGACCAGATTGCTCGGCAATCAGATTGTCACCGTACATCCGCTTGGCGGCTGCGGGATGGGCGAGGATGCGGCGCGTGGCGTCGTCGATCATGAGGGGCGAGTCTTTAGCGGCACGAGCGGAAATGCGGTGCACGAAGGCCTCTACGTGATGGACGGCGCGGTCATGCCGATGTCGCTCGGCGTCAATCCGCTGCTGACGATTTCCGCGCTGGCGGAACGCAATTGCGCGCTGCTCGCCAACGCGCGCGGCTGGAACATCGATTACGAGGCCAAGGGCACGGCCGCTACGCCCACGCCCCAGAAGATCGGCCTGCGTTTCACCGAAACGATGATCGGTACGTATACGCCGGCCGTGGCGGGCGAAGCCGCCACCAGCCCGATTCAATTCACGCTGACGGTGGAATCGGACGATCTGGCCGATATGCTGAGCAATCCGCAACATCTGGCCCACACTACGGGCACGCTGACCTGCCCCGCGCTCTCGGCGCAACCGATGACGATCACGGACGGCACCTTCAATCTGTTCGTGGTCGACGAATCGGATGTGGACGAGCGCAACATGAATTACCGCATGACGCTCAATTCCACGGATGGCAAGAAGTACTACCTGACGGGACAGAAAATCATCACGCGTACGTCGCCGATCAATCTTTGGGAGCAGACCAACACGCTCTACGCCGAACTCCGCGACTCGGCGCAAGCGGATGCGCCAGCGATCGGCAAGGCAACGCTGATCATTACGCCCGAGAATTTCCTCAAGCAGCAACGCACGCTCGAGGTCACCAACACCCCTGACCTGACATCGCGCCTTGAATGGACCTTGAAGTTCGGCAAGTTTTTCGCCGGCGTGCTGTTCACCGAATACGGCGGCGTGGCCGCGCCCTTGCAGTTTTACGATCCGAAGGCCGAGCCGCGCCTCAAGCGCGCGCTGCGCGCGCCCGCGCCGCAAGTCGTCTTCTTCGACACAGCCGACGGGACCAGGCTTCGACTCACGCGCTACGCCGGGCCGTCCGACAAACCGCTGCGCCCCGTGCTGCTGATCCACGGCTCGGGTGTGTCGAGCCGGATCTACTCCACCGATCTGATCGGCACCAACCTGGTAGAGTATCTCTGTGCGGCCGGCTACGACGTGTGGCTCGTCGATCTGCGCGTCAGCATCGAAATGCCGAGCGTGATGGTGCCGACCAATGTCGACAAGGTCGCTCGTGAGGACATTCCGGCCGCGGTCGCCAAAGTGCGGGAGTTGACCAAGGTGCCGGACATTCAGGTACTGGGCCACTGCATGGGTGGGTTGGCCTTGACCATGTCGCTGCTGCACGGCCTCAAGGGCGTGCGCTCGGCGGTCATCTCGCAGGTCTCCGCGCATCCGGTGCCCGGCACGCTGGAAAAGATCAAGTGCGGGTTGCACGTCCCTGACATCATGCAGCATCTCGGCGTGCTCGATCTGACCGCTTTTACGGAGCACAGGTCGTGGCCCCAGAACCTGCTCGACGAAGCGTTGCGGCTCTACCCGCTCAGTCATAAACAAGGCTGCGGCAGCCCTATCTGCCACCGGGCAACCTTCCTTTACGGCCTGCTCTACGAACACGAGCAGTTGAATGAGACGCTTCATGCGAATCTGCAGGAACTGCTCGGCGTGCACGACATCGCCGTCTTCAAGCATCTCGCTGCGATGGTGCGAGCGGGCAAGGTCGTCGATGCCGACGGCAAAGACGTCTACCTGAGCGGCGCGGACGGCATGAAGGGCCTGGACGGCTTGCGCCTGCCGATCGGCTTCATTCACGGCGAGAAAAACGAAACCTATCTGCCGAAGAGCACCTTGCTGACCTATGACATGCTGGTCCAACAATGGCCCGAGCAGCCGTACGAGCGGCATCTGATTCCCAACTATGGGCACATCGACTGCATCCTCGGCAAGAATGCGGCGGTGGATGTCTATCCGGTGATTGCGCGGTATCTGAATGCGCATTGACGGAGGTTGAGCGCAGCGTTGCGATTGGGTCGAGGCAGCGTATCCCGTAAGCGCGTGCAAGTGTTGCGCGCCGCTCGCTGTGCTGGCGCTGGTTCAGGTGTGGTATGTATAAGGGCGGCGAGTCGCCACGTTTTGTGGTCGGCTTGCCTGGGCTCGTGAGCCGATCACGCCTTTATTCCTATCAGACTGCCACGCTTATCCGGATGAAAACCTTCTTTCAGACCTTGTTGACCGCCGGGCTGCTGGCCGGCACCGTTGCAACGGCACACGTAGAGGCCGCCGAACTCCGCGTGATGAGTTCGGGCGGCTTTACCGCCGCATATAAACTGCTCGGCCCCAAGTTCACGGCGTCGACGGGCAATACGCTCGACACCATACTCGGGCCTTCGATGGGCAAATCACCCGAAGCCATTCCGAACCGGCTCGAGCGCGGCGAGCACGCTGACGTGGTCATCATGGTCGGCTACGCGCTCGACGAGCTGATCAAGCAAGGCAAGGTGATTCCCGGATCGCGCGTCGAGCTCGCCGATTCCCGCATCGGTATGGTCGTGCGTAGCGGTGCGCCGAAACCGGATATCGGCTCCGTCGATGCGCTGAAAGAGACCTTGCTCCACGCCAGATCGATCGCCTACTCGGACAGTGCGAGCGGTGTCTATATCGAGCGCGAGCTCTTCAGGAAGCTCGGCATCGAGGATCAGGTGAAAGCCAAGGCGAAGAGGATTCAGAAGATCCCGGTCGCCTCGGTGGTCGCCAATGGCGATTACGAAGTAGGATTCCAGCAGGTCAGCGAAGTGCTGCCGGTGCCGGGCGTCACCTTCGTCGGAAAGATTCCTGAGTCGGTGCAATCCGTGACGCGGTATGCCGCGGGCATCCCGGTGAACGCCGAGCATCCGAATGAGGCGAAGGCCCTTCTCGACTATCTCGCCTCACCCGCTGCGCAGCCCGCAGTCACGTCGACCGGAATGGATTCCGTCGCGGCGCATTGACGAAACGGCCAGGGCGTAGCCGCGCGTTACGCTCGCGAACCGCTGGCGCGCGGCACACCCTGTTCAGAACAACTTGCCCGGATTCAGAATGCCGTGCGGGTCCAGCGCATGTTTGATGGCGGCCATCGCAGCCAATTCAGCAGACGAGCGCGAGATCGGCAAGAACTCGCGCTTGAGCAAGCCGATCCCGTGTTCCGCCGATACCGAACCGCGCAACGGCCTCAGCATCTCATAGACGAACGCATACACCGCGTGATGCTCGACGCCGGGAATCGAATGGCCGTCGACGGTGAGATGCAGATTCGAATCGCCGATATGGCCGAAGAAATACGACACGTTGCCCGGCCAGCGCTGATCAAGCGCTGCGCGGCAACGGTCGACAAAAGCGCCGATTTCGCCGATGGGCAAGCTCACGTCGAAGTTAATCGGATCGAGCCGCACCGGAAACTCGGCGGTGCATTCACGAATCGCCCATAGCGCCCGCACGTCGGCCACCGATTGCGCGATCACGGCGTCGCGGATCGCTTCTGAATCGAGCGCTTCGGTCAGCACGGCGGAGAAGCGTTCGCCGTCGTCACTTGCGTCAAAACTCGCGTGTTCGATCAGTGCATAGAGCGGGTGCGAATCGGCGAATGGCGAGCGCGTGCCCGTCAGCTTCACGCCGAAATCATAGAAATCCGGCCACATGATCTCGAACGCGCCGATGTCGTTACCAAAGCGCGTCGACAGGCGGCGCAGCAGGTTCACGGCGGCGGCGTAATCGTCGAGTGCGACGAGCGCCGTGTGGCGCGCCGCGCGTGGCGGATGGAGCCGCAACACCGCGCGTGTGATCACACCGAGCGTGCCTTCCGAACCGATGAACCAGTGCTTGAGATCGTAGCCGGTGTTGTTCTTGACCATCTTGCCGAGCGAAGTCAGCACGTCGCCGTTGGCGAGCACGACTTCGAGACCGAGCACCTGATCGCGCGCGGTGCCCGACTGGATCACGCGATTGCCGCCCGCGTTAGTCGCCAGATTGCCGCCGATCTGGCACGAACCCCGTGCGCCCAGATCGAGTGCGAGTTCGAAGCCCGCTTCGGCGGCGGCTTCCTGCGCGGTTTGCAAGGTCGTGCCGGCGCGCACGGTCAGCGTGGCCGACGCTGCGTCAATTTCTTCGACGCCGGTGAGCCGTTCCAGCGACAACGCGATATCCGTCGCGCGCGCAATCGCGCCGCCCGCGAGACCGGTCATGCCGCCCTGCGGCACCACCGGTTGATGCGCTGCGTGACAAATGGCCAGCGCACGCGAGACTTCTTCCGTGCTGCGCGGCAAAAGCAGCGCGGCGGGACGCGTCGGGTCGTGGCGGGTCCAGTCGGTCATCGCGTGTTCGCCGATCTGCTCGCCAACGCGCACCGCGTCGGCGCCGAGCGCGGCGCGCAGCGCGTCGAGCGTCGCGGAAAGCGGCGCTGCGCCATGGGTTGCGCCGTTTGCCAAACTGTTATCTGTCATGCAGGGGTTCCTTGCGTGCCTTCAGTTGCCGCTTTCTTGCGATAACCCATCGAATCGTTGATCCGCCCGAGGATGTAGTCACCCGCTGCGACCGGTTGGTACTTGAGTTCGGCATCGCTCGTACCGAGTTCGCGCGGATCGACCGTTGCACCGTACGTGGGATCGTAGAACGTCGCGATCGAATAGCGCTCGCGCCCCGACGCATTGATCACGCGATGCAAGGTGGAGCGGAAGCGGTCATTGGTCCAACGCGCCAGCAGATCGCCGACGTTCACCACGAAGCTGCCCTCGATCGGCGGCGCATCGACCCACGTATCGTTGGCGATCTCGCGCACCTGCAAGCCCCCCACCCGATCCTGCCACAGCAGGGTAATGCAGCCGTAGTCGGTATGCGGCGCGACGCCGAACTGATCCGCGTCCGATTGGGGCGGCTGCGGCGGGTAGTAGACCATCTGCGTGCGCTGCATCCGCTTCGTATAGCGCGGCGCGAAGAAATGTTCGTCGACGCCGAGACTCACGGCCACCGCACGCAACAGGTCGGCGCCGCATGCAGCGACCGCTTCGTAATAGCCGTAGAGCGCAGGCCGCAACTCCGGCATGAAATCCGGCCAATTGTTCGGCCCTCGCAGCGCCTGTCCGGCTTTCACATCGGGATCGTCCTCAGGCAACTCCAGGCCGATGCTGAAGAATTCCTTGTAGTCGGGGCGCTTGGCCTGATACATGGTGGCGTCGCCGAGAGCGTTGAAACCGCGATGCCGTTGATTGACCGCCGCGCGCCGCTTCGTCTCCACCGGAAACGCAAAGAACGTACGGGCCGCCTGTTCGGCCGCATCGATTGCCGCTTGCGGCACGCCGTGATTGATGATGTAGAAGAAGCCGATCGTCGTGCACGCTTCGCGGATTTCGTGCGCTACTCGCGTCAAAGCCTGCGGGTCGCCGGCACGCACGCCGGCAAGGTCGATGATCGGAATGCGGGTCACGGGCATTGCATTGCTCCCTGGTGGGCTAGTCAATTCAACTGACGAAAGAGGCTGATGAATCGTTCGCGACAGGTTCGCGTGCCTCGCGCATTCCAGTTGTATATACCGCCAAAAGCGGACCCGCAAGTTGCTTTGCACGCCTTCACGTAAGGGCTTTTCTCTACTCGCGAGTTTATTTATTTCGCGCGAAAACTGCGGTATATACTGCAACGCATGACTCGCGCCGGTCCCTACTGACGAACCGCTTTCGCGCGACACCGCTTTGCCAACCGGAGAATCCCATGAGCATCCTTGCAGGCTGGAAGTGTCGTTTGGTTATGCTGGCGTTGTGCGCGGCAAGCGTCACCGCTCACGCGGAAGACCAACTCGCCAAAGTAAAGAAAGCAGGCGAACTGGTGGTCGGCACCGAGATGCAGTTCGCGCCGTTCGACTTCCTTGAGAACGGCCAGCAAGCGGGCTTCAACAAGGACCTGTTCGCCGAGGTCGGCAAGGAAATGGGCGTGAAGGTTCGCTTCATCGACCTGCCGTGGCCGAGCGTGCTGCCGGGTCTCGAAGCCGGCAAGTTCGATATGGTGGGCGGCCCGCTGACGGTTACGAAGGCGCGTATGGAACGCTACACGTACACGCTGCCGATCGCGGACGCCACCGACGCGCTGCTCAAGCGCGCCAACGACTCCGCCGTCAAGCAATCGTCGGATATCGCCGGCAAGACGGTCGGCGCGGGCAAGGGCTCGGCCCAGCTCGATCAGTTGAAGGCTTACGTCGCCACTTTGCCGAAGCCGCCTGAAATCCGCGAATACGTCGACAACAATCAAGCCTACGCCGATCTCGCCGCCGGCCGCATCGCAGCGGTCGCGAACTCGATGACCAACATCGCGTACGTCGCCAAACAACGTCCTGAAACCTTCGCCGTAGTGCAGCCGCCGTTCGGCGCAAAGGTGTACTTTGCTTACTGCCTGCGTAAAGACGCGGACAGCAAGCCGCTCGCCGATGCCTTCAACGCCGCGCTCGTGAAAATGCACAACGACGGGCGCCTCGCGACCTTGCAGAAAAAGTGGTTCGGGGTCGCAATGGATGCGCCGACAACAATGCCGGCGCCGAACTATTAATGCACTGATCTAGCGAGTGCGGCTCTTATGTTCAGCACGACCGTCTTCCTTCAGGGCCTGCCGCTGCTGCTGCATGCGGCGCTCGCTACCATCGGCATTTCGCTGACGGGTCTCCTGATCGGCTTCTTCGTCGCGATCGGCGTGTGTGCTGCACGTCTCTCCCCGAAGCGCTGGGCGCGCATGTTCGGCGGCGCCTATGTGTTCTTTTTTCGCGGGGTGCCGATGCTGGTGCAACTGCTGCTGGTGTATTACCTGCTGCCGTTCGCCGGGATCAATGTATCGCCCATCGTCGCGGCGATCAGCGCCGTGTCGCTGTGTTCCGCTTCCTATATCGCCGAGATTCTGCGCGGTGGGTTTCTCAGCATTCCGCCGGGTCATCTCGAAGCCGCACGCATGCTCGGACTGTCACCGTTCGATATGCTGCGGCGCATTCTGGTGCCGCAGGCGTTTCGCTTGACGCTGCCTTCGCTCGTCAACGAAATGGTGCTGCTGATCAAGGCTTCGTCGCTGATTTCGGTGGTGGGCGTGGCCGAGTTGACCCGCACTGCGCAGAACATCGCGGCCAGCACCTATCGGCCGCTCGAAGCCTACGTCGCGGCCGGGCTGATTTATTTCGTGATCTGCGGCACGCTGGCGCTCGTCGCGCATGCCGCCGAATACCGTTTGCAGCACGCCTGACCCACCTTGAGCTCGAGACTGAAATAGGCCATGCAAAAGCTCGACCCCACCGTCATCACGCACAACCTGCAGCCGATTGCCGCCGGTCTTGCGACCACGCTCGGCACCTGGGCCGCGGGCGTCGCGATCGGCATTCTGATCGGCTTTCTCATCGCCGTGCTGCAGCTATTTTGCGGACGCTGGGTGCGCGGCGTATTGCGCTTCTATATCGAACTGTTTCGCGGCACGCCATTTCTGGTGCAGCTGTTTTTGCTGTACTACGGCGGCCCGTCTTTCGGCCTCACGCTCGAACCGATGACAGCCGGTGTGCTCGGCTTGGGCCTATACGGCAGCGCGTATTTCGCCGAAGCCTTCCGCTCCGGTTTCCAATCGGTGCCGCCGGGTCATCTCGAAGCGGCGTCCTGTCTCGGACTCACCCGGTGGCAAGCCGTCCTGCGCATTCAGGTACCGCAAATGCTGGTGCTGATCGTGCCTGCGTTGACCAATCTGATTATCGTGCTGAGCAAGGAAACCGCGGTGCTGTCGATCGTCACCGTCCCCGAGCTCACGTTCGTGCTGACCGGCATCGGCTCGGCCACCTTCGCATTTGTCGAAACGCTGCTGGTGCTGTGCGTGTGCTATCTCGCGCTGGTCGAACTGACCTCGCGCGCGGGCATGTGGGCCGAAACCCGCATCGCGCGCTTCATGGCATGAACGGAATCCGGACCATCTTATGAACGCTATCGCCGACATGCCGTCTTCCACTTCCACCGCTGCCTTCGATACGCCGCCCGGCGCGCCGCTGATCGAAGTGCGCGACCTGCGTAAGCGCTTCGGCGAAGTCGAAGTACTGCGCGGCGTCGATCTCGAGATCGCCCGCTCCGAAGTGGTCTGCATCATCGGCCCGTCGGGCTCGGGCAAGAGCACGCTGCTGCGCTGCCTCGCCGCGCTCGAAACCTACGATCAGGGCGACGTGCGCATCGAAGGCGAACTGCTCGGCTATAGCGAGCGCAATGGGAAGCGCGTGCGAGCGTCGCAAAGCGAGATCAATCGCGTGCGGCGCAATGTCGGCATGGTGTTTCAGCAATTCAATCTGTGGCCACACATGACCGCGCTCGGCAATGTGATGGAAGCCTTGCTGCGCGTGCGCAGTCTGTCACGCGACGAAGCGCGCCGCCGTGCCAATGCGATGCTGGAAACCGTTGGCCTCGCGCATAAGGGGGACGCCTACCCGTCGAAACTCTCGGGCGGCCAGCAGCAGCGCGTTGCCATTGCCCGCGCGCTGGCAATGGAGCCGCACATCATGCTGTTCGACGAGCCGACCTCGGCGCTCGATCCGGAGCTGGTCGGCGAAGTATTGCAAGTGATGAAGCAGCTCGCGCGCGACGGCATGACGATGGCTGTCGTCACGCACGAAATGGGTTTTGCCGCGCAGGTCGCCGATAAGGTCATGTTCATCGATCAGGGGCGCATCGCCGTGCAAGGCAAGCCACGCGAAGTCTTTCACGATGCCGGGCAGCCGCGCTTGCGGCAGTTCCTGCAAAACTACTTTGACCGCAACGCCTTCTGGGCGCGCGGTCCGGATGATGCGGAGCCGGTATGAACTTGCGCCGATGCCCTCTCGATTCGGCTGACTCATGCAGTTCAAACGGACTGTAGCGCAAGGGCCGCCGATGTCCTCCACCTTCCGCAGCAAAGCTCACGACACCCCGCCCGCCGCGGCGATGAAAACCGCGCGCGTGGCAACTGATGCACCGGCTGCCCGCTACGAACAGGTCAAGAATCACATCCGCCAGATCATCGAATCGGGCGAGCGACAAGCGGGCGACCGTCTGCCGTCAGAGCTGGACCTGGTCGCGACGTTAGGCGTGTCGCGCATGACAGTGAACCGCGCGCTGCGCGAACTCGCCGATGAAGGCCTCGTCACCCGTGTGTCCGGCGTCGGTACGTTCGTCGCGCAAACCAAGCCGCAATCGACGTTGCTGATGATCGCCCATATCGGCGACGAGATCCGCTCGCGGGGTCACGAATATAGTTACGACACCGTCCTCTCGCAACGCGAAACGGCACCGGTGACGGTGTCGAACGCTTTAGGGCTTGCGCCCGGCGCATCCGTGTTCCATGTGATTTGCGTGCATCGCGAGAACGGTCTACCGGTGCAACTCGAAGACCGCTACGTCAATCCGGTCACGGCGCCGGACTTCCTGAAGCAGGATTTTTCCACGGCAAGGCCGTCCGAGTATCTGTTCGAAACCGTGCCGGCCCACGACGTCGAGCATGTCGTCGACGCGGGTCTGCCGACGCGCGCCGAAGCCGAGTGGCTGGAAATTCGTGCCGATGAGCCGTGCCTCACGCTGATGCGCCGTACATGGACAAGCGGCGTTGCGGTCACGTTCGCGCGTTTCGTACATCCGGGCTCGCGATATCGGCTGGGTTGCCGATTCACCCCTGATCTGTCGCAGCGCCAGGGCTAGCGGCGCGCACGCCGCCGTGCCCTCGCCCGCCTCCTGCCACTCACACGTTGCCCGCCAGATGGAAACGCGATGCCGGATGCCACAGTTGCACCGACGTCGCCACATCGTCACCGACCCATGTGCGGCGCCATAACTGCAGGCAAGGCTCGCCGATATCCATCATCAGATGCCGCCGCACATACGCGTCGGGCTTCTGCGCATAGATACGAAACTCCGCGCGCTGGATCGGCGCGAGCCGCACCATGTAGTGATTCGGCGTCTCGACCGTGAAGTCCTGCTCCAGGTACTCGGGGAACACCTTCGGATTGACATAGCGATCTTCGTACTGGATCGGCTCGCCCTCTTCGCTGTGCACAATGCACGAGTGAAACGCCGGGCCGCTGGCGAGACCGAGCGCTTCGAGCGCGTGTGGATCGTCGCTGGGTTCGAGCGTCAGCACGCGCGCGGAATGGCGATGGCCACGCGCGGCGATTTCGTCGGCGATATTGCGGATTTCCAGTACCGTGGATTCGTAGCGCTGCGGCGCGACGAACGTGCCGGAGCCTTGCACGCGCGTCAGCACGCGTTCGGTGGTGAGCTCACGCAGCGCGCGCGATACCGTCATGCGCGCGACGCCGAACTCTTTAACCAATTCCGTTTCTGATGGGATCAGGCCGCCTGGCTTCCAGTCGCCCTCGCTGATGCGCCTGATCACATAGCGTTTGATCTGCTCATAGGCGGGCATCGCCTTGGCCGGTGTCTCAGCGGTGCGACCCGGGCGGTCCTGCGTGTCTGCGGTTTGCGCGTTTGTAATAGTGTTCACGTCGACCTCGTGGGTGGTACGCGGGTGGTACACGTTAGGCCGGTTCACCGGCGGGTAAGCCCGCTCACCGGCTTTGTCTCCATCAATCCGAACCATCTATCTGATTCATCCATTCGAGCCGGCCACGCCATTGCAGCAACGAGCGTCGTCAACCTGCGTGGGCAGTGGCGCGGCCATCGTTGGCCGCCGCGTCGGCGCCAAGCTTGCCTGTGGCGCCCACGCTCGTCACGTTCGCCAATGCGGCAAGCGCTGCGCCGTTGCCGTTGACTGAAGCTTCCGGCCCGGGCCGAATAGTACCCGGGTTTGGCAGCGGCGGCGGCGTTTCATCGGCGATGATGCGAAACGCGATGCTCATGTCGTCAGCAAGCGGCCGATCGTCGCGGTACGTCGGCACGGCGCGACGGATGCGTTGCCAGAGTGCGTCCGTGTGCGGTGCGCGCGGTGCGTCGATGCTTTGCAGATCGTAGGCTTGCGCCGCCGCCAGCAATTCGATGGCGACGATGCGCCCGGCGTTGTCGACGATCTCCAACGCTTTCAGCGCAGCGGGCGTGGCATGGCACAGGTGGTCCTCCTGCAGGCCGGACGTAATGCCACCGTCCAGACTCGCGGGCATCGCAAGGCGCCGGTTCTGCGCGACCAGCGAGGCCGCCGTGTACTGCGCGATCATGAAGCCCGAACAGGTGCCACCCGGCTCCGCGAGAAACGCCGGCAAGCCGCTCACGAGCGGATTGACGAGACGGTCGAGGCGCCGCTCGGCCATCGCTGCAACTTGCGCGATTGCGGTGGCGAGGCTGTCCATCGCCAGTGCGATCGACGCCCCCACCGCGTGCGCCTGCGAATAGACGCGTGGGTTTTCCGGCGTGCCGGCGACGATCGGATTGTCGGTAATCGATGCGAGTTCGCGGTTGACCACGTCGGCGGTCCCCGTGAGCACGTCGCGCGCGGCGCCATGAACGTGCGGAATGGTCCGCATGCTCAGTGGATCTTGCGTGCGGTGGCCAACCACCGCAGCAAGAATGCCGCTATCGGCGAGCGCGGTACGCATGCGTTCGCCGACCAGGTTCAATCCCGGCGAAATGCGCAGCGCCAGCGAGTCTTCGTCGAAGGCCGCGAGTTGACCACGCAGATTCTCGAAGCTCATCGCGCCAACCACGTCAGTCCAGTCAAGTAGACGCGCGGCGCGCGCCAGCGCCAACGCGGCGAGACCCGTCACACACGGCGTGCCGTTGATAAGGCTTAAACCTTCCTTCGCTTCGAGCACCAACGGTTCGAGGCCGAGCAGTTGCAACGCGTCGCGCCCCTTGAGACGCTCACCGCGATAGCGCACATGCCCCTCGCCGATACAGACGAGGGCGATATGCGCCATATGGCTCAGATAACCCACCGAACCGAACGCCGGCACTTCCGGCAGGCAATCGGCATTGAGCAACGCGACCAGTTGATCCGCGACTTCGAGGCGAATCCCCGAATGCCCGTGTGCAAAATTATTGACGGCCGCGGCCATGATCGCGCGAGTCTCGGCAACACCGAGCGGCGCGCCAACGCCTACTGCATGACTCATCAGAATGTTGCGCGACAGCGTGCGCTGTTCGGACGGCGACACGATCACGTCGCACAACGCGCCGACGCCGGTATTCACGCCATACGCGCGAATCCCGCGCTCGACGATCTGTTCAACAAGCACGCGTGCCGCACGGATACGCGAGCGGGCATCGGCGGAAAGCTCGAGCGGTTCGCCGGCGGCGATCGCCGCCACCTGAACCCAGTCGAGAGGACGATCGGAACGGATCACGGCCATGATAGTGCTCTGTGCGGTGAAGTAACGAAGTGGTAACCAGTCAAAGCTGATCGATTAGTTCGTGGTGCGATCCTGGTGGCTCGACACGAATTGACGGAAGCGGTCCGACTTGCATTCGACGAACACTTCATCCGGCGTTCCGTCGGCTTCCACCTGACCTTGATGCAGGAACATCACGCGATTCGACACATGGCGCGCGAAACCCATCTCGTGCGTGACGACCAGCATCGTGCGGCCTTCTTCGGCGAGCGAGCGCATCACGCGCAGCACTTCGCCGACCAGTTCGGGGTCGAGCGCCGAGGTCGGTTCGTCGAACAACATCACTTTGGGATGCATCGCCAACGCACGCGCGATCGCTACGCGCTGCTGCTGACCGCCGGACAGATGTGCCGGATAGTGACCGCGTTTTTCCGCGAGACCGACCTTCGCCAGCAGCGCTTCCGCTTCTTCAACCGATTCGGCGCGGCTGCGCTTTTGCACGCGCATCGGACCTTCGATCAGATTTTCCAGCACGGTCATATGCGACCAGAGATTGAAGTTCTGAAACACCATGCCGAGTTGCGAGCGCACCCGGTCCACCTGGCGGCGGTCACTCGGTTGCAGCTTGCCGTCGCCGCGGCGCTTCATTTTCAGCTCTTCGCCGCCGAGCGCCACCGAGCCATCATCCGGCGTTTCGAGCAGATTCAGGCAGCGCAGGAACGTGCTCTTGCCGGAGCCGCTCGCGCCGAGAATCGAAATCACGTCGCCTTGATGGGCGTCGAGCGAAATGCCTTTGAGCACGTGATGGTCGCCGAACGACTTATGGATGTTCTTGACCGACAATGCAACAGGTGCCGTAGCGTTCATGGGA
This sequence comes from Paraburkholderia sp. SECH2, assembly GCF_030464795.1. Classification (NCBI taxonomy): domain Bacteria; kingdom Pseudomonadati; phylum Pseudomonadota; class Betaproteobacteria; order Burkholderiales; family Burkholderiaceae; genus Paraburkholderia; species Paraburkholderia sp. SECH2. The sequence goes on from NZ_JALPRH010000016.1 coordinate 127,120, forward strand.
TTCTCCAGATTCTGCAAGATATGCGTTCGTTCAGGGCGCGGCGCGGCGTGCTTCGGTCGTGGACGAAACCGGCCGGTTCGGCGCGCTTTGCGCGGGCGCCGCACGCAGATGGCGCGACAGGCGCGTTTCGAGGAAACCAAGCAAACGCACGATGACGAAATTCAGGAACAGATAGATCAGCGCGGCACAGATGAATACTTCCGTGGTGCGATACGTTTGCTGAATGATCTGCTGCGCGACGCCAGTCACTTCCCACACGGTGACGAGACTAGCGAGCGCGGTGGATTTGACAAGCAGCACGGCCTCGGTCGAGTACGCAGGCAAACACTGGCGCAACGCGATCGGACCGATCACGCGGCGCAGCAGCGCGAAACCCGACAAGCCGATCGAATAGCCCGCTTCGATCTGACCGACCGGCACGGCCATCAAACCACCACGGATAATCTCCGCGGTATATCCGGCGGTGCACAGCGCCAACGATAAAACCGCGCACATGTACGGCTCGCGCAACACCGGCCACAGGAAGCTCTCGCGAATCACGCCGAACTGGCCCATGCCGTAGTAGACGAGGAACATCTGGATCAACAGCGGCGAGCCGCGGAACACGAGGATATAGGCGCGCGCGAAACGATTCGGCAGCCAGTGCGGCGACACGCGCATCGTGACGATCACGAGCGAGAGCAAGCCGCCGAGAATCAACGAGCAGAAGAACAGCCCGAGCGTGGTCGGTACAGCCGCGATCAGTTGCCGCAGCGTGTCGAGCAGAAAATCGAAGTCGAAATGCATGATGTCCGGTCCTCGTCAGTTGCGCGCGAAGTTGCGCTTGAAGGATCGGCCAACGCGCGCTTCGGCGTGGTTGAAGACCCGGTTCGAGATGCTGGTCATCAGCAGATACAGCGCGCCGCCCACCACGAAGAACGTGAAGTACTGATGCGTTGAACCCGCCGCCACCTGGCTGGCGCGCAGCAGTTCGGCCAGGCCCGTGACGGAAATTAGCGCCGAATCTTTCAGGCTCAATTGCCAGACGTTGCCGATGCCCGGCAAGGCGAAACGCAGCACTTGCGGAATCAGAATGCGGCGCGCCATCGTCATGGTGGGCATGCCGATCGAACGCGCGGCTTCGAGTTCGCCGCGCGATACCGCGAGCACCGCTGAGCGATACACCTCGGCCTGGTACGCGCCGGAAATCATGCCGACCGCGAGCGCGCCGATCACGAACGGCGGCACGCCGACGAAGCCGTCCGCGCCGAACCATTGACCAATCGTGGTCACGAGCGTCGAGCCGCCGAAATAGAACAGATAGATAACGAGCAGCTCAGGTACGCCGCGAAACACGGTGGTGTACGCATCGCCGAGCACGCGCAGCGTGCGAAACCGCGACAGCTTGGCCGCCGCAATCAGTGCGCCGAACACCGCGCCGACCGCGAGCGCCGCCAGCGTAAGCGCGACCGTCATCAACGCTGCAAGCAGCAACACGCCACCCCAGCCTTCCGGCCCGAAGCCGAGCATCTCTATCAGAGCCATTCCCTACCCCTCATCCATTACGGCAGATCGAACCAGCCGACTGGCGCGGTTTTTTACGCCGCGCCTGCCGTTACCTCTGAACGCTCAGTCGAATCAAGGCGTGACGTCGGTCTTGAACCACTTGGCGGAGAGTTTCTTGACCGTGCCATCGGCAAGCGCGGCGCTGATCGCGGTATCGAACTTCGCTTTCAGGTCGGCGTCCTGCTTGCGGAACGCGAGGCCTTCACCCGGACCCCAGATCGGGCCGCCGATCTTCGGGCCGGCCATCACGATCGACGCGGTCTCTTTCTTGTCGATGTTGGCGGCGTAGTAAGTCACGTCGTCGAACGAGGCGTCGATGCGACCGTTGGCCAGATCGAGGTCGCGCTCAGGCGAGGTCTTGTAGACGCGGATCGTCGCGACGTCCTTGAAGCCATCGTTGATGAATTTAGTGTAGACCGTGCCCGACTGAATGCCGATGGTCTTGCCCTTCAGTTGCTTGCGCAAGGCGTCGACGGTGGGTTGATCGGTTTTCGGATCGCCCGACAGCTTGACGACGGCAGCCGTCGGCGCGGCCTTGGGCAGCACTTTCGCGTCAGTCACGGCAAACGTGGCCGGCGTGGCTGCATAAGGCTTCGAGAACGCGATGATTTTTTCGCGTTCCGGCGTGATCGAGATCGCGTCCATCAGGACGTCGAACTTGCCGGCTTGCAGACCGGGGATCATGCCGTCCCAGTCTTGCGCCACGAGATTGCACTGGAGCTTGATGCGCTCGCACAGATTGGCGACCAGCTCCGGTTCGAAGCCGCCCAGCTTGCCGCCCGGCAAGGTCAGGTTCCAGGGTGCGTAGCCGCCTTCCAGCGCGATCGTCACCGTCTTCCAGTCTTTCGCCTGCACCGGTGCCGCGAAAATTGTCGCGGCGCCGAGCACGGCGCCCATCAATGCTTTTGCTAACGTCGTGCGCTTCACTTTCACGTCGAAACTCCTTTGATTGAGGAAACCGTCGAGCTGGATTTTTACTGCCGTCTAATTTGTATAGACAAGCTTGCATGAGTCAAAAAGCCATCGCAAGAGGAATTCTTCGAAATCGTCGAAATCATCGGGTAAGCCCCTAGATGAGGCCGTCCGATAAGGCTTTTAAGGGAGTTTTGAAAGGGCAAAGACGATGCGGCGACCAGCGCCGGGTGCGCCAGCGTGGTGCGCTTTGTCTAGACAGGTTGGTGTGAAAGGAGCGAACACGCTCCGAATTGGCGCATGGCGCGCCCTACCAGATGAACGGCACGAAGCGGTAACGCACGCGCGAGGTGTAGTGGGTGTAGCCCTCGAGTTGCGCCGCCAGCACGCGCTCCTCGCGCACGGCCCGCCAGCCAATGCCGATCACCAGTAACGGCACGCAGGCAAGCCCCCACCACGAGCCGAGCAGCAAGGGCGTGCCGATGAACAACAGCAGCGCGGCCGAGTACATCGGATGACGGACAAAGGCGTAGGGGCCGGTGTCGATAACTTTATGACCGCGGCTGGCCTGAATCTTCACCACGGGCGCGGCATAGCTATTGGCCCGGAAGACGATCAGGCACATGAAGATGCAGACAAGAATGCACAGCGAGCCGAGGCTCACGAGCCAGATTGGCAGCGGCGCCGACCAGCGATAGCGCATCGCGTCGAGCGCCATCAGGACGAGCCAGGCGCTCCACATCACCGCCACAGCCACCATAAAGTAGCGATCCCAGCGGCTTTGTTGCGCCTGAACGATCGGCGCGAGACGCTCGGCAAGCAAACCGGGATCGTGGCGCGCCAGCCAGAAACCGACCCACAAACTCAGCCCGCCGGTCTCGATCAGATACCACCAGCCGGCGGGCCACGCGAGCGTACCCGCGGCGCCGAACAGCAGCGCGCCCATGCATACCAGCCAGGCTGTGGTTTGCAGGACAAGGCGCGTGATCATGGCTGGTTCGTGCCCGCTGGTGGCTGTTGACGTGCGTTTATACGCGGCCGTCTCAGACGGAAGCCGCCGCGGGTGAGCGCACCCGTCCGAATACATCTGCCATGTCGATGTCGCCCGTGTTCAGACCGAACTGATCGCGCAGGCAGGTTGCGAGTTCGTCCGCGCTTTTAAGCTGCCGTTCGCTGATGACCTGACCGTCCGCGGCGCGTTCGTTCAGTTGGTCATCGAGCAAGGTCAGCCGCGACTCCGCCAGGACCCGGCAAACGATCAGATGATTCAGGAAGACGGAATCCGGTGCGGTCGAGGTGTACCAGTTCGAAGTTTCGTAATCGATCCACTCGACCGGGTGCAGGTCGAAACGGTAGACGCGGGCCCACGTGTCGTCGCGGGATTGGACTTCGAGGTAGAGCGCGTCGTGCGATGCATCGGCAAGGCGGAACGTGCCCAGTTGCGTCGGCTGCGCGGTGCCTGCGATCAGGCGCAGCGGCGCCGTCAACGTCACGCTGCCGAAACCGACGTCGGCGATCCATGCTTCGTCTTTGATGTCGACGCGCAACACCATGTGCGTGCGAGGCGGGATTGCACCGGATTCACGGCCCCACAGAACTCGGCCTAACAGGGGCGTGATGTTGAAGCCTAACTGCGTCAGGACGTTCGCGAAGAGCGCGTTCTGCTCGAAGCAATAGCCGCCACGTTTTTGCGTGATCAGCTTTTGTTCGACTGATTCGATATCCAGTTTCACCGCGCGGCGTGTGAGCGGATTCAGGTTCTCGAAGGGGATCGCCCCGGGGTGCAGCGTGTGGAGTTCCTGGAGCACTTCCAACGTCGCCGCGCGTGGTCCTTTGTAGCCTATGCGGGTGAAATAGTTTTCCAGATTCACTGTGTGTGACATCGGTGTCGTCCCGGTATGGTTTTGCGCGCCCGGCACTTAGGCACTCAAGGCTTTCGCGCTAAGGCGCGGCTTCGGAAGATGATCATAGCGTCTTTTGATGTCGGCCCAGGACACGGGCTCCGGCACTGGTTCCATACGACCGAAACCATACTAAATCATTACGTTTTCATTCTGTTTTATTTACACCCAAAGAACCTTTAGCAGCAGTACGTAAAGCTCAAAATTACATCCTCGTAATATTGATGCGAATCGTTCTCATTTGTGTTGACGCACCTATTCCGCATGCGTACGATCTCGCCATCTGCCGCATCAGGCGTCGCGAACCGATGCGGCATATCGCAGGCCCATGGTGACGTAGCGCCGCGATAGTCAGATCAGTCGATACAACACAAATAAGGATTTCGATGAAGTTCGCTCACTCCGTCGAGCCCGCCGTTCAGGCGCGTTCGCTTCACGACTCCGCCATGCACGGCGGCGCCACCCGCCGTTCGCGTTTGCCTTCCTTACGCCGCGCCGCGCTCTGCACGGCTTTCGCGTGGGCCTCGTTGACCGCCGGCGCAGCCATGGCGGAAGCCAATCCCGATGCCGCGCCGGAAGCGCCCGAAGCCGACCTGAACATCAAGGCGACGCAGACGAATCAATGGACCGGCTTCTGGAATCGCCCGACGATGCTCGGCGACATCGGCGGTCTGCGTCCCTGGCTGGGCAAATATGGTGTGACGTTCGCGCTCACGGAAACCAGCGAAGTGCTCGCCAATCTCCGCGGCGGTCTCGCGCGCGGTGCGGACTACGATGGCCTGACCACGGCGACCGTTCAGATGGATACGCAAAAGGCGTTCGGTTTGCCAGGCGGCCTGTTCAACGTCAGCGCCTTGCAGATCCACGGGGCCAACCTTAGCGCCAACAAGCTCGGCACGCTGAATACGGCGAGCGGTATCGAAGCCCAGGACACCACGCGCCTGTGGGAGCTGTGGTACCAGCAGTCGTTCCTGAACAAGCGCATCGATGTCAAGGTCGGTCAGCAAAGTATCGACCAGGAATTCATCACCAGCACGAATTCGGCGCTGTTCGTGAACACGATGTTCGGCTGGCCTGCCCTGCCGTCCTACGACATGCCGTCCGGCGGTCCCGCTTATCCGCTGGCCGACCTCGGTGTGCGCGTGCGCGGACAGATCACGCCTTCGTTGACGGCGCTCGCCGGCGTATTCGACGGCGATCCGCTCGGCAACAACCCGAACAACAAGAGCGGCACCAACTTCAACCTGCACAACGGCACGCTGTTCATCGGCGAGTTGCAGTACGCGATCAACCAGCCGGCCGATGGCGAAATGGTCAGCGCGGGCGGCGGCGGGTTGCCCGGCACCTACAAGCTCGGGCTCTGGTACAACAACGGCAGCTTCGCCGATCAGCGTTTCGATAACACCGGCCTCTCGCTCGCGAACCCAGCGTCGACCGGCGTCGCGCAGAATCATCACGGCGACTATAGCTTCTACGCGGTCGCTGACCAGATGATCTGGCGCCCGGATCCGGACGAAGCGCGCAGCCTCAACGTGTTCGCGCGCGTGATGGGCGCGCCCGGCGACCGCAACCTGGTGAGTGTCGCGGCCAACCTCGGCATCGTGCTGAAGGCGCCGTTCGCCGGCCGCGACAACGACAGCGCCGGCATCGCGCTCACCTACATCAAGATCGGCAACCACGCGAATGGTCTTGATCAGGATAACCTGGCATTCAGCGGCGGCCCCTACGGCGTGCGCACCAGTGAAACCACGCTCGAAGCGACCTACCAGTATCAGGTCAACCCGTGGTGGCAACTGCAGGCCGACGCGCAATACACGTTCAATGCCGGCGCCGGCCAGAACCCGAGCGATCCGACGCAGCCGCTGCGCAACACGTTTGTCATCGGCGTGCGGACCAACATTACGTTCTGATGCCGTTCGCCATCACCACACACGCTCAAGACCCATCGAATCCCATGCTTTCGATCATGACCGCAACTACCGCTTTGTGCGCAGGCACCGAGGCTCACTCATGAACAATCCCACGCGCAAGTTTTCGCCGCGCGCCGCGCGCGCCCTGATCGCCGCCGCAGTCAGCACTGCCGCATTCGCGACGGCTGGTGTCGCACACGCCGAGCCGCAAGGTTTCCTCGAAACCGTCAAGCATCACACCACGCTCATCAACACCGTGCCGGGGAACGGCGACCAGAATCCGTACGCGGTGGTGGTCGCTCCGGTCACGGCAGGCACCGTCAAGCAAGGCGACGTCCTGGTCGGCAACTTCAATAACTCGACCAATCTGCAGGGCACTGGCAGCACGATCATCAACTACCACCCGGACACCAAGGAAATGACGGTGTTCGCCACGGTGCCGCGCGATCTGAAGGAATGCCCGGGCGGCATCGGCCTCTCGACCGCGATGACGATGCTCAAGTCGGGCTACGTGATCGTCGGCAGCACGCCGAGCAATGACGGCACCACCGGCACCAAAGGCGCCGGCTGCCTGATCGTGATCGATCCGAACGGCAAGGTTGCCTCGACCATCAGCAGCCCGAATATCAACGATCCGTGGGGCAACATGGCGGTCGTCGACAACGGCACGAGTGCGACGCTGTTCGTCAGCAACGCCGGCTTCGGCGTGGGCGGCGCGAACGGCAATCCGCCGGTGTTCAAGCAGGCCACCGTGCTGCGTCTGGACCTCGACGTGCCGGCCGGCAAACCGCCGGTCGTCAAGAAGGAAACCGTGGTGGGCAGCGGCTTCGGCGCGCAGGCCGATAAGGGCGTGTTCCTCGTCGGTCCGACCGGACTCGCGCTCTCGAACGATCAGAAACTGCTGTACGTCTCCGATGCGATCGGCAACCGCATCACCGAAATCGAAGAACCGATGACGCGCGACACCAGCGCGGGCGTGGGCCGCCAACTGACCGCCGACGGTCTGCTGCATCGCCCGCTCGCAATGGTCACCGCACCGAACGGCCACCTGCTCGTCACGAACGCGTTGAACGGCCAGATCGTCGAAATTGATCCGGCCAGCGGCAAGCAACTCTACGCGCGCTGGATCGACACCGACAAGGCGCAATCGCCCCCGGGCAACGGCGACCTGTTCGGTCTCGCAATGACGCCTGAAGGCGACGGTTTCTACTACGTGCAGGACGACGTGAACACCCTGGTGCTCGCGAAGTAAAAGCAGCAAAGACGGACGCGGATCCGGCCAACGAGCCGGAACGCAACCCTGGCATCCCCACGGCCAAATGAAGGTGAAGGAACCATGGCAAACGATCAACCCCCGCGGCCCTCTCGGCGCGGTTTTCTGAAGGCCGGCAGTGCAGCGGTCGCAGCGGGCGCGAGCCTCGGTGCGACCGGCGTCGCCCAGGCCGCGCTCGGCAAGACGCCGGCGCACGGTGCCGATCCGCAGACGGCGGTCGAGCCGTTCTACGGCTTGCATCAAGGCGGCATCGTCACGCCGCAGCAGAGTCACACGTACGTTGCCGCGCTCGATCTGACGACCGAGAAACGCGAAGACGTGATCGCGCTGCTGCGTGCCTGGACCGACGCTGCCGCGCGCCTGACGCAAGGCGCCACGGCCGGACCACTGCCGACTGGCGCGGCTGCGAAAACGGCACTGGCCGACACAAAGATTGATACGCAGGTCGAAACCAAGGCTGACGCCAAGGCGAACGACACGGCCTACAGCCCGACCAACGCCAAAGCCGCGCCCGATTCCGGCGACGTGCTCGGCCTCGGCCCATGCGGCCTGACGATCACGTTCGGTTTCGGCCCGGGTCTGTTCACGAAGGACGGCAAAGACCGCTACGGTCTGGCCTCGCGCCGCCCTGCCGCGCTCGTCGATCTGCCGCGCTTCAACGGCGACCAGCTCATCGCCGAAAAAACCGGCGGCGACCTGTTTATCCAGGCCTGCGCGAACGATCAGCAGGTCGCGTTTCATGCGGTCCGGCAATTGGCGCGTCTCGCGTACGGCACCGCAGCGATGCGTTGGGGCCAATCCGGTTTCCTGTCGGGTCCGCGCGGTCAGACGCCGCGCAATCTGATGGGCTTCAAGGACGGCACCAACAATCCGTCGACCGCGAAACCGCAGTTGATGAACGAATTCGTCTGGGCCGGCGCCACCGCCGACGCACCCTGGATGGAAGGCGGCACCTACACCGTGGTACGGCGCATCCGCATCACGCTCGAACACTGGGACAACACCGAAGTCGACTTCCAGGAGCAGGTGTTCGGCCGCCACAAGTACAGCGGCGCGCCGATCGGCAAGAAGAACGAGTTCGATCCGGTGAACCTGAAGGAAGAGGACAAGGACGGCAATCCGGTGATTCCGGAGAACTCGCATGTGCGTCTGTCGAATCAGGCGAGCAACAACGGCGCGCAGATTCTGCGCCGCTCCTATTCGTACAACGACGGCACGAACTTCTACATCGAGCGCTGGCCGCCATGGCGTCAGGAAACCGAATACGACGCGGGGCTGATTTTCGTGGCTCACCAGAGCGACCCGCGTACCGGCTTCATTCCGATCAACGACAAGCTCGCGAAGTTCGACATGATGAATCAGTTCACGACGCACGTAGGCAGCGCGGTATTCGCGGTGCCGCCGGGCGCGAAGCCGGGTTCGTATATCGGCGCGGGGCTGTTCGAGACGTAATGCAGGCCGCAGTAAACCGCCGGCCATGAGGCTGGCGGCGCTTCGAAGACTAACAACAACATCTCTAACGGATTTTAGGATCATGGCTCATTCCTGGTTTGGCACCCGCCTGCGCCTCGTCAGCAGCGCCGCCGCCCTCACGCTGGCAGCGCTCACAACCGTGCCGTCGACGGCCCACGCTGCATCGATCACGCTGTACAACGCGCAGCACGAACAGGTCGTCAATCTGCTCGCGAAGGACTTCGAAAAGCAGTCGGGCATTTCGGTGAAGATCCGCAATGGCGAAGGTCCGGCAATGGCCGCGCAGATCGTCGCGGAAGGCGCAGCGACGCCCGCCGACGTGTATTTCACGGAAAATTCGCCTGAGCTGATGCTGCTCGAAGAGAAAGGCCTGCTGAACAAGGTGGACGGCTCGACGCTCGCCACCGTGCCGGCGCGCTTCAACTCGCCGACCGGCGCATGGGTGGGCGTGACCGCGCGCGAAAGCGTGCTGGCCTACAACACGACCAAGGTGCAGGCGTCGCAACTGCCGCAATCGCTGTTTGACCTGGCCAAGCCGGAATGGAAAGGCAAGGTCGGCATCGCGCCGAGCGACAGCGACTTCCTGCCGCTGGTGAGCGCCGTGCTCGCGTTGAAGGGCGAGGCGCAAACCGTCGCATGGCTGAAGGGTCTGAAAGCCAACTCGCAGATTTTCGACGACGACGAAGGCGTGGTGGCAGCCGTCAATCGCGGCGGCGTCGCGGCCGGCATCATCAATAACTACTACTGGGCGCGTCTGCACGCCGAACTCGGCGATGCGAAAACCCGCAGCGCGATCTATCACTTCGGCAACGGCGACGCCGGCGCGATGGTGAACGTGTCGGGCGCAGCGGTGCTGAAGTCGGCCCACAACACGGACGGCGCGCAGAAGTTTCTGGCCTATCTGGTCAGCGAACGCGCGCAGGAGTTGATGGCGAAGAGCCACGTCATGTTCGAGTATCCGCTGCACGCAGGCGTCGCACCGGACCCGATCCTCAAGCCCTTCACTGAACTGAGCCCGCCGGCGCTGACGATCCAGCAACTCGGCGACGACAGCCAGGCAGGCAAACTGCTGCGCCAGGCAGGCTTGCTGTAAATGAGCGATGCCGTGTCAGCCGGGCCTCCGGCTGTAACCCCCGCCCCGGCGCGCGCCCGTTCGCGCGCGCCGCGCGGTTTGTTTGCGGCAGCAGCACTCAGCGCTTTGCTGGTGTTGCTGCCGATTGCGTTTACCTTCTGGCGTGCGGCGAGCTTCGGTATCGACGAAGCGGTCGATCTGATCTTCCGGCCGCTGGTCGGTGAGCTGCTAGTCAACACGCTGCTGATCACCGTATCGACCACGCTCGTCTGCGCTGCCGTTGGCACGGCGGCCGCCTGGTTTGTCGAACGCACGCATTTGCCGGGACGTCGCGTCTGGGCCGTGCTCGCCGCCGCACCGCTCGCGATGCCGGCCTTTATCTCGAGCTATGCCTGGGTGTCGCTGAGCCTGGATTTGCAGGACTTCAATGGCGCGTTGCTGGTGCTGAGCTCCGCGTATTTCCCGCTCGTCTATCTTCCCGTCGCTGCGGCGTTGCGCAGCATGGACCCGGCGCTCGAAGAAAGCGCGCGCGCGCTCGGCTGCAATCGCTGGACCACGTTTATTCGCGTCGTGCTGCCGCAACTGCGCCCTGCGCTGCTCGGCGGCATGCTGCTGGTGGCGCTCGGTGTGCTATCCGAATTCGGCGCGTTTACGCTGCTGCGCTTTCGCACCTTTACCACGCAGATCTACGCGGAATACCGCACCAGTTTCGATGGCGGCGGCGCTTCGCTGCTCGCGTGTCTGCTGATCGTGATCTGCCTCGTCGTGCTGGCGTTCGAGTTTCGGGTACGCGGCGCGGCGCGTTATGAACGCGTCGATCGCGGCACACGTCGCGCGGTGTTGCGCTACGACCTTGGCGCATGGCGCTGGGTTGTCGTCGCCGGTTTTGCCGCGCTGGCGATCGCAACGCTCGGTGTGCCGCTCGGCATGATCGGCTTCTGGCTTACGCAACCGGGCGCGGCCGCCGTCACACCGGCCGACGTCTCGCCCGAACTTCTGTTCAACGCGACGATCTCGTCGCTCGGTTTCGGGCTCGCCGCCGCATTGCTGACCACGCTGCTAGTCGTGCCGCTCGCGTTTCTGCTGGTGCGCTATCCGACGCGTTTCGCGACGCTGTTCGAACGCACCGTGTTTCTGGCGCAAGGCATACCGGGGCTGGTGATCGCGCTGGCCATCGTGTCGCTCGCGGTGCACGCGCTGCAGCCGCTTTATCAAAGCGCGACGCTGCTGGTGATTGCCTACGCGATGCTCTTCATGCCCGTGGCGCTGGTGAGCGTGCGCGCCGCCTTCATGCAGGCGCAGCCGCGCCTTGAAGAGACTGCGCGCGCTCTCGGCCTGACCTGGTCGCAGACCCTGTTCCGCGTGGTGTTGCCGCTCGCGGGCCCCGGGCTCGGCGCGGCCGCGGCGATGGTGTTCATCTCGGTCGTCACCGAGTTGAATGCGACGCTGCTGCTCTCTCCCATCGACACGCAAACTCTCGCGACCCAGGTGTGGGCCGACACGTCCACGATGGCGTTCGCCGCCGCCGCGCCCTATGCGGCGTTGCTCACCGGCATTTCGCTGTTCGCCTCCGGCCTCCTGTTCGCATTGCTCGGCAAATCGGCATTACTCGGCGAGCGCAGCTGAACGCCGCGCGCCCTCGCCCGCTTTTTCCATCGGATTTTCATGAGCGAACTTCGTATCCGCGGCCTGCAAAAATCGTTCGACGGCCATCCGGTGCTGCACGGCATCGATCTCTCCGTCGAGCGCGGCACGCTGCTCGCGCTGCTCGGACCGTCCGGCAGCGGCAAAACCACCTTGCTGCGTCTGTTGTGCGGCTTCGAACGCGCGGATAGCGGCAGCGTCGAAATCGACGGCCGCCGCGTTGTCGGCGACAACCTGCATGTGCCTTCAGAGCAGCGCCGCATCGGCTACGTGCCGCAGGAAGGCGCGCTGTTTCCGCATCTGTCCGTGGCGGACAACATCGTGTTCGGCTTGCCGCGGACGCAGCGGCGCGCACGTCATCGGGTAGCCGAATTGCTGGAGCTGGTCGGCTTGCCGGCGAACTTCGGCACGCGCGCGCCGCAGCAGTTGTCGGGCGGTCAGCAGCAGCGTGTGGCGTTGGCTCGCGCGCTCGCGCCGTCGCCGACGCTCGTGATGCTCGACGAACCCTTCTCCTCGCTCGACGCCGCCTTACGGCTCGAAACGCGGCAAGCGGTGGCCAGCGCCCTGGCCGCGGCGGGCGCAACTGCCGTTCTTGTCACGCACGATCAATCGGAAGCGCTGTCGCTCGGTCATGAGGTCGCGGTGCTGTGGAACGGCCGGCTGATCCAGACCGCCACGCCGGAAACGCTGTACCGCCGGCCGGTGACGCGTGAACTCGCCTCGTTCGTCGGCGAAGCAGTGTTGTTGCCAGGCGTGGTCAAACAGGATCGCGTCGACTGCGAGCTCGGCGATTTGCCGCTGTGTGCGCCGATGGGCAATGGCGCAGTCGATGTGATGGTGCGGCCTGAGCAGATCCGTCTGCTGCGTGCTGAAGAAACGATGCCGGATGGCGTGGCATCTCATGACGCCGTCGTACAGGAGGTGATTTTTCAGGGGCAGGACGCGGGCGTCGCGCTGCAATTACAGTCCGGCGCACGGACCGTGGTGCGCGCTCGCGTGCCGGGTTATCTGTCGCCGCGGCCGGGCGAACACGTGCGGCTTGCCGTGGATGGCGAGGTGACCGCTTATCCGCGGGGCTGAGCGGCGCGCTTTCAAACTACCGCGCGCCAGGCGAGCCGATAGAGACTACACGGACGCCGCCGCTCCGCGCCCCTGCGGGCGCAGCGACAAATCCTGCACCATCTGCGCGGCCAGATAATCGCACGTCGGCCGATCCGATTTGGCGCTGCGCGCCACCACGATTTCCACCGGTGCGATCTTCGGCAAGCCTTGCGCTTCGCCGAGAATCGCCAGCCGCGACGGCACGCTGCAACGCGTGAGTGCGACCACCGAAAGCCCTGCGTCCACCGTAGCCACCAAGCCCATCAGGCTCGCGCTGCTAAACGCAGCCCGATAGCGAATACGTGCGCCGTCCAGCGCAGCCAGCGTATGCTGCCGCGCGATACAACCCGGCTCGTAAAGCCCAACGGGCAAAGGTGATGCCGCCAGCACCGGCGTATCCACCGACGCCCCCACCCACACCATCGGCTCGCTGCGCACGAATTCGCCCCGCAATTTGCGGTCACGCGTGACGAAGGCGAGATCGATCTTGTTATCCGCCAGCATCGGCGCGAGCGACGTGCTTTGCGCGCAGACGATCTCGATCTCAACGTGCGGATACAGATTCGAAAAGCGCCGCAGCACCGGCGACAGCAGCGACGACGCGTAGTCGTCCGGTGCGCCCAGCACCACGCGCCCGGTCACCTCGGGCCGCACGATCGCCGACCACGCCTCCTCATGCAGCGCCAGCACGCGCCGCGCGTATTCGAGCAGCGTATTGCCGGGCCGCGTCAGTGAGAGATTGCGCGTATTGCGGGCGAACAGCGTGGTGCCGAGCATGGTTTCGAGCCGCTTGATCTGCATGCTGACCGCGGCCTGCGAGCGATGCACGGTCGCCGAAGCCTTTGTGAAACTGCCCGTTTCCACCACCGCGACGAAGGTGCGCAGCAAATCGACGTCGAATTCGGGGTGCATGATTTATCAATCCAGCTTATGGAATTGCTCAATTTAATTCGTTTGTCGATGCCGCGCAAGGCGCGCAATACTCGTGACACCCCCTTATGTGACCCACTTCCGGAGCCGCTTCGCATGTCCCTCACCCAACGTCAACAAGGCGCCATTACGCTGGCCAGCGGCGGGCTTTTGATGGGCACGCTCGGTATCTTTGTCGAGGAAGCGCGGCTCGGCGCGCTGACGCTGGTGTTCTTTCGTTGTCTGTTCGGTTTCCTTTCGCTCGCGGCGTATTGCGCGTGGAAAGGCTTCTTCACACGCGCGCATTTCACGCGGCGCACCGTCGCGCTTGCGCTGTTCTCCGGCGTGTTGATGGTCACGCAGTGGGTCGGTTTCTTCGATGCGATTCATCGCACCAGCATTGCGGTGGCGACCGTGGTGTTTCATGTGCAGCCGTTCTGGGTCGTGCTGATGGGCGCGGCGCTGTTCAACGAGCGCCTCGGCGTCGACCGGCTCGGCTGGATCGCAACCGCGTTCGTCGGGCTTGTTCTGGCCTCGGGCGTCGCGGCCACCGCGAATCTGCAGGGGCATACGAGCTATCTGATCGGTATCGGCGAAGCATTGGCAGGCTCGGTGCTGTATGCAGGCGTCACGCTGATCGCCAAAGGACTCGGCAATTTGCGGCCGCATCTGCTGACGCTCGCGCAATGCGCGGTCGGCGTGGTGTGCCTGCCGTTTATTGCGCCGCTTACCGCCGTGCATATCGGGCCGATGCAGTGGTTCTGGCTGATCGGCATGGGCGTGCTGCATACGGGCTTGTCATACGTGCTGATCTACGGCGCGCTGCCGAAACTGACCACGCCGATCATCGCCGTGCTGCTGTTCGTCTATCCGCTGACGGCGATCGTGGTCGATGCGGTTGTATATGGGCGGGCGCTGTCGCTGGCGCAACTCGCGGGCATGGCATTGATTGTCATCGCGAGTCTCGGTGTGAATCTCGGCTGGCCGCTGCTTTCGATGTTGCGCCCCGGCGCACGTGCGCGGCGTCACGCCGATTGAGCTTTAGGCAGTGGGCCGGCGGCGCCAGACGGGTTGCATGCCGGCTGCCCGCTGCTGCCCGTCTCCTGGCGACGGCGCGCGTTCCCGGCGGTTGCTTTCGTTTCGTCGAGAAAATCCCTGCAAAAAAACCCACATTTTCCATTCATCCCGCACAGTCGAGAATCGTTCTCGTTTATACTTTCCAAATATTACAAGCCGGGCACTGACCCGGCTTCCACTGCACCTCCCATCCCCACATCGACATGCCATTCCGAGGCAGCCGATGTCACGCCAGCGCATCTCGCGTTGACACACGGCGCCCCGGCCGTTTCGATTTTCGAATTCATTCAACAGCAACAGGGGAAATCACCACTTCGTCTCGCCTGACTGACCACACGGGCTTTGCCTCGCCGTGCGCGCCTGCTTGCGCCTCGTTTTGCGCCCGCCTCGCGTTTTTGTAGCACCGCTTCCGCTGTACTCCAAAACCAAAAACACCACCGATCCATACTCGAAGAACGTCGCCATGAACGTCAAAAAGAATGCTTACCGAGCGCTGCTGCTCGCCACCTCTCTTGCCAGCGCCAAACCTTTGCTGGCGCAGGAAGCTACAGCCGCTGCCGGCTCGGCCGACAGCACGCTGCCCGCCATCGCCGTCAAGGCCGCGGCCGACCGCTCGTACGATTCGAGCACCTCGAACACCGCGACGAAGATGAACATGTCGCTGATGGACGTGCCGCAGACGGTCAACGTCGTGCCGCGCGCGCTGCTCGACGAACAGAACGCGACCTCGTTGCAGGATGCGTTGCGCAATGTGCCGGGCATCGGCTTTTCGGTCGGCGATGGTCAGCGCGACCAGATCACCTTGCGCGGTTTCAACAACATCACCGATCAATACGTCGACGGCATTCGTGACGACGCGCTCTACTATCGCGATCTATCGAACGTCGAACGCGTCGACGTGCTGAAGGGGCCCGCGGCCGTGCTCTATGGACGCGGCTCGGCCGGCGGCCTGATCAACCGTGTACTGAAGAAGCCGACGGCCAATCCACAGCAAGCTGTGGGCGTGACGCTCGGCACCGAAGGCGAACGGCGCGGCGAATTCGATCTCGGCTGGAATGCGAACGACGCCGCGCGTTTTCGCATCACCGGCGCTGCCGAAAACTCGAACAGCTTTCGCGACCAGTTCCAGTTAAATCGCCAGGCCGTGGCGCCGTCCGCGCAATTCCGCATCGATAAGGACACCATCCTCAATATCGAAGCCGATTATCTGCACGACCGCCGTACCTCGGACCAAGGCCTGCCCGCCTATCTCGGGCGGCCGGTCAACGTGCCGATCAACACGTACTACGGGTCGGCCGACGCCGCGAACACGTCTTATAACGATGTCGATGCGAAGAGCGCGACTGTGTCGCTCGATCACCGCTTCAACGATTCGCTATCGCTGCACACTGCGGTGCGCGCGTATGACTTCTCGCTCGAACGCAAAAACTACGTGACGTATGAGCCGATCAAGACGGCGACGAATCCGGTCGTCACGCTCGATCAAAGCACCCGCTTCCGCCAGGATCACGGCGTGGACGGCCTGTTCGAACTCACGCAGAAAACGACGCTGTTCGGCATGAAGCACGAACTGCTGTACGGCGTCGAGCTGTCGCAACAGCAGAAATTCGACACCATCTATTCGACCAACAAGGTCGCAACGTACAACCTGTACGATCCGCAACTCATCGATTTGCCGGGGGTGAAGCCGGGCACGGCGGCGAAGACGAATGCGTCGACCGTGCTGGGACTCGCCGGCGTCTACGCGCAGGACCTGATCTCGCTGACCGAGCACTGGAAGATTCTTGCCGGCCTGCGCTTCGACTATCTGACGCAGACCCGCAACGACTACACCTCGGCGCACGTGAATTTGGACCGCACCGATCGCGCGTGGAGTCCGCGTATCGGTCTGATTTATGAACCGCTCGACTGGGTGTCGCTGTACGCGTCGTATAGCCAGTCGTTCTCGCCGCTCGCCGATACGCTGATCAGCAGCGGCGCGTTTGCCAACGGTTCGGCGCTAGCGCCGCAAAAGACCACCAGCTTCGAAATCGGCTCGAAGTTCGACTTGGGCCGCGCGAGCGCGAGTGTCGCATTGTTCGATATGAAGCAGACCAATCAGCAGATCGCCGATCCGTCCAACCCGACTTACGCGCTGCCGATCGGCACGCAGCACGTGCGTGGGCTGGAACTATCCACGACGGGTGAAATCGCGCCCAAGTGGTCCGTGTATGCGGGGTATGCGTACCTGAACGGAAACGTCGACGGTTCGCCGCAAGCGAGTTCAGCCGGACTGATACTGCATAACAACACGCCGGGTCTGATGCCGCGTCATAGCGCAAGCGTGTGGATCAAGCGCGATCTGAAGTACGGGTTCTACGCGGCCGGCGGTGCGCAGTTCCAGTCGGCACGCTATACCTCTGCGAGCGACGCGGTCACGTTGCCTTCTTTCGTGACGTTCGATCTCGGCGCGGGGTATCACGGCAAGAACGTGGACGTGGCATTGACGCTGGATAATCTGTTCGACCGCAAGTACTTCATCGCGGCGCACGGCAATGCGGATATGTACAACATGCCGGGAGCGCCGCGTACGCTGACGGTATCGGCAAGGTGGCATATGTGAGGGGTGTAATGCGTGGCGTGTGCTGCACGCGTTGATGCGTTAAACGAAAAACCGGGCAATGTGCCCGGTTTTTCGTTTCAGTCGTCGTAGTGAAAACAGCTCACTGCGGCAAAACCTCTCCCTTCGTCTCCGGCGCAAACGGAATCACGAACAAGCCGACGATAAACGCCAGCGCCGTGAGCGCCACCGGCACGCCCAGCGTATGCATATGCAGCACCGCCGCGCCGAGCAGAAAGTTCACACCGGCCCCGACAAACCGTCCGAACGACGTGCAAAACGCAAACGCCGTGGCCCGTACACGGGTTTCGAACTGCTCCGGCAGCCACAAGCTGAACAGTGCGAAATTGCCCCCGAAGAAACCCAGCACGCAGAGCCACGCAATAAATGGCGCAAGCCCATTCGGCAGATAAAACGCCCAGCCGAAACTGCCGGCAATCGCCACGGCCATGCCGAGAAAGTAAATCGCCAGCGTCTTCTTGCGGCCGATCCGCTCAGCCAGCGGCGGCAACGCGAGACAGCCGAGAATCGTCGAAATCGACAGCAAGCCGGTTGCCAGCGACGCCGTCCGGATCGCATCGTTCTTCGCCATACCGGCTTTCGTCGCCAACTGGATCACAGCCGACGGTTCGTAAACCGCGCCTGCCCACAAACCGATAATCGCGATCGTCAGCAGAATGCACGCAACCCACGTGCGGCGCCGATACGTCGGCCCGAGAATTTCGCGCAGCGGTTTGGCGCGCGCGGCACTCGCGTCCGCCTTTTCCCACTTCTCCGATTCCTTCACGCGCAGCAGCACCAGAATCGCGACCACCACCGGCACCGCGCCGGTCAGGAACATCGCGCGCCAGCCGTAGTGCACGCCGATCGTGTAGTTGAGCGCGGCAGCCAGAAAGAACCCCGCGTAATAGCCCGTTTGCAGATACCCGGCACCCATCTTGCGGCGATCTTCCGGCCATGACTCGGCCACATAAGTCCCCGCCAACGCCCACTCGCCGCCAATGCCGACGCCGGCAATGAAGCGATAGATGGCGAGTTCCCACACGTTGTGCGAGGTGGCGGCAAGTCCCGTGAAAATGGCGAACGTGAAAATGGTGCCCGCCAGTACCTTGGTGCGGCCGAAGCGATCCGCCAGCGGTCCCCAGATGAACGACAGCCCCCAGCCCACCAGAAACAGCGCGAACAGAATCGAACCGGCGAGGCCCACATTCGCCGGCGTCGCGGCGTACCCCGAGCGCGGCAACAGTTCAGTCAATGCCGGTGTCAGCACGAGCGCGTAGATGAACGAGTCCATCCCGTCGAGCGTCCAGCCGGCCCATGCTCCCCAAAATCCTGCGATCTGCGAACGATTGAGCGGCGTGCGGCGCCGAACGACCGGCGTGCGGTCGGTTAGTGAATTCATCATGCTCCTCCGGCCCTGCGGTTGTCATACGTGGCTTACATAAAGGGAACAACGATATGGCGCGCTTGCTAGCGGATCGATGTGCCTCGTATAACGATGAGAGGACATCGCAGGCCGCCGGGCAGTGAAAAATTTTCCGGGTTTGCCCGCCTGTTAAGTGCGCAATTTCATATATAATATTCAATATCATGAGCGACGCAATAGATGGTTTTCCCCTGGATGCCCCGGCGCGCAGCCCGCTTTTACCCGCGGCGGCGCCCCGTGAGAGCACGTCCCGTGTGATCGCGGAGGCCCTGCGCGCGGCGATTGTCGACGGCACGCTGGCGCCTGGCGCACCGCTGCGGCAGGACGCGATCGCGCGGCATTTCTCAGTCAGCGCAATTCCCGTGCGCGAGGCCTTGCGCCAGCTCGAAAGCGAAGGCTGGGCGAGAGCCGCCGTGCATAAAGGCGCGACCGTCGCGCCGTTGTCGGCGGATGAAGCGCGCGAAATCTATGAGATTCGCTCCGCGCTGGAGAGCCTTGCCATCGGCCTCGCGATTCCGAATCACACTGTCGCCACGCTGCGCGAATGCGCGAGCCTTTGCCGTGCCGCCGAACGTGAGCCGGACCCGTCGTTGTACGTCGGGCGCAATGAGGCGTTTCATATGAGCCTGTATGCGCCTGCCGCCCGTCCGCAACTCGAGGACATGATCGGCACGCTGCATCGGCGCGGCGAACGGTATCTGCGCCTGAAGTTCGGTTTGCCGTCGTACAAGGGCGAGTCGGACAACGAACACACCGCCTTGCTCGAGGCCGTAGAACGTCGTGATATTCCCGCTGCACAGTCGCTGGTTGTCGCGCATCTGCTCGGCACCGGCGACCTGCTCCATCGTTTCCTGACCGACCGCGCGCAGGCGGAAGCCGCGCTTGCGAATCAACCCAAGCCGCGCACCAGACGCACGCGCACCACCACCGGGAGCTGAATCCGCCGATGAACCGATCCGCCGAAGCCACCGAAGCTTCCACCACCGCACGCTCCTGGACCACGCGCCGCGACGAAAAGAACCGTCGCCTCGCGGCCATCGCACCGTGGCTGGAAGACGGCGTCCTGCCGACCAACCGTATCGTCGACGCCCTCGAAACATTGATTCAGCCGGGCGACCGCGTCGCCCTCGAAGGCGACAACCAGAAACAGGCCGACTTCCTGTCGCGCGCGCTCGCCAAGGTGGATCCGCAAAAAATCCACGACGTGCATCTGCTGATATCGAGCATCGGCCGTCCTGAACATCTGACGCTGTTCGAGCGCGGCATCGCGCACAAGGTCGATTTCTCGTTTGCGGGGCCGCAGAGTTTGCGCGTCGCGCAACTGCTCGAAGACGGGCAACTCGAAATCGGCTCGATCTACACGTACGTCGAGTTGTACGCGCGGATGTTCGTCGATCTCACGCCGCACGTCGCGCTGCTGTGCGCGGAAAAAGCCGACCGTCACGGGAATCTGTACACCGGTCCGAACACCGAGGACACGCCGACCATCGCCGAAGCCGCCGCGTTCCGGCACGGCATCGTGATCGTGCAGGTCAACGAGATCGTCGATGAACTGCCGCGTGTCGATATTCCGGGTTCGTGGGTCGACGTGGTCGTAGAGGCAGACAGGCCCTTCGCCGTCGAGCCGCTCTTCACACGCGATCCGCGCCATATCGGTGACCTGCAGGTGCTCACCGCGATGATGGTGATTCGCGGCATCTACGAGCCGTACGGCGTGACATCGCTCAATCACGGCATCGGCTTCGATACGGCAGCGATCGAATTGCTCCTGCCCACCTACGGCGAATCGCTCGGTCTGAAAGGCAAGATCTGCCGCAACTGGACGCTCAATCCGCACCCCACCATGATCCCCGCGATCGAATCCGGTTGGGTCGACAGCATCCATTGTTTCGGCAGTGAGGTCGGCATGGAGGCGTACATTGAAGCGCGCCCTGACGTCTTTTTCACCGGCAACGACGGCAGCCTGCGCTCGAACCGTGTGCTGTGCCAACTGGCCGGTCAATACGGCGTCGATCTGTTTATCGGCTCGACTTTGCAGATCGACGCGGACGCCAATTCGTCGACGGTCACGCGTGGGCGTCTCGCCGGTTTCGGCGGCGCACCGAATATGGGCCACGATCCGCGCGGCCGGCGTCATTCGAGCGAAGCATGGCTCAAGCTGCTGAAGGATCAGGGTCCGGTGTCGCGTGGACAGAAGCTGGTCGTGCAGATGGCCGAAACCTACAAGAAAGGCGGCGAGCCGACTTTCGTCGATGAACTCGATGCGGTCGCGGTCGGCGCGAAGAGCGGCATGCCGATCGCGCCCGTGATGATCTATGGCGACGACGTGAGCCATGTTGTCACCGAGGAAGGCATCGCGCATCTGCACAAAGCCGAAGGGATCGATGAGCGGCGTGCAGCGTTGGCCGCAGTAGCCGGTGTCACGCCGATCGGGCTGCGCGCGAAGCCGGAGAAAACCGCCGAATTGCGCCGGCGTGGCATCGTCGCGTATCCGGAAGATCTCGGCATTCGACGCGGTGAAGCGAAGCGTTCGTTGCTGGCCGCACGCAGCATCGACGATCTGGTGACGTGGTCGGGTGGCCTGTACGAGCCGCCGGCCCGCTTCAGGAGCTGGTAACGATGGCGCCCGCTGTTTTGCTCGAGTGCGAGGCCGACGCCATGCCGGAGGCGAAGGCGGAACTCGCGTCCCGTGCTGCCGTGCTGACTGAGAGAAGTACAGGGACGGTAGAAAGGCCGGCGCTTAGGGTACGGGCAGCACCATCCGATGTGCAGCTCGCGCGCTTCGCGGTGTCCGCACTCATCGAAGAAGCACAGCTCACGCCGAAACCCGCGCTGGTCGACCGGCGCGGCAGCGGCGCGCATCGCGACCTCGATCTCGCCACCATGCTGCGCTCGGCGCACGCGCTTGAACCGACCTTCGCAGCGCTCGCACGCACAGCGCGCCGCCGCGCTGAACCGTCCGCGCTATTGCGTGCGGAACTCGCGCAAATCGGCCGCGCCGGCGAGCAGGACATGCTGCACGCCACCGGCGGCAGTAACGCGCATCGCGGTGCAATCTGGATCGTCGGCCTGCTGGTGGCCGGTGCTTCGATGTCAGGCAGCGCCACGCGTCTGAACGCGTCGTATGTCTGCATGCTCGCCGCACAAACTGCCTGTTTCCCCGATCGTTTCGCCGCCCCCGCCGATAGTCACGGCGAGCGTGCGCGGCAGCGCTATCAGGTCGGCGGAGCACGTCGTGAAGCACAAGACGGTTTCCCGCATGTCATCGAGATCGGCCTGCCCGCTCTACTCGCAGCGCGGGCCAGAGGCGTCGACGAAAACGCCGCGCGCATCGACGCCCTGCTCTCGATCATGGTGTCGCTCGACGACACCTGTCTGCTGCATCGCGCGGGTTTGCCCGGTTTGCACGCCGCGCAACACGGCGCGCGCCGCATCCTGCAAGCCGGTGGGAGTTCGACGCCGGATGGGCACGCCGCCCTCGTGGCACTCGAACACGCTTTGCTGTCACTCAATGCATCCCCTGGCGGCGCAGCCGATCTGCTCGCCGCCACCCTCTTTCTCGATATGCTGGCGCATCGCGACGCCGGCGGGAGCTCAGCCTCATGGAACATCTGACCTTCGACTATCCGGCGCAACGCGCCGTCACGACCCGCGCGCATGTCGGCGTGGTCGGTTCGGGCGATCTGGAAGTATTGCTGTCGCCGTCAGAAAAAAGCGCTGCCCTGAGCGCGCATGTGGTCGTGCGAACCAGCGTCGACGGCTACAGCCACATCTGGAAGAGCGTGCTCGACCGCTTCTTCACGCGCTACGACGGCGCAGCGCAAATCGAAATCAACGACTTCGGTGCGACACCGGGCGTCGTCGCGCTGCGGCTCGCGGAGGCCATTGAAGCGGCGGAACAGGGAGACGCCGCATGAGCACTGTCGCCACCGCACACCCCGCGCCGATGCTGCGCGAAAGCTTTATCGAACTGTCCGCTCGCGAACGCGCCCGCTCGCTGCTCGACGCCGGCACGTTCCGCGAACTGCTTGGACCATTCGACAAGATCGAATCGCCGTGGCTGCCGCTGCAAGGTGTCGTCTGCCAGGCGGATGACGGCTGTGTGATCGCGCGCGGCACCATCGACGGCGAGCCGGCCGTGGTCGCTGCCATCGAGTCCGCGTTCCAGGGCGGCAGCATCGGCGAAGTGTCGGGCAGCAAGATCGCCGCCGCGCTCGACATGGCCTTGCGCGACTGCGAACGCGGCAAGATCGTCCGCCCTGTCGTGCTGTTCGAAACCGGTGGCGTGCGGTTGCAGGAAGCTAACCTCGGCCTCGCTGTGATTGCCGAGATTCAGGCCGCGATCGTCGCGTTGCGGCGGTATGTGCCGGTGGTCGGCGTGATTGCGGGGATGGTTGGCTGCTTTGGCGGTATGTCGCTCGCGGCGGCCTTGTGCTCGTATCTGGTCGTGACGAAGCAGGGACGGCTCGGCATGAACGGCCCCGAAGTGATCGAACAGGAAGCCGGTATCGAAGAACTCGACGCGAGCGATCGACGCCGCGTGTGGCAACTGATTGGCGGCGAACAACGGGATGCGACCGCGCTCGCCGATCAACTGGTCGACGACGATGCCGACGCGGTGCGCGCCGCCGTGCAGTCCGCGTTCATTCAAGGGCTGCCGGCTGCACATCGCAGCGAACAGGTCGACGTCTTTCTCAACCGTCTCGCGCGAATCGACCCGGCCAGCGTGACGCCGGAAACGATGCGTGACGTGTACAACCCACATGCGCAGAACAACGCGCGCAAGGAGCAGGCATGAGCGATGCCACCCTCAGCCGCGGCGCACGCTGGTTCCACGCACTTGCCGGTGAAACGTCCGGTAAAGCGCCCGTATGGAGCGGCGACGCGTCGCTCGGCGGCGAGACCGCGCACTTCATTGCGGTCGTCCCCGACCCCGACAATCGCTTTCCGCGTGCGACCGATAACGTCGTCGGTCTCGAACAAGGCTGGCTGCTCGCACGCGCTGTACGCGAGGTCATCGCGCAGGACAAAGTGAGCGGTACGCGCCGCCCGATCGTCGCGATCGTCGATGTGAAAAGCCAGGCGTACGGTTACCGCGAAGAGATGCTCGGCGTTCACCTCGCCTGCGCCGCCGCGGTCGATGCGTATGCATCGGCGCGCGATGCCGGGCATCCCGTGATCGCGCTGATCGTCGGGCCGGCTATGTCGGGCGCGTTCCTCGCGCACGGCTATCAGGCCAACCGGATCGTCGCACTCGACGCGCCGGGCACGATGGTTCATGCAATGGGCAAGGAAGCAGCCGCACGCGTTACGCGGCGCACCGTCGAAGCACTCGACGCGCTCGGCGAAACCATTGTGCCGATGTCCTACTCGATGGCGTCGTTCGCCAAGCTTGGCCTGCTCGATCAGTTGATCGAAGGCATCGACGCCGACGCGCCCGATGCCGCGCAAATCGAGCGCGTGCGTCAGGTGTTGACCGAACAGATCCGCAGCGCGCGCGCTGGCGGCCGCGATCTGTCGCATCGCCTGGAATCGGCTGCGGCTCAAAAGAATCGCGCGGCGTCGATCGAAGTGCGGCGGCGTCTCGCCGAACAATGGGATGCCGTGTAATGCAGGTCTGCGCAGCGCCGCCGTTTGCAGCCGATCACGCGCTGTCGTTCGACGCGCGCTGGCAGCCGCATGATCTGCTGCGCTTGCACCGCTTGCCACAGTTTGACGGCGAGCCGGCATGGGTTCGTCGGGCTTTCGAGCGCGCGCCGTATGCGGTTGTGCGACGCGCACTGGCCGCTGACGGCTTCGTGGCGATCGGCTTGCGCGGTACGGAGCGATCGCAGCGTTACGGCACGTGGGTGCACCGGGACGATATTGAAATCGCCGTGCCGCCGGAAGCGTTGGCGCGACGCAGCCCGCTTGCGTCGCGCAATGCGTTGCCGACTTTCGCGACCCTTGCTGCACTACGACGCGACACGGCCGGTGCATTGGTCGGATTCGATTGGGGCCCAACCGGCAGCGCAGGTTTTGAGCTGGCAACGCAGACTCCCACGGTCACGTTCTCGAGCGATCTCGATCTGCTGATTCGCGCGCCGGATAAACTTCCGCGTCACGCCGCCATTCAGTTGCTGGACTATCTTCAAGCGACCGCGCAACGCGCCGGCATTCGTGTGGATGTGCAACTGGAAACGCCCGCAGGCGGCGTTGCGCTGGCCGAGTGGGCAGCGGACAAGGCACGTGTAATGGCGCGCCATGCTCGCGGGCCGCAGCTGGTTAGCGATCCGTGGGCGCCCGTTCACGGCAATCCCTGATGCTGGCCCTTCTGTTTCCCGGCCAGGGCGCGCAGTCGGACGGATTTCTGCACCGCCTGCCGCAGCATCACGCCGTGACCGGCACACTCGAAGAAGCGTCTCAGGTGCTCGACATCGACGTACTCACCCTCGACACGCCAGACGCCCTGCGCTCAACCGTAGCCGTTCAGATCGGTTTGACAGTCGCGGGCGTGGCGATCACGCGGGCACTGGCAGAGGAAAAGCTCTTGCCGGAGATCAGCGCGGGTTTGTCGGTGGGCGCGTACGCGGCGGCGGTCAGTTGCGGCGCGATTCACTTTGGCGACGCGTTAAAGATGGTTCGCAAACGCGCCGAGTTGATGGAGACGGCGTACCCATCCGGCTACGGTCTCGCGGCCGTGTCGGGTTTGACCGAGCACCAACTGGAGACACTCGCCACGCAACACGCGGATGCGGGCAATCAACGTGTCTACGTTGGCAATGTCAATGCGCCACGTCAGATCGTCATGGCGGGTGCGAATAGCGCGCTGGACACCTTCATTGAACGCGCTTTGGCGGCAGGCGCACGCAAAGCCGTCCGTCTTGCGGTAAGCGTGCCGTCACATTGCGAACTGCTCGCACATGCCACGGACGAACTCGTTGCGTACGCAAAAGACGTCCCTTTCCAGACGCCACAGGCTACCTATATCGGCAATCGCGGCGGCCGCCCGCTGTACACAGCAGAGGCCATTCGCGACGATCTCGCGACCAATATGCGTCACACCGTACGCTGGTTCGATGCGCTCACCGTGATGCAGGAAATGGGCGCCCGCGTGCTGATCGAAGCGCCGCCGGGCCAGGTGTTGACGGACATTGCGCGCGATAACTTTCCGGATACCACCGCGCTTGCCGCAAGTGCCTTTTCGTTCGACAAGCTGGTCGCCACGGCGCGTAGGCGACTCAGCATGGATGGACTTTAAGACGCGGCCATTCGGCCGACTCGAGCCCCGCCTCACCGCCTCTCAATCAACTGCCGCCCCATCGCCTTCGCATACTGATCACACGCGTTGCGTGCAACGCGTGATGCCGCTAGCACGCCAACGTCGGCGTCGTCGCGGTAGATCATCGCAACGTCGATCGGCGGCGGCAGCGGACGCACCTGCAATTGCCCCAGTTCGCCGCTGCTCAGAAACGGCTCGACGAACAGCGCCGGCACCGCCGCAACGCCATAGCCATCGCGCAACAGTTTCACGATCACCGCAACCGATGGCATACAGGTCACCTGAGTATCCGCAAGCGGCACGCCGGCGCGCTTCGCGAGCATCTCCACGATCGCCTGCACGGCGACTTGCGGCGCGGTGCCACGGCCGAACGTCAGCACGGGTTTCTGCAGTACCGTCTGCACGTGTTTCGCGCGACTCGCCGGAATCAGATCGTTGCGCGCGATCCAGCGCACCGGATAGCTCGCCAGCAAACTTGAAACGATCGACGCTTCCTGCTCGCCGGTTTCCTCCACCTGAATGACGAGATCCAATTCGCCCGCACGCAAACGAGGCCCAAGCACGGCGCTCGAGTCGACGGTCAGGTCGACGACGATGCGCTTGTACTCGACGTTCAGCATCCGGATGTAGTCCGGCAGCCAGCTATGCACCACCGTTTCGATGACGCCGAGCCGAAGCCGCTTCGTCACCTGGGTTTCGTCCTGTGCGGCCAGTTGCAGCGAGCGCGTGGCCTGCACCACCGAGCGCGCATGCGCGAGCAGCCGCTCGCCATGCGCCGTGAGCTGGAACTCGGTGGCGTCGCGCTCGATCAACTCGACGCCTAACTCGGCTTCGAGCGTTTTGATGCGTAGCGAAATCGCGGCGGGCGTGGCGTGCATGGCAGCGGCGGTCGCGCGAAAACTGCCTAGACGAGCGAGCGTCAGAAACGTTTCGACAAAGCGGGTATTCATTGCATTAGCTCTCCCAACAGCGACCCGAAAGACTCGATCATCGCCGCAAAATCGCCGACGACGCTGTTAAGTTTAATTTAACGAAACACAAGAATAACTCGCTGGAAGGATATTTTTGGCGTTACTAATCTGGCTCCCATCGGTCACCCGGACCTAGCTGGAGTCAAGCCGTTCATGTCCTACACGCCATCCGAGTTTCGTCAGCAGATTCGCAGCCGCCGTCTTTCCGGGCCGACCGCAGGCTACTGCGGCGACTATGCGCAAGCCAATCTCGCGATCCTGCCCCGGCAATACGCCGACGACTTCCTGCGCTTCTGCACGCTCAATCCAAAAGCTTGCCCGTTGCTCGGCATCGGCGAACCCGGCGAATGGCGTGTCCCATCGCTCGGCGCCGATCTCGACATACGCAACGACGTCCCCGCGTTTTATGTGTACCGCCACGGCGAACGTGCCGAAGAGGTGTGCAGCCTCGACGAACTGTGGCGCGACGATCTGGTGGTGTTCGCGATCGGCTGCTCGTTTTCGTTCGAAGAAATGTTGCGGCGTGAAGGTATTCCGCTGCGTCATATCGAACAGCAGGTCAATGTACCGATGTATCGCACGCGGGAACGCAACGTGGCTGCAGGGGTGTTCGGCGGCAATCGCGTGGTCTCAATGCGACCGATGAAAGCCGCCGACGCAATCCGCGCCATCCAGATCACCAGCCGTTTTCCCGCGGTACATGGCGCGCCGGTTCACATCGGCGATCCCGCGCTGATCGGCATTCGCGACATTACGCGGCCCGATTTCGGCGACGCAGTCGAGGTGCGTAGCGACGAGTTACCGGTGTTCTGGGCCTGTGGCGTCACACCGCAAGCCGCGATAGAAAGCGCGCGTTTGCCGTTTGCAATCGCGCACAAGCCGGGACACATGCTCGTCACCGACATTCCCAACACCACGCTGGCGATGCTCTAGCCGCGGCGTTATTTGAGTTGTCCCACCCCAAGCCGCGCACCAAGACGCGGCCACTGACTACGACCGGAGCCCAGCTATGAAAACCGAAGCGCAGTTGACCGCAGACGCCGAGCGCTACAGCGCGCCCGGCACAGGTAAAAACCCGTTTGCGTGGTATCAGCAGATTTCCGTTAGCGAGAAGCGTGCGTTCTGGAGCTGCAAGATCGGCTACGTGCTCGACGCAATGGATACGCAATTCCTGAGCTTCGTGATTCCGACGCTGATCGCGACATGGGGTATTACGCGCGGCGATGCGGGTCTCATCGGGACGGTCACGCTGCTGAGTTCCGCGCTCGGCGGCTGGGCGGCCGGTGTGCTGTCGGATCGCATCGGCCGGGTGAAGACCTTACAGATCACGATTCTCTGGTTCGCGGTTTTTACACTGGCTTGCGCGCTGGCACAGAACTTCTCGCAGTTGCTGTGGGCGCGTGGACTGATGGGGCTCGGCTTCGGCGGCGAATGGACGGCGGGCGCGGTGCTGATCGGCGAAGTGATCCGTCCGCGTGACCGCGGCAAGGCGGTGGGTCTCGTACAGGCAGGCTGGGCGATCGGCTGGGGCGTGTCGACGCTGCTGTTCATGGCCGTGTTTTCATGGATACCGGCCGATTACGCGTGGCGCGTGCTGTTCGCGATCGGTATTGCGCCGGCACCATTCGTGATCTGGATTCGCCGCTTCGTTGAAGAGCCGGAGGTGCATCGGCAGCAGAAAGAAGCGCAAGCCGCGGCACAAACGCGTCCCTCGCTGCTCGACATCTTCCGCCGCGATATCGTCTGGACGACGCTGCGTGCGTCCATTCTCGCGACCGGCGTGCAAGGCGGCTACTACGCGGTGACTACCTGGCTGCCGACGTATCTGAAGACCGAGCGGCATCTGAGCGTGATCGGCACCGGCAGCTATCTTGGCGTGGTGATCGTCGGCTCGTACTGCGGCTATCTGACGGGCGCTTACGTCAGCGACAAGATCGGCCGCAAGCGCGCGTTCATCACGTTCGCGCTGGCCTCGTGTGCGATCGCATTGATCTACACGCAACTGCCGCTCGATAACCTCACGATGCTCGTTCTCGGCTTCCCGCTTGGCTTTTGCGCGTCCGGCATTTTCTCGGGGATGGGCGCGTTCCTCACCGAGCTGTTCCCGACGCGCATTCGAGGCTCCGGCCAGGGCTTCTGCTACAACATCGGGCGGGCGGTCGGCGCGACGTTTCCGTTCCTGATCGGCTACGTCTCGCAGACCATGACGCTTGGTCACGCGATCGGCGTATTCGCCGCCGCGGCTTACGGTATCGTGATCCTCGCCGCGCTGACGTTGCCGGAAACCCGCGGGCGTGAACTCAGCACCTAAGCCGCGCTATAACGCCTGCTCTGGGGCGCGTCCGATCACGTGGGAATCGGACGTCGCTGGTGCATCGCCGCGACCGTGCTCACGGCCTGGCGTCACAACAGCACCGGTGCCACCCGGACGCCCCACCGATTTCGCATGCCGCTCAATCAGCCGTTGCAGCAGACAGAACGCGCACAGCAACGCACCGATTACGATGCGGGTCCACCATGAACTAAGCGTGCCGTCGAAGGTAATCAGCGCCTGGATCGTCCCCAGAATGCCGACGCCGAACAGCGAACCGATCACATAGCCGACACCACCCGTCAGCAAGGTTCCGCCGATCACCGTCGCCGCGATCGCGTCGAGCTCCATACCCTGCCCTTGCAGGCCATAACCCGATAGCACGTAGAACGTGAACACCGCGCCGCCGAGCGCCGAACAGAACCCACTCAGCGCATACACACCGATCCGCGTGTGCGCGACCGGCAAGCCCATCAGCAACGCCGAGCGCGGATTGCCACCAATCGCATACACGTTGCGGCCAAAACGCGTGAAATGCGCGACATAGATCGCCGCGGCAAGCGTGACGAGGGCGATCAACACATTGGCCGTCACCGAACCGACGCCGATGTTGAGCCGAAACGCGGAAATCTTCTGGAACGTCGGATCGTTGATGGTGATCGACTGCGTCGTGATCAGAAAGCACAAGCCACGCGCGAAAAACATGCCGGCCAGCGTAACGATGAACGCCTGCAAACGGAAAAAGTGAATCAGCGCACCCTGTACCGCGCCGAACACCGTGCCCATCAGCAACACGATCGGCACGATCACCCAGACCGACAGATGCATGTGTTCGGACAACACCGCTTCGACGATGGTGGTCAGCGCCACCACCGAGCCGACTGACAGATCGATCCCGCCGGACACGATCACAAACGTCATACCGATTGCGACAATCAGCAGGAAGGCGTTATCGACCAGCAGATCGAGCAGCACTTGCCACGAGAAAAAGCCGGTGTACATCACCGAGCCGAAACCGAACAGCGCGCAAAACAGCAGGACAGTGACGGCGATCGGTAAGGTGCGCGGATCGACGATATGAGCCCAGGCCTCGAGGAGTCGTCTCATCGCGCCACCCCGCGCTGCCTGAAGAGCGACATGGCGAGCGAGCGCGCCGAGGGCGACTGGATCACGCTCACCGCCAGCACCACGGCCGCCTTGACGACGAGCGTCGCTTCCGGCGGCACGCCGATCGAATAAGTCGTATAGGTCAGCGTCTGGATGATCAACGCACCCAGCACGGTGCCGGCAAGACTGAAGCGGCCGCCGAGCAGCGATGTGCCGCCGAGCGTCACCGCCAGAATCGCGTCGAGTTCGAGCAGCAGGCCCGCGTTATTGCCATCGGCGCTGCGCACGTTCGAGCTGATGAGGATGCCCGCCATCGCGGCGGTCAATCCCGAGAAGCCGTACACCGCGAATACCAGTGCTTTCGAGCGCAGGCCGACGAGACGCGTCGCCACCGGATTGACGCCGATCGCGCGAATGAAGAGCCCGAGCGCGGTGCCTTCAACGAGCCCCGCGGTGGCCAGCACCGCAACGCTTGCGATCCACACCGAACACGGCACGCCAAGCCAATACCCACCGCCGACGAACAAATAGCCCGCTGCGCCGATCGGAATGATCTGCCCTGCCGTCAGCAATTGCGCAATGCCACGGCCGGCGACCATCAGGATCAAGGTTGCGATGATCGGCTGCATGCCGACGAATGACACCAGCAACCCGTTCCACATGCCGCTCAACACACCGACGATCAGCGCCGCGACCAGGGCCTGTGCGATCAATGCGGCGCTCGGCGCGGCTTGCGTCGCGAGTATCGTGGCCGCTGCGGCGCCGGCGATCGCGACCACCGCGCCAACCGAAATATCAATGCCGCGCGTGGCAATCACGAGCGTCATGCCGGTCGCAACCAGCACCAGTGGCGCAGCGCGATTCAACACGTCGATCGGCGCGCCGAACAGATGGCCGTCGAGCATCCTCAAAGAAAGAAAATTTGGATTCACCAGGAGGTTCAGGGCGCACAGGAGCACCAGCGTGACGCACGGCCAGATCAACGGGCGCTCAGCCCCATCGCGCACGAACCAGTTCGATAGCTTCATTCGCCGCTCCCCGCGATGAGTCGATAAATGTTGTCTTCATTCGAAGCCTTGCCGGCCACTTCAGCGATCTTGCGACGGTCGCGCAGCACCGCCACGCGATGACTCACACGCAGCACCTCGCTGATCTCCGACGAAATGAACAGGATGCTCAGACCGTTCGCGCACAGCGCTAGCAAGCGGTCCATGATGTCGAACTTGGCGGCGACGTCAATGCCGCGAGTGGGCTCGTCGAGAATCAGGAGTTTGGGATTCGTGGCGAGCCAGCGCGCGAGCAGCGCTTTCTGCTGGTTGCCGCCGGAGAGCAGCCCGATCGGTTGTTCGGCGTCCGCTGCCTTGATGCCGAGGCGTTCGATCCACATGTCCGCGATTTCCTGCGCGCGATGCCGCTTGATCTTGCGCAGCCAGCCGCGTCGCGCCTGCAGCGCCAGCAGAATGTTCTCGCGGATCGACAATTCGGCGACGATGCCCTCTTTCTTGCGGTCCTCCGCGCAATAGCCGATGCCGTGGCGCACCGCATCCCGGGGCGAACGCAGCCGCACAGGCCGGCCTTCGATCAGGATCGTGCCGCTGTCGGCGCGATCTGCTCCGAACAACAGCCGGGCGGTCTCCGTGCGGCCCGAGCCTAGCAGGCCGGCCAGGCCCAGGATCTGGCCCGGCTGCACGTCGAGGTCGATCGGCTGCAACGTGCCGCGCCTTCCGACGCCGCGCAACTCGACGAACGGCTGAACCGCGTCCTTGCTCTCTGGCCCTTCCTGAACAGCGTGGCCGTCATGTGCCGCCTCGCGCAAGCGCGCGCTCATGCGCTCATGGCCGACCATCTTCGCGACCAGTTGATCGGCCGGCAAATCACGTGCGAAATATTCGCCTTCACGCTCGCCGTTGCGCATTACCGTGATGCGATCGGAGATGGCATAGGTCTGCTCGATAAAATGCGTAACAAACAGAATGGCGATTCCCGATTGTTTAAGATGCCGAAGTATTTTGAAAAGCTGTGCGACTTCGCCGTCGTCGAGACTCGAGGTCGGCTCGTCGAGGATCAGCACACGGGCGTCGACTGACAGCGCCCTCGCGATCGCCACCATCTGCTGCACGGCGATCGGATAGGCGTCGAGCGACCGGGTGACGTCGAGCGTCACGTCGAGACGGGCAAGCGCTGCCTGCGCGCGCCGCTTGATGTCGGGCCAGTCGATCGCGCCAAAACGCTTCGGCTGCCGGCCCGCAAAGATGTTCTCCGCCACCGACAGGTTCGGGCACAGGTTCACTTCCTGATACAGCGTGCGCACGCCGGCCGCTTCCGCTTCCTGCGGCGACGCGAACGCGACGATCTCGCCACCCAAGCGGATCGTGCCGGCGTCAGGCGCGACTACACCGGTCAATACGTTGATCAGGGTGGATTTGCCGGCGCCGTTCTGCCCCATCAGCGTGTGAATCTCGCCGGGGAACAGGCGAAAGTCGACCTGTTGCAGCGCTTTCACGCCCGGGAACGTCTTGCTGACGCCGGTAGTGGCCAGAATGGGTTCGAGTGCATTCGCGGCGGCGCCGTCGCGAGCGTCGCCTGTGACGGCCTTCATGGCCGGCGGATTGGGTTCCGATGCGGGATGCGTCATAGACCTCGCTCGATCGGCGGTGCATTGGTCGGATGGGCTCAGGCTGGCTCGGTTCGGCGCGACCTGATTCGGCGGAAAAGAGACCGCCCGCTGCCGAAGCAGTCAGGCGGTCAGGCACCACTGGAGAAACCCGTACGATCTGTCCGTACTTCGCTTATGTTCTGCCTCTATCGTATGGATGGCTAATCAATTAGCCATCACACTCCGCCTCAGTACTTGCGCGTCGGCAAAGTCTGCGCCGCGACGCTCATCGGGAAGACCGTCTCTTCCGTCAAGATGCGCTTGGGCAGCGGCTTGCCGGCCACCACGTCCTTGACCGCCGACATCAGTTGCGGCCCCAGCAGCGGACTGCACTCCACATCGACATTCATCTTGCCCGCGGCCATCGCCTGGAAGCCGCCCTTGGTTGCATCGAACGAGACAACGGTGATGTCCTTGCCCGGATGCATGCCGGCCTCTTCCATCGCCTGGATGGCACCGAGCGCCATATCGTCGTTATGCGCATAAACTACATTTATTTTATTTCCATAAGTTTTTATAAATGCTTCCATCACCTGCTTGCCGCCGGCAAGTGTGAAGTCGCCGCTTTGCGACGCAATGATCTTGAATTTGGGATCGCTCTTGATCACTTCGATCAGGCCTGAATGCCGGTCGTTGGCCGGCGCCGAGCCGACCGTTCCCTGCAGTTCCGCGATGTTGATCGGGCCCGGATCATTCTTATAGTGATCGGCCAACCAATGACCGCCGCGCCGGCCCTCTTCCATGAAGTCCGAGCCGATCATCGTCACGTACAACGACGTGTCTTTTACGTCGATGTTGCGGTCCGTCAGGATCACAGGAATTTTTGCGGCTTTAGCTTCGCGCAGCACCGGCTCCCAGCCGGATTCGACAACCGGCGAGAACGCGATCACGTCGACTTTCTGCGCAATGTAGGAGCGGATCGCCTTGATCTGGTTTTCCTGCTTTTGCTGGGCGTCGGAGAATTTGAGCTTGATCTTCGCATCCGCCGCCGCGGACTTCACCGATTCGGTATTGGCGGTTCGCCATGCGCTTTCGGCGCCGACCTGGGCGAAGCCGAGGGTGATCTGTTTGTCCTGCGCGTATGCGCCCGGCGCTGTCAGCGCCAGTGCGCCGATGCTCGAGCAAAGCGCGAGCGCGCCCAACGCACGACATGCGGCGCGTCGTGTATTCGCCATGACTGTCTCCTGATCGTTGTTGTGTCGGCGATCCATCGAACCCGTCCGATGTTTGCGGCCCTCACGGTGCGTGGATCGTGATGTAGCGTAGTGTCTGGGGCGTTAACCGTCCAATCATATGATTCGCGTCGGCGATACCAATTCTGGTATAGCGGGCGGTATCGGCAGTAGCCGTGGACGTGGGCAATGCTGCGGGGTTCGCTCGAACATCGGCGATGACTGAACGTGGCGTTGGCGATGCTTTTTATGCGCTTAAGTGCTCGATGCGGCTTCGGGCCTGGCAGCGAGTGGGTGCAGGGGCTTTGGGGGTTCCGGGCTTTCGGACCAGAAGCGGCGCAGCTAACGGCTACCCCGCAAGTTAGCGAGTTGCCCCGCGCGGCGTCACCCAGCGAAACGTCAGATTGATCCGCTCGCCGGCCACGCGCGGCTCCTTCGGCACGCGATGCCGCCAGTCGGCCTGCGTGTTGCCCTTCATGACTAGCAAACTGCCGCCTTTCAACGAAAACGACTGCACGGCGCCTGTCTTGTTGTGCCGCAAGTCGAAAGTGCGCGCGACGCCTAAGCTGATCGACGCAATCACCGGCTGGGCGCCGAGCTCAGGCTCGCGATCCGCGTGCCATCCCATGCTGTCAGTGCCGCTGCGGTAGCGGTTGATCAACACGCTGTTAAAGCGCGCGTGGCAAGCTACTTCCGCGGCGATCCGAAGTTCGGTGACAGTCGGGGTCCACGGTTGTGGCACGTTGCGAATGCCGGAGTAAACGTAGACTGCATCCTGCTCACCCTGCCAGGCCGTCAGCCGCGGCAGCGGCACGCGCCCGGCTGGCGTGCCCATCATGTCCTGACGCCACTCCACTTCGTCGATGAGTTGTGTTAAAGCGTGCGCCGCGGCCTCGGGCGCGAGCCACTCGGGATACCAGTCCACGTCGGGCGCTGGAAGGTCATCGAAAAGGTCCACCATGAAATTGCCTGAATGCGATTGCGCGTGCGATACATGCGCGAATTAGAACCTTGGCTATTATGGCGGCAATGACGACAACGCTCACGCCTGTGGCTTGCGCTGTCATCCGGATTTCTAACTCCACTACTTCAAGAGGCTACCACCATGATTCTTCCCGATCAGGCTCTCGATCAGCTCTTTCGCGAAGCGCGCACGCATAACGGCTGGCAGGCTAAAGCAGTCGACGATGCCGTGCTCAAGCAACTCACCGAGCTCGTGCTGCTTGGTCCGACCTCGGCCAATTCGAGCCCCGGCCGCTTCGTCTATGTGAAAACGCCCGAAGGCAAAGAAAAGCTGCGCCCAGCTTTGTCGGCGGGCAATCTCGAGAAGACGATGGCGGCGCCGGTCACGGTGATCGTCGGGATGGATATGGCGTTTTACGAACATCTGCCGAAACTGTTTCCGCATGCCGACGCGCGCAGCTGGTTCGCCGGCAACGACAAGGCGATTGCGGATACGGCCTTTCGCAATTCGACGCTGCAAGGCGGCTATCTGATTCTCGCCGCGCGCGCGCTCGGTCTGGACACGGGTCCAATGTCGGGCTTCGACGCCGCCAAAGTCGACGAGGCCTTCTTCGTCGGCACAACCGTGAAGGCGAACTTCCTGATCAATCTGGGCTATGGCGACCCGTCGAAGCTGTTCCCACGCAGCCCGCGCTTCTCCTTCGACGAAGCCGCCCAGATCGTCTGACAGCCCTCAGGCCGCCGGTGCGTTTATCTGAGGAGCGCCACGTAGAACACCACTGCGCCGATCACCGCACCGATAAAGCAAAAGCCTTCATCGGCGTCGTCGCCACCCGAACGTAACCACGCGCCGACGACGCCGAACAGCCCTGCGATGCCGAGTGCAACGCATACCATCACAACGTCGAATAGCGCGTTTTTGCCCAGTTCGGAGAAGTCGATGTCGCGCACGCCGAAGTACAACGCGAGCGCCATCAGCGATATGCCCACCAGCGGCAGCATGACGTGGCTGCCCTCTCGTCCGACGTGATGTCCATGAAGTCCGTGGCGTACGTGATGGCCCGATCCAAGCAGTTTCATGATGCGCCTCCTGCCTCACCCTCAACCGAGGACAAAACGAACCGCCGCTGGGCCGCGATGGCCCTTAGACAAGCCGGTTCTATTTGAGAATAGTGCACGCGAAACACAATTCAAAGCCCATTTAATTAGAGCGTCGCTGCAGTTCAGACAACGGCATGCGACAACGAGAATTGCTGCGTTGCGGTATCCGCTTGCTGCATCAAACACGGACTTGGTCGGCCAACCCAAGAAGCAATTCTGGCGCCGTCGGCAAGGGGTTGCACATGCCGGTAGAATGATCCGGCTCGTCCGCTATTTCATGCTTGCGGTTGGCGAGCCGCCGCCGTTGCTCCGCTCGTGCCGGCCCCTTCCCGCCCCTATCCTCTCTATGCGCCGCTCATCGTTTCTTGTTCGCTTCATCCTGATTGGGATCCTGCTGCATATCTACGTCGGTTTTCGACTGATTCCCGACATGCCGGTCAGCGTCACCGGCCGGTGGCTGTGCGCGTTGTGGCTGGTGCTGTCGATCTTTCTGATCCCGCTCGGCATGCTGGCGCGCACCATCAAACAGCAGCCGCTCAGCGACCGCCTCGCGTGGGTCGGCCTGCTGGCGATGGGCTTCTTCTCCTCGCTACTGGTTCTGACGTTCGCGCGCGACCTGGCGCTCGCCTCACTGCTCACCGTCGATGCAATCTGGCCGAACACGATCGCAATCGCGCACTGGCGCGTCGGCTCGGCTGCCGCGGTACCACTGCTTGCGCTGCTCTCGACACTCGTCGGTCTGTTCAACGCACGGCGCCGCGCCAAGGTCGTGACGATCGAGGTGCCGATCGACGATCTGCCGCCGGCACTCGACGGTTTCACGATCGTCCAGATCAGCGATATCCACGTCGGCCCGACCATCAAAGGCCGTTATGTGGACGCGATCGTCGACGCGGTGAATCGTCTGAAGCCGGATCTGATTGCCGTCACCGGCGATGTGGTGGACGGCAGCGTGCCGCAATTGACCAGACACACACAGCCCCTGTCGCGACTCAGTGCGCGTCACGGCGCGTTCCTCGTGACCGGCAATCACGAGTATTACGCTGGGGCGAACGCCTGGATCGATGAATTCCGGCGCCTGGGCTTAACCGTTCTGCTTAACGAGCATGTGATCGTGGACCACGACGGCGCGCGCGCCGTGATTGCCGGGGTGACCGATTTCTCAGCGGGCCATCATGATCCATTGCATCGTAGCGACCCGGTTGCGGCCCTCGCAGGCGCGCCTGGCGATGTGCTGATCAAAGTACTGCTCGCACACCAGCCGCGCTCTGCAGAAGCCGCCGCAGCAGCAGGTTTCACACTGCAGCTATCCGGTCACACACATGGCGGTCAGTTTTTCCCATGGAATTTCTTTGTGCGTTTGCAGCAGCCATTCACGGCTGGTCTCGCACGGCTGAACGGCCTGTGGGTCTACACGAGTCGCGGCACCGGCTATTGGGGACCGCCGAAGCGCCTGGGGGCCCCCTCTGAGATCACACGATTGCGCCTCGTGCCGGGCGAGCCCGACTAGGGCACTGGGCTGGAGTGCCGAATAACGCCACATAGAAGTCATACTGGCTTGCATCGCAAAAGAAAAACGCGGACGTCCGCAAAGGACATCCGCATTTCGGCACTGGCGCACTATTTCGGCCAGTTTGCGTTACTGAGCAGGCGCGACGGCCACGCTGACCTGCGGCGCGTACGCCACCGACACCTGCATACCCGGCGTCACGCCGGCGACCTTTGCCGGCTCGCGGCCCTGGATATGGAACACCGTGCCATTCGGGCCCTTCAGGGCCATGATGCCGGAGGCATGATCAATCGCCTGAACTTCGGCGGTCACGTTCTGCACGGTGTTCTGCTGTACCGGCTGAACAGCCGCGCCGTGGCCGTCAGCACCGCGCGTTACGCTGACCATGGCGTTGCGCATCATCCGGATGTGGACCTTGCCACCCTGCTTGATCTGCGCGAGGTTGCTCGTATCGGTGATGTTGAATGAAGCCTCGCCACCCTGTGCATCGAGCACGGTCACCGATTGTTTTGCCTGATCGATCGACTTCACGACACCATCCGCCTGCAGCGTGCTGCTGCCTTCAAACGGCGCGGGCAAACCGGCGGCGAACGACACGAGCGGAGCCGCAGCAATCAATGCGCCGGCAATAACGCCGAAAGCTTTTTCTTTCATACATTCCTCAATTGGGTGAACAGCGGAAAAGAGACGACGTGGTGCAGATCGGATGCGCAAAGTACCGCACAAGGGCAACCGAAAAAATCTAGGCGAAATCCTTGGAAGTGAAACGCGGATTGAGCACCAGAACCACACCACGTGTTTCGAAGTGTTCGAACAGTGTGTTTTCCGGGATGGACCTCGTCAATATTCGGAGTCCGTATTTATGCGAGGAAAATTCTGATCTTACCGAGGAAGATTCAGCAAGTGACGCACAACGCATTCCGCCACCCTGCCTCATCCCGGCTTGACTTAACTTTGCAGAGCTGCCTAAAATTCGCCCAGTTCATTTAACCGGAATCACGATCTTGGACAGTAGCAGTAGTACCAGTCGAGCTTCGATTCGCCCGATCGCCTGATCGGCAAGATTTCCGCGTCAGCCTTTGCCCTGTCGCCGTCTTGCCTTCGGGCCCGACGGTGCACGTCGCTTTTACCCTCTTGCTGCCAGTGAAGCGCCGCATGGCCCGATGCGTTGCGCACGCTCCATGACTTTTGCGTCCCGAGCCCCGGCTCGCATGCCTTGTCACGCCTGATCGCGTTCGCGCTTCCCCTGCGGATACGTGATGCTGTCACGCGTAGGGTTCACACTGTGCGAACACGCGCCTCAACCTTTCTTAACGATGACAATTGAATTCGTCTTGCGGCTCTTTGCCGCCTTCAGTTGCGGGGTCGCGATCGGCCTCGAGCGGCAGATGCGCCAGCGCAACGCCGGCCTTCGCACCATCACACTGGTCGCCAGCGGTGCGTGCCTGTTCGTCACGCTCGGCGTGCTGACCGGCAACGGCACCGCCGGTATCACCCAGATTGCCGCGTATGTCGTCTCCGGCGTCGGCTTTCTCGGCGGCGGCGTGATCATGCGCGACAAGGGCTCCATTCAGGGAATCAACACCGCCGCGACCTTGTGGTGCTCGGCGGCGGTCGGCGTATTGTGCGGTGCGGGGCACTACGGCCCGGCCCTCGCCGGTACCGCGGTCGTATTGCTGACCAATACGGTGCTGCGTGAAGTGAGCCGTGCCATCAACGCGGCGCCCGTTTCGGACGCCGACCTCGTGCGCGAGTATGTGCTGACGATCGTTTGCCGGGAGGCCGATGAAATTCACATTCGCACCGCGGTGTCCAACTCAATGTATTCGACACCGCTGTCGTTCCAGAGCCTGACGAGCGAAGACCTCGAAGACGATACGGGACGCATTCGCGTTACCGCAACATTGAAGCTGCATCCGAAAGATCAGCCGAAGCTCGAACAGATGGCGAGCCGCATCAGCATGGAAAAGAGCGTATCGAGCGTGAGCTGGACGGCTAAAGATGCGGAGCCGACGCCGGAGTGAGTCGCCGTGTGTAAGCTCCCCCATATTCGCGCGCATCGTCTACACTTAGCTTGCAATAGATTCAGACAATGTTAATTCCGCGTCCTGAATATGGACTGTCCCATAACCTTCGACTAAGCTCTGTCACCGTGATTTTTTCACACTCAACCATGGAGTCTCGAATATGGAACACGGCATCATTGCATGGCTCATCATCGGCGCGATCGCCGGCTGGCTGGCCGGCGTGCTCGTCAAGGGCGGCGGCTTCGGTCTGATCGTCGACATCATCGTCGGGATTGTCGGCGCATTCATCGGTGGCTGGCTTGCCGGTGTGTTGCACATTTCGCTCGGCGGCGGCTGGATCGGTTCGATCATTACCGCTGTGATCGGCGCCGTTATTCTGCTGTTTCTTATCCGGCTCGTCCGGCGCGGCACCTGAGCGCAGCACCTGATGTCTTACGGCGTCGGGAGCGAATGCCACCTGACGCCGGTTTTATTTAGTATTTAGAGAGGCGCCTCTACTGCCGGCAACATCGAGCCGGTATCACGCAGCCGCGTATGCCAGGTGAAAGCCTGGTCCAACCGATGCGGCGTTTGTCCACCCCATTGCAAGGCATCCCGATAGTAGTCGCGAAGCAGATCGCGATAGAGCGGATGCGCGCAGTTTTCGATGATCAGCGTAGCGCGTTCCCGCGGCGCCAATCCGCGCAGATCGGCCAGACCCTGCTCCGTCACCACCACGTCCACATCGTGCTCGTTGTGGTCGCAGTGCGGCACCATCGGCACCACACTCGAAATACGGCCGCCCTTCGCCATCGACTTCGTCGCAAAGATCGCACATGACGCATTGCGCGCGAAATCGCCCGAGCCGCCAATGCCGTTCATCATGTGCGTGCCGCCGACGTGCGTGGAATTCACATTGCCGTATATGTCGAATTCCAATGCGGTATTCAACGCGATCAGACCGAGCCGGCGAATCACTTCAGGATGGTTGCTGACCTCCTGCGGGCGCAGCACCAAACGATCGCGATAGCGCTCGAGTTCACCGAACACTTGCGCCTGACGCGCGGCCGACAACGTGATCGACGCACCCGAGGCGAACGTCACCTTGCCGGCGTCCATTAGATCGAAGGTCGAATCCTGCAGTACTTCTGAGTAAATTTCGAAGGCGCCGAAAGGCGAATCGACGAAACCGGCCAGCACCGCATTGGCAATCGTGCCGATGCCAGCCTGCAACGGCGGCAATTGCGGGGGCATGCGCCCAGATGCCACTTCGTGCCGGAAAAATTCAATCAGATGGCGCGCAATCAGTTCGGTTTCCGCATCCGCGGGCAACACCGTGGACGGACTGTCCGCCTTGTCAGTGATCACAATCGCCGCGATTTTCTCTGGCGGAATTTCGATGGCATGCGTTCCGATGCGGTCTTGCGGGCGCACGATCGGCAGTGGTTCGCGATTCGGCCTGCGGCCCGGAATCCAGATGTCGTGCAGTCCCTCGAGGGCGAGCGGCTGGGCGAGATTGATTTCGACGATGACCTTGTCGGCGAGGATCGCGAAGCTGGCCGAGTTGCCGACTGAAGTGGTCGGCACAATGCCGCCGGTTTCGGTGATCGCGGTGGCTTCGATAATGGCAACGTCAAGTTTGCCGAGCTGATTCGCGCGCAGCATCTCGACGGTTTCGGACAGATGCTGATCGACGAACATGACTTCGCCGCGGTTGATCGCATCGCGCAGAGTCTTGTCGACCTGAAACGGCAAGCGGCGCGCCAATACATGCGCCTCAGTGAGCATGCGATCCACGTCATGACCGAGCGATGCGCCGGTCATCAATGTAATTTGTAGCGGCTTGCCTTCCTGACGGACCCGCTCGGCAAGTGCGACCGGAACAGCTTTGGCGTCGCCCGCGCGCGTAAAGCCGCTGGCGCCGACGCGCATGCCGTCCTGAATCAGAAGCGCCGCCTCGGCGGCTGAAGTGATTTTTCCGCGCAACGCGGAGCAACGAATCCGGTCCTGGTACATGAAATTGAGTCTCTCCATATTCACCCGTCCAGTCTACCGGTGCGCACGTCTGCGGTGTGCTTCGCTCAGTAGCCAGTTTGTCGCACCAGCCGCGGCGTCTCGATGGGACGGCGTCGCGGCCAGGCGCTTCGTCGCGTGCAACATTCTCGCGACAGGTCTTACAGGTACTGCTGGTGTTGCGCGCGGCGCTGCTTAGCTGCCGAAGAAAATATTGCAGAAACTCACGGGCCCTACGCACTCTTCAGCTTTGGCCTTCGGTACTGCGACGCGGCGTTGCTCAGCGACGCTGTTCGCGCGCGGTGCATTCGCCTGTGCGACCTGTTCTTCCTGGGTGGCAGGCGCCGTCTGTGCATGAGCGACAGCAGCGGACAAAGTGCAGGCAATCAGGGCAATCTTCAACACATTCATTTCGTTCTCCAGTTCTTACGATTCCGTCCCACAGGGAGTCCCTTTTGGGGACTGCGCGGCGGTGAAGAAACTATATGACTGCCACCTACACAGATAAACGGGGCTGGACAGAAGGGACCTTTCCATCTGGCAGAAGGATCGAGGCGCACGCCCGATCCGACGCACGGGTCAACGCGTATTGAAAGGCGCGTCTTCGTCGAGCAACGCCGTGCGGATGAAATGCAGGCAACTCAGGATGCGTTGCAGATCGTGTCGCTGGCCGCGGTCGGCGTGGACGGTTTCCAGCAGGTCCTGCGCGATCCACGTGGCCGAGCGCACGGATACGAGCGCGCGCTCGAGAGCACGCACGTCCGGTCGCGCAAAGAGCCGCGCGAGGTCGTCGCAAGTTCGGGTGAGACCGCTGTTCCAGTGCGGATGAAGGGCCTGCACGTAGCCCGCACGCGCCACTTCGTTGCGCAGATCGATCACGGCGTGCCCTACTTCAAGGGTGACGAGCATCCAGCGCAACGCGTCACGGCGTCGGGAGCGCCGCGTCAGCAGCATGCGTAACTGCGAGGCCAGATCGTGAGTGCTCGACTGAAAGCGCTGATTGAGTCCGGGCAGTTCGTCCTTGCACGCAGACACGACTTGCGCGCGCAAATCGCCCTTGATTCTCTCCGTGAGCCACGGCATGTTCGCGGGGAACACCACTGAGAAAACGATCGCTGCGAGCAATAGCGACGCCGTGATCGCGATACCGTTGTTGATCAGCATATCGGGCGCATACGTGACGACGTTGTCCGGTCCGGCAAGCAGGCAGAAGAACACCGAGAAACCGATGCCATACCCCGCCGAGAGTTTGCGCGATGCGATGAAGGCGCCGAGTGCAAGCACCGGAGCGAGCGTTGCGCAAAGCAGCGGAAAGCCGTCGATATTCGGATACACGTCGCACGTAAAAAGGTAGCCGGTCATAGTCGCCAGCACTGCACCGACTGCCATCTGCACGGCCATTTTCGATGCGTTCGGCGTGGTCGACGTCAACGCACAAACCAGCGCCGCGCCGATCACTGCGAGACCACCACTCGGCCAGTCCGTGGCAATCCAGAACCAGCTGACGATCGCCATCGCCGCCGCCGACCTGGCAAAGGTAAACGCGACCACAAAGCCGTTCGTTCTGCTCACGTAGCAGCCGGCAGTACGCTGCCCGGCTCCCGGTTTGTGCCGCGCCAAAGACGCGTAAGTCTCTGAGTAGCGGATCCATTCATCGACAAATCGATATAGCAGTTCCGTGGCTGTGTCGAAGTCCGCTAGCGATTCGGCGGGGGCGGCTTCCAGTGGCCGTCTCGTTTCGCGCACGCGTCTTGGCAAGCTCGCCTGAAAGAGCCGCAAACCAGCGGCTACGTGCGCTGCATCGGCATCTGCATCTGCAGACCCGGTGGATGCCAACAGTGCCGACAGCTCGCTGAAGTACGGCGTGATGGCATCGACCTTCCCGCTCGGGCCGCTTACGTGCAGACGTTTGAGCAACTGGTGCAGCGCATGCAGCCGTGCACATGCGTCCATAAACTCGCCGTTCAGACGACCGAGATGCTGACTGCGCGAACGCATGGCCGGATCCTCGAAGGCAGCAAATGTTCGCGTCGCTTCAAAGCCGACGATCTCGTCGACGAGGTCCGCAAAGCGCCGCTCAAATTGGCAACGGTCGATTCCGCGCCCCAGCACGTCAGCAGCGAACGCAGTAAAATTTGCATATCGAAGATGAAGCGCGCGCCGCAGTGCAAGGCTGGAACGCTGCGGCACGAACAGCGCGCTGACTGCGCTCGAGCACACGATACCGACCGCCACCTCAGCCGCGCGTGTGAGCGCGGCCAGAAACAGGTCGTGCGGCGCCGTGACATTCGGAATACCGATCAGAGTGGCGGTATAACCTGCCAGCACAAAGCCATACCATCTGAAATGCCGATACCGGACCGCTGCCGCGATACAGACGCTCACCCAGCCGATCATGCCAAGCATGTACAACTCGGGCTGCTGGACGAACAGCGCGCCGAGCACCAGGGCAGCGACCGTCCCCACCGCGGTGCCGAGAATACGGTAGAAACTCTTGGCGAGCACCATCCCACTGAACGGCTGCATGAGCACGAACACCGTGGTCATCGCGATTCGCGGCTGCTGGAGATCC
The DNA here is from genome assembly GCF_030464795.1 of Paraburkholderia sp. SECH2. Classification (NCBI taxonomy): domain Bacteria; kingdom Pseudomonadati; phylum Pseudomonadota; class Betaproteobacteria; order Burkholderiales; family Burkholderiaceae; genus Paraburkholderia; species Paraburkholderia sp. SECH2. The sequence continues at coordinate 171,605 of NZ_JALPRH010000016.1, forward strand.
AGCAACATGGCAATGCCCAGCGCCAGCAAACCCGCAGTGACCGTTTTCAGCAGATGCAGCCAGATCAGACCGTCGCTGTTCGCCCAGTCGCGAACGGCCGGACTGAGCGCCGGCAATATGACGCGCCACTGCCGGCGAGGATCCACCGTGGACTTGATCGCATGTTGGCGTCTCATCATCAGAAAGCAACGCGTCCCGGTTTGTCGCTAAAAGAAACCCCGGTGAACGCTGCGCACACCAGCAGGCAAGGCGCCGATTGTAAGAGCATGCGCTGCGCGTATTAATAGGACGGGCGCGGAACGTCCCTTCCAGAATGAACAACAATGGGCTTGCGGGACAGGCGGACAATACGGCTTCTGCCGTGAAATAGAAGGATCGATGGATACGCTACAAAATATGCGAGTGTTCGTGCGCGTGGTTGAAGCCGGTAGTTTTACCGCCGCCGCGCAGTCGCTCAATTCGACGACTGGCGCGATGTCGCGTGCGGTCTCCGAACTCGAAGCGCATCTGCGTACGCGCTTATTGAACCGGTCGACACGCAGGCTCGCGCTCACCACAGCGGGGGAGCGTTACCTGAAACGCTCTCAGCAGATCCTTGCAGATGTCGACACGGCGGAAGAAGAAGCAAGCTGCGCCCACGAACGCCCTGCCGGCGCTTTGCGGATGCACAGCTTTGCCAGTATCGGCCAGCATTACGTGCTGCCGGCCATCTCCCGGTATCGCGCGCTTTATCCCGAAGTGACCGTTGAATTGACGTTGTCGCAGCGCATGCCCGACCTGTTCGAAGGCAGCGCCGATGTCGCTGTTATCGGCGCCTCGACTCTGCCGAATTCTGACCTCGTTTCGCTCCCGCTTGGTACAACTTTCAGCATCTTGTGCGCATCGCCTGCTTACGTGCGCGCTCATGGCGCGCCGCAGAAGCCTAGCGACCTCGCGCATCACGAGTGCCTGATCTTGCACACACCAGCATTTCCGGCGTACGAATGGGTGCTCGATGGCCCCAACGGCAGCGAGATGATGGAAGTGAACGGACCCGTGCAAGTGAATATTGCGGAATCGCTGATCGTCGCGATTCGCGAGGGAATGGGCATTGGTATGGTGCCGCTCTATGCGGCGATTGCCGGGCTGCGTGACGGGACGTTAGTCCGCGTGCTGCCTGAATATACGCTGCAGAAGATGAATGTGTACGCGCTGTATCCGTCACGCAAGTTCGTCGATGCGAAGACGCGGACGTGGGTTGAGTTCCTACGCACGCATCTGCCGAAGGTGATTGCACGCGACGAGGCGTTACTTGCGGAAGTTGGTCAGATGGATGCAACCGATGACGCGGTGCCTGTTCGTGCGGCCAGCATTGATGGTGGGGACGTCGCTGCGCACTGACGCAGATTTCTAGCTGAATAACTGGCCGCGCCTGAGCAAGGTAGTAGCGCGGATAACGAAATGGCGTGCCATTGACAATGGCATCAATGGCTCGCCAGATAGCGGCAGTCTGTTTGATCGGGAGGAACTGGAGAAGTCCCGGCGCGAGCATGGCATCGTCGTCGTGATGACTCGACTGGAGGCAGAAGACTCGTTCTGCCTCTGCGTTTCGTGCCGTAAACGCAGAAACCCCACCTTTGTGGGGTGGGGTTTCTGGACTTGCTGGGGAGCCTGACGATTACCTACTTTCACACGGGAATCCGCACTATCATCGGCGTG